>NZ_LMYH01000018.1:0-869 GCF_002917995.1 Parasaccharibacter apium
CCCTCATAAAAACCACCCACCAACGCGGGGTGGAGCAGCCCGGTAGCTCGTCAGGCTCATAACCTGAAGGTCGTAGGTTCAAATCCTACCCCCGCATCCATACCCACAAAATCAGATACCGCCAGATAGCCATGGTCCTCCCGTGGGTCCACACGTTCCCCAACCATCTGTCATGAATAGAGGGAACTTGTAATCTCCCTAGAATGGCTGATTTGGCGATTGCTTGCTATCATGCGCATATAAGGGCCATTCAACGCCATTTGAGAGAAGTGTAAGCTTTTCTGAGGTAGGCTGTCGGATAAGACTATGATCTGCGTAGGTCTGGAACTAAAATAGTTAATGCTTGGCAGCTTGTTCCTGTCATCAAGGAATTGAATGAAATGGGATTTCAGGATTAGGCCGCAGATCGAAACAGTGGGTTTTTCTTGTGATCCATGGCCTATTTCCTTTTAGAAAACCATGAACAGTGTCAGCCGTTCTAACTAGATTGAACCGTGTCGTGTATGAAATCTTCCCTTAGGGAAGATGCTGTTCGGTTATTCTTTTCACCATCATTTCTGGAAAATGCTTTTCCTGTCAGGGATCGGATTGGAACTCTAAGGCGTATTCTTCTTTTGCCTTGAAGGCTCCGTTGAAAACAGGGATATCGCCATAGATTGCGCTTCGGTGCCAGCCAATGTCATGGCTGTGTAGCCGAAAAACTGTGTCTTTTTCATGTCCAGGCTTTCGTAACTTTCGGCCAGTGGGCTGATTGGTTGCCCAAATCAGAGTTGCCTAGGGAGATACTCTCTCCGTGTTCTTTCTGAATATGGAGGAACGGTATGAAAGGGGGGCACCGGCTTCCGTCGCAAGGATGCCCTCGCCGTAGT
>NZ_LMYH01000019.1:0-1951 GCF_002917995.1 Parasaccharibacter apium
GCTGGATGGTGCCCTGCATCTCACCAATGCCCATGACACCTATAACGGTATCCTCTCCGGCAAGGGCGGACTGGCCCTTGACGGGGGGAAAGAAACCCTCACGAACCATCAGGCCTATACCGGCGACACAACCGTCGGGCAGAGTGGTGACCTGACCCTGACAGGCTCCCTTGCCGGGGCACTTGTCAATGGCGGCCACTCCACCCTCCAGGATGGTTCAGCCGTCACCGGAACGGTCACGAACACCAGCACCGGCTCGCTGGAGGCCCACAATGCCCAGCTGAGCAATGTCACGACAGCCGGGACGCTGCTGCTCGACAGGGGAACCAATGTCTCCGGCAAGCTTGCCGCCACTGGGGGCCAGTTCACCATCGGGGATGGCGGGGCCACGGTCGGAACTCTCTCCGGCACAAACAGCACCGGCGCCCTCAATGACACGCTCACCCTCACAAACGCACAGGACGGCTATGCCGGCTCCCTCTCCGGCAAGGGGGGCCTGACCATCGCTGGCGGAACAGAAACCCTCAGCGGCCAGAACCGCTATACCGGCGACACCCATGTGACCAGTGCCGCAGGGGCCGGGCTGGACCTGACAGGGTCCATCGCCGGAAGGCTGGTCAACGACCAGTATGCCCAGGTCTCAGGACCCAATGCGCAGGTCAAGAACACCACCATCAACAACAAGACGCTGAACGTCTCCAATGGCGCCACGCTGGCTGACATCACCAACAATGGTGCAGCAACTCTCAGCAGCAGCCGGGCGGGCAATGTCATAAACGCTGCCAATGCCACCTTCAGCGCCACGGGCGGGTCTCAGGCCTCCGCAACAAACAGCGGCGTCATGACCCTCGCCGGGGGCAACAAAACGGATGGTGCTGTCACCAATACGGGCAACGGGTCCCTGACACTCGACAACAGCACCATCGGCGGTACCCTCACCCATGATGGCCAGAACCTGACCGTCACCAGCAACAATGCCTCCGCCGGGTCCCTCGCAGGAAACGGCAACGGCACGCTGGATGGCACGCTCACCCTGACAAAGGCCAATGACACCTATAACGGTATCCTCTCCGGCAAGGGCGGGCTGGCCCTTGACGGGGGGAAAGAAACCCTCACGAACCATCAGGCCTATACCGGTGACACAACCGTCGGGCAGAGTGGTGACCTGACCCTGACAGGCTCCCTTTCCGGGGCACTTGTCAACAACGGCCACTCCGCCCTCCAGGATGGTTCAGCCGTCACCGGAACGGTCACGAACAATGATGGATCACTGGTGGCAAACGGAGCCAGACTGGCCAATCTCGTTACCAATGCGGGGACCGTCAGCCTGAATGACAGCATCGTCAGGGACGTCAGCAGCAATGGTGGACAGACAGCCCTTGCCGGAACATCCGCAGGGACCGTAACAAACGCTGCCAATGCCACCTTCAGCGCCACGGGCGGGTCCCAGGCCTCCACAACAAACAGCGGCGTCATGACCCTCGCCGGGGGCAACAAAACGGATGGTGCTGTCACCAATACGGGCAACGGATCCCTGACACTCGACAACAGCACCATCGGCGGTACCCTCACCCATGATGGCCAGAACCTGACCGTCACCAGCAACAATGCCTCCGCCGGGTCCCTCGCAGGAAACGGCAACGGCACGCTGGATGGCACGCTCACCCTGACAAAGGCCAATGACACCTATAACGGTATCCTCTCCGGCAAGGGCGGGCTGACCCTTGACGGGGGGAAAGAAACCCTCACGAACCATCAGGCCTATACCGGCGACACAACCGTCGGGCAGAGTGGTGACCTGACCCTGACAGGCTCCCTTTCCGGGGCACTTGTCAACAACGGCCACTCCGCCCTCCAGGATGGTTCAGCCGTCACCGGAACGGTCACGAACAATGATGGATCACTGGTGGCGAACGGAGCCAGACTGGCCAATCTCGTTACCAATGCGGGG
>NZ_LMYH01000003.1:0-299197 GCF_002917995.1 Parasaccharibacter apium
ACTCAGCAGCGTCCCGCCTTGGTTGGAGAGCGTGCCTGCCGTCAGCGTCAGACCTTCGCTGGACTGGATCAGACCGTTGCTGTTGGAGATGTCACCGCCATGCAGCGTCAGGGACAGCGGACCATCGGCCGCGATCAGCTTCCCGCCATCATTCCTCAGCCCCGTCCCCTCAAGCGACACCGCCCCCTGTCGGCTCCCCAGCTCGCCGGAGTTCCGAACATCACTCCGTGCCTGTACGGTCAGGGGGCCAGCACTGGCCACGGCATGACCAGTGTTAGTGATGGTACCATCAGCTGCAAGCTGTATCTGACCGCCATACGCATACATGGTCCCGGCATTGGCAATGCCCTTGCCAGATGCCACACTCAGGGCCTGTCCTGCCTCCAGTACGCCCTGACTGGTAACCTGTACAGGACCGGCAGTATTTACGATCACCTGCCCCTGTGCCAACATGCGGCCGTTCAGAACCAGATTGCCCTGACTGTCCAAATGCATGTCCCCGGCATTGGAAGCCATCGTGCCATCCACCCGGACACCCGCCCCGGCCTCATTCACAATCAGATAGATGCTGTTGGCATACAGCCCGCCCATGGCGGCCGTATCCAGAGCCAGCTCGGGTTTCCGGCTTCCATCATCTACGAGAGGTTTAGCCTCATTTGTTCCATATACGACACGGTTTTTACCCAGTACGAGATTAGCCTTCTGCGCACCGACCGGACCAGCGATCCTGACATTTCGGGACAGAATGTCCAGTACCGGTACGGACGCAAAATCCGCCCCCTTCTCTCCAAACTGGACAGTCCCACCATGTATGGAGAAGGCCTGTACACCACCTCGTGCATTGAACTCCAGATGTCCGGTCGTCAGGGTGACACGTGATGTATTGATGAAACCGCAGCCATTACAGGTCAGACCATTGGGATTGGCGATGATGACGGCGGCCTGTTTTCCTGCAACTTCCGTATAACCAAGAATGTGACTGGGCAGTGGGCCCGTCACCTCGTTCAGGACCGTCTCGGCGGCCCGCCCGTGCAGGTTGGTGTTGCCCAGTATGACACCACCAATCTTTGTCTGGGCATTGCGTGTCGCATTGTTCAGGATCAGTCCTCGCTCCGAAACGTTGTAGCTCCGGAACATGTTATGAGAGACCCCTGCCCCGTTTGGTGACACGATGTTGATCTGATCTATGCCATTCTGGGTTCTGTCCAACTCGGGATGCAGACCATGCGCAGAATTGTCCACCACAATCTGGGGCGCAGCCTGCTGTGCCACAGCCTGTGTGATAGTGGAAGCCATCAGCAGGACCACGGCACAGAACAGGTTGACCATCTTCTGCACGAAAGAAAAAGTGAACTGCCTGTCGCACTGAATCACCGGCCGTTCCATACCACTCACATCCGTACCCCTGCATTGAAAAACGTGATCAGTCCCTCTGCTGGCAAAGCTCCCCGGGCAATGGCGTGTGTCAGGACCACATCCCAGAAAAGCAGGCCGTCCGTCTTGCGAACGCCCAACCCCACACCGGCCATCTCTCCCCCCTTCAGGACGGCTGGCGTGGCTCTGGACTGAAAACCGGCCCGGACCACGCCAAAATCCAGTGCGCCATAGATCTGCACACCTTTCAGAAGGCCCCTACACACGCCCGTATAGGCTCCACATTTCATGGCATTCGTCGGCGGTGACCAAGCGACATCATTACGCATATAGCCACCATTGTTACCGATGAACTCCTGCTCCAGAAAACCCCGGACGGTATAGGGGCCGCCTACCTGGAGCTCATTGGTCGGGTTCTGGTCATGGGAGCTGATTTCCGCATGCATGGTGGTGTGCCATAACCAGCGGGGCGCAAAAGGAACGTAGCCGTCGATATCCAGCGTGGGTTTTACGTAGGCCGTGTGTGGCTCATCCCGGGCAGGGTCAGGATAATAGTTCCATGTTCCCGCCCCATCAAGGCCGATTTTCACTCCACCCGTGATGTACCAGCTACTGGCCAGTATCTTGAGCGATTCACTTATGTTCGCATTCACATAAGCCTGCCGTCCGCTCTGACTGAATATGCTGGTATGATTGACCTGAGACCCGAACGTTTTCCGCTCGAACGAAACCTGTCCCGTTGTCACCCCCACGCTGTTGCGCCAGAGCGTACGGGAAAATCCGACCTGCCAGTCAGTCCGGGATCCATTCAGATGATAGAGTTCGGTCCCTGCCCGCAACGGATAGGCATCCTGCGACTGCCACCATGAACCAAACACCGTCCAGTATCCGAAGGGGACCGACCCATTGGCTGACAGGAAAGACGTGCCTCTGGCTCCATGATCCGGCCCACGCAGGGAATGGTCATATTCCACGGACCACATGTCGAGCAGTCCCAGCAGGTTTTCGGCTATCAGCAGAGCATGACCTACCGTGCGCCCCGTCACTTTCTGACCATTGTTATCTGCCCAGAACTGGCCATGCAGGATGCCTCTGGCCGGAGCGTTCACCACCACACGTGAGGCCCCGGCATCCGCACCGGGCGTGATTTTCATCTGGGCACCAAAATGCGGCAGACGATTCATCTGCTCCACGCCCTGCTCCAGATCCCTCAGGTTGAGGATGTGCCCCTTCAGTCCGGGGAAGGCCACGCCCGGCACCAGCCTGCGGCTGCGCCCCTGCATGTCCACACCCTCGAGCCTGCCTTCCACCACGACAACGGAAAGCTCACCGCTGCTCAGCTTCTGCTCTGGCAGATAGGCACGGGATGTGATGTAGCCCCTACTGACATATGCCTCGTTGATCCTGTTGATGAGGCCATTGAGGTCACTCACGCCAAGGCAGCGTCCCTCAAAATCGGATGCGACATGCCTCAGACTTCCAGCGGAAAGGTGCCTGGCTCCGGTAATGCTCACCCTGTGAATGAACATGCAGGCCCGTGACGCACCCTGTGGGGTCTCCTCGGGGTGCACCTTCACATTAGCGACAGGCGGTGGAAGAGAATCCAGCTGCTGCTGGTGCTGACGGAAACGCTGGAACTGGTCCTGCGAAGACCCTGGCCCCGCTCCTAGCCCCGGAATGATCGGAGGAGCTTCCGCCAGAGCCGGAGCGGCTCTCACGCTGCCCGCCTGCACTGCTCCCACGGCCAGCACCGCCCACAGACAGCCTGCCACAACCCAACGCCACGCCCTAGACACCTCGGGCATTAGCTCACACCACAGAAATCACGAGACCCGCCCACGACCAACCTGCTCCAATATCCGTTTTTCAGCGATAAAAAGGAGAATGTTGTATCCAGCCATCAATCTGCTGCATCGCCGCAGAAGCTCCATCCAGAGCGAAATTGATCGTCAGCGTCCCTTCTGAAACCTTGTCCACCATGATGTGGCCCGTCTGCCCTCTGGCAAACTGCTCCGCCTGCACTGCAGACAGGTCCGCCGAGGCCATGCAGCCTGTCGAGATGCAGGACTGCCACTGCAGACGGACGGGACTCTGCCCCTCCACGGCGATACGGGCATCCGTCTTCAAGGAAAGAGCAAGAGGAACCATGGCCGTTACACGCCACGGACGCCCTGCAATAGGCTTCCTGTCGACATCTTCAGTTGCCCGAGCCAGTATGACAGCCCCCAAGGGTTCTGCCTTGCCCCCATCTCCCCGCATCATGAGACTCTGCTGCATCAGACAGAACTGTGGCCCCTTGGCTGGACTGTTCGGCGGGAACACACAACGATAGCCCCACTCACCAACCGTTCCGGACATGACGACAGGTGACGGCTGTGCCGTATCAGCCGCACAGGCGACGGAAAGCCCTGCCACAGTCAACGCTGAAAGCACCATAATTTTCAATGACTGTTTCATTATCGACCCGACCACATCCATCCCCTGACTATTCTGCTCTTACATAGAATCCAAAATATCGCCGCCTTTATATACTGTTACTGTTGAAAAAAAATTAAGAAATATTTTTTTAACTTTTGCGACACTGCCTGCACATCGACGTGTCTCGGCATAACAGCAGCCTCTGCCCAGTCACTCCCATCCAGAATACGCTCCCGAAAGAACGGTACGATCTTTCCTCCCGACACACCCGGAGCAGAAACCCCTTGGCATGGTCTCCAGCAGGGCCTATATTATGCTCATAGTGAGTATAACCTTGGTAAGGACCTCTCCATGATGCAGGGCATTGCCCCCTCTCCGTCCCGCGCTGCGCTGTACAGCCCCGTGGCCTCCCTCATGGCCCGGCAGGACTGGGACCGGCTTTTTGCAGATGACATCGAGGCCATTCTCGAGCTGAAGCGCAAGCATAATGCCGTCATCCTCGCCCATAATTATCAGACGCCAGAAATCTTCCACTGCGTGTCCGACATCCGGGGGGACAGTCTGGCTCTGGCCCGTGAGGCCCAGAATCTGGAACAGGATGTCATCATCATGGCGGGCGTCCATTTCATGGCCGAAACGGTCAAGCTGCTGAACCCCACGAAGACCGTCCTCATCCCGGACGAACTGGCAGGCTGCTCCCTGGCCGAAGGTATCACGGCGGAAAATGTCCGCACCCTGCGGGAACGCCACCCCGGCGTGCCGGTCGTTACCTATGTGAACAGTTCCGCTGCCGTAAAGGCCGAGACAGACGTCTGCTGCACGTCCGGCAATGCACGCCGTGTCGTGGAAAGCCTTGGCGTACCGGAAGTCATCATGATCCCCGATGAATTCCTTGCCCGGAACATCGAGCGGGAAACCGGCATCAAGATGCACACATGGTCAGCCCGCTGCGAAGTCCATGAACGGTTCACCCCGCAGGAAATCCGCCAGTACCGGCGGATGCATGGCCCGCTCCATATCATTGCACATCCGGAATGTTCACCCGATGTCGTGGCGGAAGCCGACCATGCCGGGTCCACAGCCAGCATGATGGACTACATCGCCCAGCATAAACCTGAAAAGGTCATGCTCATCACCGAATGTTCCATGAGCGACAACCTCGCCGCCATGCACCCGCAGACCGACTTCATCCGTCCCTGCAATCTCTGCCCGCACATGAAGCGCATCACCCTGAAGAACATCCGTCAGGCTCTGGAAACCATGAGCACCGAAGTCACCATCCCGGCTGACCTTCAGGAACCGGCCCGCCGCTCCGTCGAGCGGATGCTGGCCATCAAGTGAAGGACCGTCCCATGCAGGGACATGCCCTTTCCCGCCACGCAGGCTGGCCAGTCATCATCGGGGCCGGGCTGGCTGGCCTCATGGCGGCTCTGGAGATGGACGGCCCCTGCGTGCTGCTTGCTCCCTCCTTCACAGGGGAAGGAACATCCAGCACCCTGGCCCAGGGCGGCATGGCAGCGGCGGTCGGTCCCGGGGACAGTCCGGCCAGCCACGCCGAGGATACACTCAGGGCCGGTGCCGGTCTGTGTGATCCGGCCATCGTGCAGCGCATCACCGAGGCAGGACCGGGTGCCGTGGAAACGCTCCTGCGGCTTGGCGTGCCCCTGGCCCATGATGGAAAGGGGCAGCTTTCCCTCCATCTGGAAGCTGCCCACAGCCATGAGCGGATTGTCTTTGCCGGTGGCGACCGGAGCGGGCAGGTCATCCTTCAGCATGTTCTCCAGCAGGCCCGGGAAAAGGACACCATCCACTGGCTACAGGCCACGCTGGAAGGGTTCCACGCCCCTGATGGGACAGTGCAGGGTGTATGGACATCCGCCGGGTTCATCCCCACACGGCACTGCATTCTGGCCAGCGGCGGCTGCGGCGGGCTGTATCAGCACACGACCAGCCCGCTCTCCAACCGGGGTACGACACTGGCTCTGGCCGCACGAGCAGGAGCCACTCTGCGGGACATGGAATTCACACAGTTTCACCCTACGGCCCTCGTCTCACCGGGCCAGACAGGCCGCCTCTCCCTCATCAGTGAGGCCGTGCGGGGAGCCGGAGCCGTACTGCGTCTGGATGACGGCCACCGTTTTACGGAAGAACTCGCCCCCCGTGATGTCGTCAGCCGGGCCATCGCTGCCCAGCTGCGGGAAGGACGCACCGTTTTTCTGGATGGACGCTCCCTGCCGGGTGCCCCCTTCAGCGCACGTTTCCCCGGCATCACGCAGGCCTGCCGAAAAGCCGGTCTTGATCCGGACACCCAGCTTCTCCCCGTCCAGCCCGCCATGCACTACCACATGGGCGGCCTGAAAGTGGACCAGACAGGCCGCACGACCCTGAAGGGATTGTGGGCCTGCGGAGAGGTCGCCTGTACCGGCCTTCATGGTGCCAACAGGCTGGCCAGCAACTCCCTGCTGGAGGCTCTGGTCTGCGGGCAATGGGCAGGGCGGGACGTCAACACCAGCCGGAACGATGGAACAGCTCCCCCTCCCGCCACGGTACCGGCACGCCCCACCTTCACGACGGACTGGCCTTTCCGGGCTGAAATGCAGCAGCATCTCGGCATTCTCCGCACCCGCACAGGACTGGAAAATTTTCTGGAACGTACCCTGCCACTGGCCCGCCAGAATCTCTGCGCCCTGACTGCCTCCTTCATCGGCTGGGCCGCCCTGAACCGCCCGGAACAGAGAGGGGCACACTGGCGGGAAGACACGCCCGGTCTTCAGCTGCCCCGTCACATCGACATGCAGCTGACCGACCTGCCCCTGTAACCTCCTTCCATCCAGCACCAGGAGACCTATCATCATGGCCCTTGAGACGCTTTTCCTGCCCGACCTGCTCTGGGAACCGGTCATCAGCAACGCCCTGCGGGAAGATTTCGGCACAGGTGGCGACGTCACCACGCAGGCTCTCATGCAGGGCCAGCCCACACTTCGGGCCTCCTTCGTCGCCCGGCAGGATGGACGGCTGGCCGGACTTCCCGGTGCCCGTCTGGCCTTCACGCTTCTGGATGGCCGGACCCGTTTCACACCCTTCAGACAGGAGGGCGACCGCATCACCCGTGGCGACGTTCTGGCCGAGGTGGAAGGCCCGGCCAGCGCCGTGCTGGGCGGGGAACGTGTGGCCCTCAACCTGCTGTCCCATCTCAGCGGAATCGCCACCACCACGGGCCAGATCGTGGATGCCGTGGAAGGTACGGGGGTCAGCATCTGCTGCACCCGCAAGACGCTCCCCGGCCTGCGTGCCCTACAGAAATATGCCGTCCGGGCTGGTGGTGGCAGCAATCACCGCCACAGGCTGGATGATGCCATCATGCTCAAGGACAATCATCTGGCTCTTTTCGGCAGCAACATCCCCGCCGCACTGGCCGCTGCCCGCCAGCGGGCCGGACACCTCATGAAGATCGAGCTGGAAGTGGACTCCCTCGCCCAGCTTGCCGAGGCGCTGGACTGCCCCGACGGGCCGGATGCCTACCTGCTGGACAACATGACCCCCGCCATGCTGCGTGAGGCCGTGAACATGATCGAAGGCCGGGCCATTGCCGAGGCCTCCGGCGGCATCACGCCCGACACGGCCCACAGCATTGCCGAAAGTGGCGTGGACATCCTCTCCCTCGGCTGGCTGACCCACAGCGTGAAAGCACTGGATATCGGGCTGGACATCCGCACGGCCTGACAACTCAGAACTGGTCTTTCTGCTTCCGCAGGCGGGCCAGTTCTTCCGGCGTCCGGGCCATGAGGAACGGGTTGGTCTGCCGCTCCACGCCCAGCGGAACAGGCACCGAGGGCCGCCCTTCCGCCCGGAGCTGCGCCACTTCTGCCCTGCGGGCCTCCAGCGCAGGGATGCTTCTGCCCAGTGAGGCAATGAATTTCAGGTTCCCCTGCGTGTATTCATGGCCGGGGCAGAGAAGTGTCCCGTCCGGCAGATCATCAAACTGGCGGAAGCTGGCAAAAAGCTGTTCCGCAGTCCCCTCGAACAGGCGGCCACTCCCACCACTGAACAGCGTATCCCCACTGAAGAGGGCCGGGGTTCCACCCTCCAGCGCATAGCAGAGGTGATCCAGCGTGTGACCCGGTGTGGCCATGACACGGAATGTCAGCCCGGCCACCTTCACCTCATCACCATCCTTCAGCGGGTGATCGACACCTGCCACATCCGCTGGACCATAAACCGGCACGTCGTGGCGCCGTGCCAGTTCTGCCGCCCCACCGACATGATCGCCATGATGATGGGTCAGCAGGATGGCAGCCGGAGCCTCTTCCCCCAGCACCGCCTCTGCTGGCCCGGCTTCACCGGGATCGATCACCACCCAGGGGTGCCCCTCCTTACGGACGAACCAGATGTAATTATCCTGAAAGGCGGGAACCGGCCTTATCTCCACACTCATGAAACCTCTCTCCAGACGAGGTTATCCCGCAGGAAACAGCGGGATAACGGAAGCCATGCCTCCAAGATGGCCCCTGCCACCTTTCCCTGCAAGCACACACCCAGCCCTGACCACGCCCTCCCCATCCCCGTCACGAAATACTTGACCCATCCAGCAGGTGACGTATGAGTAATCTCATGTCACTGATCAAATCTCTCAAACTCGTCCTTGCTCCGCCGCACCGTGCGGCAACACCCTTTCTGGGCATCGGCCTTCTGGCTGGTGTGTTCGGGCGGGCCACGCCATGGCGGCTGACACGGGCCCTGGGGACAGCAGGCTTTGCGTTCACAGGCTTCTGCCTCTATTTCTTCCGCAACCCACGGCGGACGTCTCCACAGGGTGAAGGGCTCGTCCTCGCCAGTGCGGATGGACGTGTGACAGGTGTTTCCATGGTCCCGCCGCCGGCTGCCCTGGAGATGGGCAGTGAGCCGGTCTGGCGTGTTTCGACCTTCCTCTCCGTACTGGATGTGCATGTAAACCGTATGCCCGTCAGTGGGACAGTCACGAAAATTGCCTATCATGCAGGCAAATTCCTCAATGCCAGCCTGGACAAGGCCTCCGAACATAATGAACGCAACGAACTGCGCGTAACTCTCCGGGATGGCCGCCAGGTGGCCGTCGTGCAGATCGCCGGGCTGGTCGCCCGCCGTATTCTCTGTGATGTGAAAGAAGGTGAACAGGTGCAGGCCGGGGAGCTGTTTGGCCTCATCCGCTTTGGCTCCCGCACGGACATCTACCTGCCACCGGGTATCACCCCCGATGTCCTGGAGGGACAGACGATGATCGGAGGCGAGACGGTCATAGCGAAGCTCTGAGGGCCAGACATATGCAGAAGCCATCTTCCGACACGGCCATGGTGCATAGATACCGGCGCAAGCGGCGCCGGGTCCGTGGGCTTTCCTTCAACCGGCTTGTCCCCAACATCCTGACGATGCTGGGCCTCTGTGCGGGGCTGAGCGCCATCAAATTTTCCATGACAGGCCATTTTACCCATGCAGCCGGGGCCCTGCTCATCGCTGCCTGCATGGATGGGCTGGACGGACGCATCGCCCGCCTGCTGAAGGGGACATCCCGTTTCGGAGCTGAATTTGACAGCCTGTCGGACTTTGTCTGCTTCGGCGTCGTGCCGCCCTTCATCCTCATGCTCTGGGCTCTGCCTGCCACGCAGCGGCTGGCCTTCATCCCGTTCATTCTTTTCACGGTCTGCATGGCCCTGCGGCTGGCCCGCTTCAACTCCGCACTGGACGACGATACGGCACCGGAATATGCCGCCAATTTCTTCTCCGGCGTGCCCGCACCGGCAGGGGCAGGGCTTGCACTGTTCCCGGTCTTTCTGGGGCTGGAAGCCAAGCGCAACAACCTGACAGGCATCGAGCATTTCGCCCACTCCCCATGGCTGGCCGCTGGCTGCCTGATCGTCACCGCCCTGCTGCTGGTCTCCACCCTGCCGATCTGGTCCTTCAAGAACTTCAAGGTGCCATCACGCTATATTCTGCCCATGCTGGTCGGCGTCGGTGCCTATGCCGCCATTCTGGTAACAGAACCATGGGGCGCTCTGGCCGCAGCTGGTGTCCTCTATCTCGTCATGATCCCGCTCTCCCGCCGGTCTTACTGGCGGCTGCGGCGTGAGGCAGAAGATGCGTGGGAGCCCGTGGGAGATGAACCACCCTCTGCCAGCTCCACCAACGCCTGAAGAATGGATGCGGGCGACGGCGGGCAGCCAGGAATGGACCCATAGACCCGGCTGAGCGCATGGAGGCCACCCAGCGTGGCGTATGTGTTCTTCCACAATCCACCATCATGGGCGCAGTCTCCCACAGCCACGAGGCTGCGTCCTGCGGGCATGGCCTCCCACGCACTGGCCAGATCGCCTGCGCAGGAGCGTGTCACAGAGCCGGTGACAAGGAGCCAGTCCGCATCCTCCGGATGCTGGACCCTCTGAAACCCGCTCCCTCCCAACGGGTAGGCGCTGCTTCCCAGAGACACCAGTTCCATCGCACAGCCTTCGCAGCTTCCCGCCTCAAGCGTGAACAGCCTGATGCGCCGCCCCTGCCGCCTCACGGAGCGGGGGCGCCATTTCTGTACATCCAGAAAAGCAAGCATCATGGTCAGGGGAGCTGACTGCATGGCAGATGTGATCCTCACAATGGGAACAAAACAGCAGAACCTGTAACAGAAGGTTCATGCCGGGCACTATATAGTGTCCCGGCCCAGAGTGAAGTACCCTCCCCCGCCATGCACCCACCATCCTCCTCACCGCACCCCCATCCCCGCAGAGCACTGCTCATCATCAACCCGACAGCGGGGCATCACTCTCCCCGGCGGCAGGCCGCCTTCGTGAAGCATCTGGAACAGGCCGGGCTGGACGTGCGTATCATGGAAACCCGCTACCGGGGCCATGCTGCGGAGATCGTGAAAATCCACCTGCCAGAAGCGGACCTCATCATTGCCGGTGGAGGGGATGGAACGATTGCCGAAATTGCCCACGCCATGCTGGGCCAGCCCTGCCCTCTGGCCCTCTGGCCCGTCGGATCAGCCAATGTGCTGGCATTGGAGCTGGGCGTCCCCTTCCATGACGCCCGCAACGCCACCCTGATCGCCAGCGGGCAGACCCGCACGCTCTGGCCGGGCTGGCTCACCACAGAAGGACAGGCCAGCCCAACCCTGTTCCTCCAGATGGTCGGGGTCGGCCCCGATGGCTGGGTGGTGCAGCAACTCTCCACGGCCCTCAAGAAACGGATCGGCCGGGCCGCCTATGCCGTCACCGCCCTGCGCCTGCTGTCCACCTATCCCTTCCCCGCATTCGAGACAGACGTGGATGGCCGATGCTACCAGTCCCGCCTCACCATCATCTCCAAAGGGCAGCTTTATGGCGGTCCGTTCCGGCTGTTCCGCCACAACCACCATGAAGAGGCCGCCTTCTCCGTCTTCATGCTGCACCGGCTGCACCCGCTCTGCCTGCTGAAGCAGGCATGGGCTTTCCTCTGCCGGAACGACTGCACCACCCCGGCCTTTTCCTTCATCCGGGGGCGGACCATCACCTGCCCCGGCAGCCAGCCCGTTCCTGCCCAGAGTGATGGGGACTTCAGAGGAACAACGCCGCTCCACATCACCAGCGCACCAGCTCCCCTGACGGTCATCTGCCCGGCTAGAAATCAGCCCCCATCTGGAGAAAGAAACTTCTTCCGGCAATGTAGCCTGAATATTGGGAAAAGGCGGTATTGAAGGCCCCATCCGGCACGAAGGGTGGCCGACGGTTGAACAGGTTGCTGATACCTCCCATCAGCTGGAACTGGTGCCACGTCCCTGACACCGTCACGTCATGCAGGATCGTTCCTCCCACGTGGGTTCGCCCGGATGTGGCCGGGTCAAGATCACGGTGCCCGTCATTCATCCTCATCCCGCTGATGAGGCGTGTCATCCAGATGAGGCTGACATGGTCATGCCGCCATGTCGTGCTGATGTAATGCTGCTCCCGTGGTCGGCCACTGCCATTCAGATAGAGCAGACGCCCCGTATAGTCCTGCCAGCTCCCGTTACGGGTCAGCTTCTGCCTGTAATTCAGAAGATACTGGGTGTTTTCATGAAGGCTCAGCTGGTCCCTGTCGCCCAGGGGCAAGCTGTAATGCAGGCTGAAATCCAGACCATCCGTCTTCAGGGCACCGACATTCTGCGGCAGGGCCTTGATGGCCGTGATCTGCCCGCTGCTGGAACGGGGCAGGATGGCACCACAGAAATCCGGCTCGCTGCCAGTGTAACATCCATCCAGAAGCGTCTGCGTGCTGAGGGTCGAGATCATGTCCCGCAGGCTGTAATGCCAGTAATCGACAGAGAGCCGCAACGCCCTGAGAGAGCGGGGCGTGATGTCCATACCGACCGTTGCCGTACGTCCATATTCCGGCCCCAGCCGAGGATTGCCACCGGAGAGGGTCGGCAGCTGCCCGACCAGTGAAGAGGTGAAGCTGGCCGGGTTGATTCCTTCCTTCTGGCACCGTGCCTGCACCGCTCCCGCACGGCTGCCATAGCTTCCCACATGGGCGCAGGGATCGGATGCAGAAGCATAGCTCAATGTCTGGCCGCCATAGACATCATACAGCCCCGGCTGCCGGAACGAGGTGCCCAGCGTCCCCCGGAAGGCCACATCCTGAACCGGTGCCCAGTGCAGGCCGGTCTTCCAGTTCAGCGGTGTTCCGTAATGACTGTATGAAGAGACACGGCCCTGAAGGTCAACCGTCAGGTCCCGGGCCAGTGGCGCACGCCGCAGCAGGGGAAGCTGGATTTCTCCATAACCCTCCGAAACGGTGAACCCACCGCCCGTATAGGCCCCCGCCGCCCCTGTGGACGCCCCCTGCGCCACGAGGGCATCAGGGTGATAGCTCAGCTGCTCCCCCCTATGTTCCATGCCTGCCGCCACCCCGACCGGCCCGCCATACATCCACGGCAGGGCAAAGAGATGCGGGTTCCGCAGGCGCAGCATCGTGTCCCGCAGCTGATAGGTGGCCCGGTCCTTCTGGGTGAACCGGACATGATCCTTCGCCTGCTGGCTGTAAGGCGCAAAAGGATTCTGCAGCACGCAGCCCTGCGCCGCCTGGCATATGCCCGGGTCATAGACCACGGGACTGCGGGAATCCATCACATCCAGCTGTCTCGTCCCTGTCGTTTCCAGCAGGTTGCGGTAATTGATCATGTCCTGCGTGTGAGAGGACAGATGGCTGCGCCCGTAGGTATAGGAGAGGTCATAATCCCACCCGGCTCCCAGCTGTCCTTTCAGGCCGGGCAGGAAGGTCCATGTATCAGTGTTGATGTGATTGCGCCGTGGCCCGACATCTTCCATCCGCTTGATGATGGACGCATCCCGCTCCCACGGATTGTACGGACTGGCCGCCGGCAGCAGCCATGAAGACGGCAGTGTGGATGGCGGGACACTCCCCTGCACCGGCGCTGGCGACTGGGTCCGTTCCACGAGCGTATGGCTGTATCGCATGGTGCCATAGAGCGTCACGAACCGGGAAAACCGCTCATGGGCATCAAGAGAGGCCGTGCCGTCATCATGGCGGTTCATGATCGTGGAATAGCGGGCAAAATTGTACAGATCGTCCCTGGTGAAGCGGCGGAAGCCGCCCTGCCCGTCCGGCACCATCTTCTGCCCCGTCTGCGGATTGATGAGCACGCCGGAAGGAATGATGGACGACCCGTAACTGGGGCTGCCCGTGGCCGGATTGTCATTCTGTGGCAGGGCTGACCAGCTGCGGTCCCGGTTATAGATGGGGCCGGTCGTGCTGTAGCTGCCCGCCAGCGTGACGTTGCCCCGCCCCTCATCAAAATTCATGCCGTGATAGGCGGAGACCTCGCCACCCCGGGCATCCCCGGCCTGCGCAATGCTCCCCCGCATGGTGATGTTGCTGCCCGTGAGGTCGTGCCGCAGATGGATGTTGATGACCCCCGCCACGGCATCCGCCCCATACAGGCCGGACCCGCCATCCTTGAGAATTTCCACCTTCTCGATCTGCTGCAACGGGATGGTGTTGAGGTCTACACATTCGGACCCGGCATTGAGGGTCGCCCTGTGCCCGTCAATCAGCACAAGCACCCGCCCCTGCCCCAGATTCCGAAGGTCCGTGCAGGATGCCCCCTTGCCCCCGTTGGTCAGGCTGTTCGGCGAACCGGATGAGCCGATGGAAGGCATCCTTTGCAGATAGTCCCCCAGAGACGTCACGGCACTGCGCTGTATCTCCTTCCCCGTGATGGTCTGCACGGGATTGGGGGATGTCTTCCGCCCACCCTGAAGGTAAGACCCTGTGACCGTCAACTGCTCGATTGACTGGAAACGGGCCTGTGCTGCCTGATGTGCTGGTCCGTTGCCCCTGTTTCGAGAATGTTCTGGTGCTGAGGGGGTTTTCACCGTCCCGGCCGTCTCAGGCTCCGCCACTGGCGGTTGGGCCTGCGCGGGCAGCACCGTCAGGACCGGGCAGACCAGCCCTCCACCCAGCATGAGGGCAACGCCCTGTCTGATAAACCGCACAGCCCCTCACACAACGCATGATGAATCTTAAATCATATTTTATATGTTATAATATAACATCATGACGGATGCCAGAGCTTTTCAGGCAGGCCATCTCACAAGGCAACTCCGGCGGGCGACAGGCCCAGAGATACCAGCGCAAGCCCCAGCTGTTCCGGCTCATGCCCTTCCAGCACGGAACCCAGCACGGCCAGAAGAGGCACAAGCGGATCCCGTATCTGCACACTGGCCAACCGTCCCTCCTTCAGCACGACATGGTACCAGACATCTCCTCGGGCTCCCTCGGCCACGCCCAACCCTTCATCAGTACGGGGCATGGCCTGGCGCTCACTCTCCGCACCATAATCGGCGACAATACACTCCATGATTTTCAGGGCTTCCTGACTTTCTGCCAGACGCTGCCGACTGCGTGCCCAGGCATCCCCTTCATGACGCCCAGCCCCACCCATCGCCCGCGTGCGGACACCCTCATCCATGTAGCGCATGTCCAGATACCGCCCACTGGCCCGGCCAATCACCCCACCCAGCGCATAATCCCACGCCAGTTCTGTCGGCACGGTGGCTATGGTCTTCAACCGTCCATCCGACAAACGGGCCAGCTGTCTGATCTGCTCCAGCCGTGGGGCCACCCCCTGCACCACGGCCTGAACAAACGGAATCATCGCATCAACGCCACTGCTTCCCTCCAGCCTGATGCTGTCTGTCAGACGGCGGGACAGACCATGCGCCGTACAGAGGCCCGCAAGATGCTCCCGGGCATGGTCGCACAGGCTCGCCATCAGGCCAGCACCAGCCTGATGGGCCGTCTGCGCCAGATCAAACAGATGCAGCCCCAGCCGCTCCACCTCCAGCAAAATGAGCCGTCTGTCCCGCTCCCGTGGGTCTATCTGGCGATTTTCTGCCTGCTCCAGCGCCCGGACGAACGCCAGAGGATGGGCCACAAACCCACCTGCTGAAATCCGGGCCACCAGCGGCATGGCCTCCTGCGGTGTCAACCCGACCAGACGGGACAGGACACCACGATGGCCAGCCGCAATCTGCACCTCCACCTGCTGCATCACACCGTCGGCCAGCACATAATCCACACCCAGCAGGCCCGGTATGGCCGTACGGAAGGGCGCAATCCTGCATCGTGGCAAAGGCTGCCCCGTCCCCTCGCTGACAGGCAGGGGACGGGCAGACAATGGCGCCGCAAGGGACCAGCTGCCATCATCCAAAGCCGGACTGTCATCCAACGCAGACCAGGCCTCCACACCCCAGAGGTCCCTGGCCATACGCTCCCCCCACTGGGCCGCCGGGAAATACTGCGAGGCTGCCTGATAACGCCCCTGCACCACCGCTGTACTGAGCAGCAAAGGCTGCTCACCCTGTAACAGGAACAGGGCCGTGGCCCATTCCTCATCCGCCCAGAAACCCAGCAGGGACATCAGCCGGACATTCTGCTGCAACAGATGCAGCCAGCCCTCCGCCGTCACACGGTAATGAAACAGCCCGACACGCTCCCCTTCGGGCAGGACGACTGATCCTTCCGTCATGTTCAATGTCCTTTCAGGTCAGGCAAGGGAGGAACCAGCATGCCTCCCCAGACCAGCAGCGCAACGGCCAGCAGGGCCAGAAGAACCAGCAGCAGAAGGAGCTCCCGCATCACCCAGCCACCACGCTGCCAAACGGCCAGAACACCCTGCGGCATGGTTTCCAGCTCCAGATGCCGGAATCCCAGCATCACACAGGCCAGCAGCCCAAGCAGGGCCGGCCAGCCCAGCAGCGGCGCCATGACAGCCAGTACGATCATGATGACGGGCAGGACCATCTGCACCGGCAGGGCAGCCACACCTCCCAGAAGCAGGCCATCACATCCCAGCCGCAGGGCCGTGGCGAGCAGGGCGCCCCCATAAAGCAGGAGAAGGCATGGCATCTGCCCTGTTCCCGCAGCCAGCACGCCCAAACCCGTCATCCATGAAAGAAGTGGAAAACTGCCCTGTCGCCCCAGAAACGTGCCTGCCAGAGCCAGCAGTCCAGCCACCACCATGAGGTGCCGCATGAAAGGGGTCACGGCCAGCAACGCCATAAGAAACAGCGGAACAAAACGCAGCCCCGCATCCAGCAGGACCAGCTCTGCCCGGCTGGACACGGCACTCCCCAACCCCGCCATCATGCACAACCCTGTCAGCGCCAGAACCTGCCCAACCTGGGCTGCACTCTCGCTGCTGGAAAACACACCCCCTCCCTGCATCACTGCAAAGCCAAGCCCCGCCAGTATCAGGCCACTCAGCCGCAGACGGACCACCTCCCAGGCAGGCATGGCCCGCCGGGTTGCCCGGCCATCCCACCAGGCCAGCAGGACAGTCCCGGCACCATCAAAAAACAGGGCTGCCAGAGGGGGGCGCAGCAGAAGCCCCATAAACACGCAACCTGTTACCAGAAAGGGCAGATAGACGCTCATCCCTTCCCTGAAGGACGCCGTCCCCGTGATCGGTTCAGTTCTGCCCCGCAGAACAAAGAGCAGCGCCGGTACACAGGCCTCCATGGCCAGACAGACCTCCTGTCCCCACGTCATGCCGGACGAACAGCCCAACAGGGCCAGGCCACTGAGACCCAATCCCAGCCGTGCCATGAAGCTGGCCTGATCGGGCCGGCGTGAAGCCCACAGGACCCAGACCACCAGAAACGGCCAGCACATCAGCCCGAACAGCACAGGAGACGCAAACAGTCCGGAAGAGAAAGACGCGGCAGCCAGCATCATCACCCTTCCTCCACCCGCAACCAGGCCAGCCGGGGCAGAAGCACAAGTGCCAGGAACACCATGACCGCCCAGAGTGCCACAGCCGTCACGAACAGCCCCCATGAAGGCAGGATGGCCGCCATCACCATGAGGCCATCCACAGCCATGATCAGCCCGCAGAACTGGGCCAGAGCCACACCACAGGCTGCTGCACACAAACCGGCCAGCACCAGACCGATGCCAAAAGTCGGCACCAGTCCGAGACCTGCCCCAAAGAAAGCCAGAACAACCTGAAGGAGCAATGTCATCACGACAGGCAGCAAACCCCGCCCACTGGCAAGGAGACGCCCTTGCTGGCCAACAGCAAAATGCCGCACGAGCCCCCACAGGATCAGATTGAAGACCGGCAGCAGCAGGGCACAGAGACCTGCCAGCCCTCCCGTACCGGATGTCCCCGCAATGATGGCGCAGAACCCGCCATAAAGCGGCAGCCAGCGACCATCCCGCCCCAGCCTCAGCAGAACGAATACCAGTGCGCAGGCAAACCCGGCCATCATACGGCAAACCTCCCGGCGAGCGCCATCAACCCGGCCAGCCCCAGCAGAAGGGCCACAAACCGTCCATGCCGTCTCATGCCTGTCATCTGCCCCAGAGCTACCAGAACACTCCCCCCCACGAACCTGACAGACAGCCCGAGAACTCCCCCCGGCCCCTCCAGACCAAACAGGACAGGCAGCAGAAGATCCCCCAGAAGCAGCGACCAGCCAGCATGATACACGCCCACGATCACCTGTCGCTGATCCCGTGCCAACCGGCCAACAGGCTGGCCCCTCGCCACCATGTCATCAGCCAGTGTCTGGCGATCCGGCAGGGAGGTCGTCAGGGCCAGCGCCACGGCACAGCAGAGGGCTGTCCCAGCCAGACTGGACCCCGGTGCCGCCAGCAAAAGCTGCTGCACACCCCGCAGGCCGGTCACACCCGGAGCCGCCAGCACGATGAAAGCTTCTGTCAGACAGAGGACCAGGCAGCAGCGTCCATGCATCCACCAGAGCGGCCCCGGGACAGCCCAGAAAGCGCCAGCCAGCAGAACACTCCCCATCAGCAACGGGTCCGCCAGCCATGCACCCATCACGGCACCGACATCCGGCATGACGATGGACAAACCGGCCAGACAGAGCAGCACCAGCAGCCCCAGAGCCAGCATCAGCCCATCCTCCAGCGGCAGGCCATGCCGCAGGGTCAGCCGCCAGAATGCAGCCATCCGGCCATATCTCTCCCGCAATGGTGCCACAGCCCTGCCAACCAGCAGGGCCGGAACATCCTCCCCCAGCCAGAACATTGCCGGCAGGAGAAGCAGGATCACGGCCAGCTGAAGGCTCAGCTCCAGCAGAACACGAAGGCCAGAAAGCAGAACCATGCCCATCATTGCGCCAGCCCCATGACAACCAGCACCCCCCCCAGAAAGACAAGCCAGAAAACTGCTTCCGGCTCCTGCACAGGGAGAAGGGACAGAATCTCCCTTGCGGAAAGACGAACACTGCGAACCTGCCGCTGCCCCCGCATCAACCACCGCCGCAGGCCCCGGGGACGGACAGGCTGTGCCTGCATGTAAGGCTGGAGACTACCCAGCATGGGGCTGCTCCCTCCATCCCGTTGCAGGCCAGCATCCGGCCCATCACGCCAGCGCCCACGGGACAGGCAGAACCAGAGAGGCAGCAGGCCCGCCCAGAACAGCGGCAGAGCCATCAGACTGCCATCACCACCGGACAGGCCATACAACCAGGCCGCCCAACCCGCACCATGGCCCGTCATCCAGCCTGCCACCATGCCACAGGCCGAAGGCAGCCCCATGGCCAGAAAGAGACCCCATATCCAGGACCGGCGGCGCTCCTCTGGCAGGACGGCCGCACCTTCACCCAGCAGCACCATGCCATCCCCACAGGCAAGCCCCATGATGGCCACCCCCAGCAAACAGCCCACCACGGTCCATCCTTCCGTACTGCTGCTCAACCCCAAAGCCGCATGAAGACCAACCCACCCTACGACAAATCCCGGCAACGGCGGAGCTGGCAACAGCAGCAGGGCCGCCCGGTGCCAGATCACAGCCAGAGACTGACAGACAAGGTCCAGCAGAAGCGCAAAAAGGGCACCCTCCACCCCAAGGTCCATGCCCTGTTGGCGTGAAATTTCCACAATGCCCAACAGAAGCACGGGCCGCACCAACCGACAGTGCCGATACAGGGAGAGCCGGTCCGGCCACGCCCCGGCCAGAAGACATACCCCCGCCAGACCGACAGCGGCCAGAACCCACCCCAGAGGATGCAGAGCAGCCAGCCCATGCCCCAGCCCCAGCAGCAGGAACAGGGCGACCAGACGGGCCGCCCCATCGCTGCCGGCCCGGCCCGCAGCCCAGAGACAGACGGCCATCAACCCCACGCCCCCTGCCCCATCAGGCAGCAGACCATACCCAACCAGCGCCGGAATCCCCCAGACGGGCTGAAAAACGGTCCCTCCTCCCATGAGGGTGAGCGACACGGCCACCAGACAGGCCGCCGCCCCCACATGGTGCGAGACTGCCAGCGCCAGCATGGCCACGACCATGCCTGCCATGTGGCAGCCGCCCCGCCGCCAGAGAGCCAGTGGCACGGAACGCCAGAGCCCGCTGACAAAAATGCGGACATGCCTCTCCCCACAGAGCAGCACGGCCATAAAAACCAGCAGACAGACCATGAAAGGGTCATGAAACGACATGTCCGGCTTTACCCTGCCCTTCTCCAACCTCTGGCGTCCTGCTGCCAGTATGTCAGGCGGTATCCGGCCTGTTTCATCTCTTTCCAGCGCAGACGGGCCTGCTGGACGGCGTCCCCGTCATGCCCGTTGAACAGGTCGAAAATCCTCCTGAACCCCGTCAGCGCCCCATCCCAGGCCCCATTCATGCGGAACAGGAAGGCGCCGCCATTGGGTAATTCATCACACGCTGTCAGCCAGACAGGCTGGCGGTCCGCATGGCCCATCGCACGGCTGCCATGTGGCAGCCAGACACCGGCAGGCGTGGCCCACAGGGCCTCGTCCAGCATCTTGACCTGCCCGGCATCCTGACAGCGGATCACGGCACGCTCGCCAGCCTCAAGCGTCCGGTTCAGCAGGGCAGGCAGGGCGGCTTCAAAAGACGTCCGTGTCAGATGATAGAACCCCACCTGCACGTCCTGCGGCGGATACACCCTGTGCGTGACCAGCCCATCAGACGGCTCCTGCATGTCATGCCTCTTTCATGAAAAGCCCTTGCCGGTTTCCTTTCCCACAGGGGGGAAACCAGCAAGGGCCAGCCCGGACATGCCCCCCTGCGGGGACTGCCCGTCTCTCCATCCCTCAGTGCCGGGACGTTCTCTCCTGATGCAACCGGACAAACCGGTCCAGCAGCCGTACACCAAACCCACTGGCACCTTTAGGGGTAATGGCAGAAGCCTGCTCTGCCCACGCTGTGCCGGCGATATCCAGATGAGCCCAGGGTGTATCCCCGACAAAACGCTTCAGGAATTCGGCTGCCAGAATGGAACTGCCCGGCCGTCCCCCGATGTTCTTCATGTCGGCAATATCGGAATCAATCCGGCGATTGTAAGAAGCCCCCATCGGCATGCGCCACAGGGTCTCACCGCTTTCCTCACCAGCCTGGGCCAACGCACTGGCAAGCTGGTCATCATTGCTGAACAGCCCAGCATGATCGCTGCCCAAAGCCACGACAATGGCCCCTGTCAGCGTGGCCAGATTGACCATCAGGGCCGGTTCAAAAGTCTGCCGTGTGTAGGACAGGAGATCCGCCAGAACGAGACGCCCTTCCGCATCAGTATTCAGCACCTCGATGGTCTGCCCGCTATGGCTTTTCACGATGTCACCCGGACGTTGGGCCGCCCCGGAAACCATGTTTTCCACAAGGCCGACAACCCCCACGGCATTGACCGGTGCCTTCCGGCGGGCCAGAGCGCTCATCACGCCCACAACAGCGGCAGCACCGCCCATGTCCATCTTCATTTCATCCATGCCAGCAGCGGGCTTGATGGAAATGCCACCGGAATCAAAGGTCACACCCTTGCCGATGAAGGCCAGCGGCGCACTGTCAGTCCCGGCAGCCCCCCTATGCCGCATGATGACGGTGAAAGGCGGCTTCTCGCTGCCCTGCGCCACGCCCAGCAGGGCCCCAAAGCCAAGCTCTTCCATCCGGGCACGGTCCAGCACCTCGACCTCCAGCCCCAGAGATTCCAGCTCTTTGATGCGCTGTGCAAATTCCTCCGGGAAAAGGACATTGGCGGGCTCGTTGACGAGGTCTCGCGTCAGGAAAACACTTCTGCCAAGCCCTTCCAGCTCCTTCCAGCCTGCCCGGGCCTCTGCCAGCTGTCCAGCATCAGGCAGGACCACATGCAGTGCCTGAAGGGCCGGTGTCCTGCTGCTTACCGTTCTGTAACGGTCAAACCGATAGCTGCCCAGCTGGGCACCCAGGGCGATTTCCGCCGCCAGCGGCGCCTGCCCGGCTTCCAGCAGCAAGGCAGCGTCCTGCGCCTCGACACCGCTGGCCTTCAGCAGTTTCACAGCCTCACCCCCGGCACTCCGGGCCGCCGTCCCAACACTCTGCGGCTCATCATCCGCCGGGGCGCAGCCCAGAAGGTGGAACTGCGCCACAGCCGCTGATGGAGCTGTCAGGCTGAGAGTCTGTCCGGCCTTGCCAGAGAAGTCCCGCAAGGAAACAGCACGGGACAGGGCACCGCCCAGGGCCTCATCATGCTGGCGGAACACGGCACCCTGTGCAAACTCCGCTCCATGACAGAGCAGAACAGCGGAAAGGCCATTACCATCTTCCGGGCGGGCTGCTGCTGTAAAAGAAATATCGATCATGATCATCCTGTTTCATTCTTCTGGCAGGCCCCACCTTCTGCAGGAACAGCATGGACCCTGCCCTCATCTGCAAAGAAAGCCACAGCCCCGGCCAGGACTGGCGGACCAGCCTCACATGAGCGTGACGGGATGGGACTTCCTCTTTTCAGTCCGCCCATCATAGCAGAGAAGAGGAGAAGTGACGAATGATCCATAATACGGTAACCTGTTGCCATGACTGTTTCCCCCGAGACCCTCCCACACGACCATGAGCTGCTGACGCTGGCTCTGGAAATTGCCACCGAAGCCGCCGGGATCGTAAGAGAGATCCGTGACCGTGGGTTCCAGACCGAGATCAAGGCCGATTCCTCGCCTGTCACGGAAGCAGACAAGGCATCGGAGCGCCACATCCTCGCCCGCCTGCGGGACGCCTGCCCGGCCATCCCCGCCATTGCGGAAGAGGAACATGCCGCGGGCATCCATGTCCCGGCGGGCAACAGCTACTGGCTGATTGATCCCCTTGATGGCACACGGGGGTTCGCCGCCGGAGGGGAAGATTTCACCATCAATATCGGGCTGATCCGCAACAACAGGCCCGTGCTGGGTGCCGTGGCCCTGCCCGCCAGACAGGGCGTGTATGGCGGGGGTATCGGGCAGGGAGCCTTCCAGCTGATCGGCACGCAGCGCCACCCCATCAGGACGACAGAGCCGGGACCGGATGGGCTGCGGGTTCTGACATCATCTCACCACACATCCGAGGCCCTGCTGAAAAAATGGCTGGCCGGGCGGCATGTCCAGTCCGTCACGCACATGGGGTCTGCCGCCAAGATCATCCTCATTGCCGAGGGCAAGGCTGATTTCTACCCCCGCTTCGGTCCGACCATGGAATGGGACACCGCTGCCCCGCAGGCCATCCTGGAAGCCGCAGGCGGGCACCTGCTGGACGATGCAGGCCAGACACTGCGCTACGGCAAAAAGGGCTGGCTCAACTCCCCCTTCTTCTGCACCGGCTATTCGCAGGACTGACCTTTCCCTCCCAACTCTCTCCCCCTCCCCGCTTCATCACCCGGTATCATCACCATGCCCCATACTGCCTCCTCCCATCACCGCACAGAACGGCTCGACCAGGACCATGATGGTATCCGGCGTGCAGCCCGGCTGCTCCGGCAGGGGGCTCTGGTCGCCTTCGGGACGGAAACGGTCTACGGGCTGGGAGGGCTGGCCACCTCACAGCGGACAGTGGAGCGTATCTTCAAGGCAAAGGGACGCCCATCCTTCAATCCCCTCATCAGTCATTTCGCTTCAGCTGATGCCGCCTTTGCCGAGGCCGACATGGCCATTCCCCTGCATGACATGGCCCGACGTCTGGCCCAGCGTTTCTGGCCCGGGCCGCTGACACTCATCCTGCCCCGCCATGCGAAGAGCCGTATTGCACAGGCGGTCACCGCAGGGTTGGAAACGCTGGCGGTCCGTGTTCCCAAAGGCCGTGCGGTGGAAGACCTGCTCCGCCTGGCCGGGGCTCCCATTGCGGCTCCTTCCGCCAATCGTTCCGGCAGGGTCAGCCCTTCCACCGCACGTCACGTTCTGGACGAGCTGGAAGGCCGGATTGATGCCGTGCTGGACACGGGGCCCTGTGCCGTCGGGCTGGAAAGCACCGTGCTGGACCTCTCCGGGTCCCACCCCATACTCCGCCGCCCTGGAGGCGTGACGCTGGAAGAGTTGCAGGAAATCTGCGGTCCCATCATTGTGGCCGACCATGCTGGCGCAGCTGATGGCACCAGCCACCCCAACGCCCCGGGGCAGCTGTCATCCCATTATGCACCGTCCCTGCCTGTCAGGCTGGATGCTACCCACGCCCAACCCGATGAGGCCTTCCTGACCTTTGGGGACACACAGGCTGAGACAGTTTCCTCCAGCCTCACCCTCAATCTCAGCCCCGATGGCAATGTGGAAGAAGCTGCCCGCCGCCTGTTTGCCAGCCTGCGCCAGCTGGACCAGTCTGCCAGCCGGCAGGGACTGGCCGGCATAGCCGTGGCTCCCCTGCCGGATGCCGGGCTGGGCCGTGCCCTGAAAGACAGGCTGAAACGGGCGGCCGCTCCCCGCCCGACGGATTCTGCCGCTCCCCCAACCTGACATGGCCCGGCTCCATGCAGGCAGGGGCGGGCGCCTCATAAAACCCGAAAGGCTCCTCCCCCTGCGGGAACGTTACATCCTCCAGCACCTGCTTCTGGGACTGGCCGCCCTGACGGGCGGAGCCACTGCCCTGATATGGCTGACCCAGTCGCTGCATTTCATCGGCATGATCGTCCAGCACGGTCTCTCCCTGCCAGCCTTCCTGCATCTGACCCTGCTGATGCTCCCCTCCTTCATCACCGTCATTCTGCCGGTGACCTGCTTCCTCGTCATTCTCTGGGTCTATCAGCGGCTGGACAGTGACCGGGAACTGACCATCCTCCAGGCTACCGGTCTGTCCCCTCTACGACTGGCCTGCCCCGGCCTGCTCTGCGCCGGTTTTGCCACTCTGACAGCTTATGGATTGAGCCTGTGGGGGGCACCTCTCGCCTATCATCACTTCCACCGGTATGAGCTGGAAATCCGCAACCGGGCGGCCGCCTTCCTGCTGGAAGAAGGGGTCTTCACCCCCATCTCGAAAGCCATGACCGTTTATGTCCGCGAACGCCGCAGCGATGACAGTTTTGGTGGTATCATGATTGAGGACAACCGGGTTCCGGCCAATCCCGTGACCATCCTTGCCGAGGATGGGCTGGCAGAGCCGCACGGCAATACGCTGCGCCTGATCCTGCATAACGGCTCCCGCCAGACACTCAACCGCCGGACCGGGGAACTGAGTACCCTGCTCTTCCAGCTTGAAACGCTGGATTTCGGCTCCCCACATGACCAGGCCCTCAGCCCGGACGTGGCGGAACTGACCATGTCCCAGCTTTTCCACCCACAGGGCGATCTGTCCCCCCATGCACGCAACAAGCTGCTCATCGAAGGCTGGACACGCCTGACCGGCCCGCTGGCCTGCCTGTCCTACGGCATGATCGGACTGCTCTGCGTGCTGCGGGGGCGTTTCAGCCGCCATGGCAACATCATCCGGCCAACAGTGGCCATCCTGAGCGTCGTGGGGCTGATGATCCTGTCCCTGATGCTCAAGAATCTGGCGGAAAGAGACCCATCACTCGTGCCCCTGCTATGGACGGAGGTTCTGCTGCCCATTACCCTCGGGGGAGGGCTTCTGCTGTGGGATGCCACCCGCCGTTACAGGCTGTCCGCCGCCCCTGTTCCCTCCCCGGCCTCCCGCTAGCCCGACACGACAGAGAGCGCTGCGCCCCCATGGTCCATTCCGGTTTCTCTTTCACTCTTGCCCGTTATGTCGGCCGCCGGTTCGTCATGACAACGTGCCTGACCCTATTGGCCCTGACCGGACTGATCTCCCTGTTTGACTTCATCGACCTCCTCCGTCGGGCTGCCGCCCATCCAGAGGCTGGCCTCATGCGCGTGCTGGAAATCACCGCCCTGCACGTGCCGTATTATGTGATCTATATCCTGCCCTTTGCCATATTGCTGGGGGGTGTGATCTGCTTCTCCCGTCTGGCCCGGTCTTCCGAACTTGTCGTAACACGGGCGGCGGGAATATCCGCCTGGCAGGTTCTCACCAGCCCTGCGCTCTGTGCCGCGCTGATGGGACTTGCCGTCAGTGCCGGGCTGTCGCCCCTTTCCTCCTTCAGCTACGGGCTGGCGGCCCAGCTGGACAAGACATGGCTGCGGGGCCAGCACGACCATGACGGAACCCGTTTTTCCGATCTATGGATACGGGACCCCGGCAATCCGGCTGCCCATGGTGATGTCATTTTTCATATCGGCACACTCCAGCAGCAGGGCCGGACCCTGCGCGGGCAGGCCATCACCATCTTCCGGCTGGGTCATGACATGACACTCCAGCAGCGGATGGAAGTCTCCGAAGGTCTGCTTGCGGATGGCTTGTGGAGACTCCATGGCGTTCTTGTCCTTTCGGATGGCCATCCCCCACAATGGAAAAATGACAGCCTGTTCCCCTCCGGAATCACTGCGGAAACCTTAAAACAGCGCACCCTTCCGGCTGATGCCCTGTCCCTCTGGGCATTGCCCGGAGTGATTAAACTGTTGCGTCATTCCGGTTTTTCCACGATACCTTATCGTCTCCACTTTCAAGGGCTACTGGCCCTTCCTATGCTGGCCGTCACCATGACGCTTGTTTCCGCCGGTTTTTCCATGCGCCCAGCCGGGCGGGGCGGGATCATGCGCATGCTGGGCGTTGGTGTCACCGCTGGCTTTGCCCTTTTTGCTGTCTCCAAAATAGCCGAGCAGCTGGGAAAGTCTGGAGCTCTACCCCCGTTCCCTGCTGCATGGGGTCCGGCGGGTGCCGGTTTGTGTCTTGCCGCAGCCCTGCTGCTGCACTTGGAGGATGGCTGATGCCACTGTCTGATGACTTTCCATTCCGCGCTGGAAAGCCCCGGTCACTGCTTAGCCAGGCCCTTGCAGGAACAGCCCTGGGGGCCCTGCTTCAGGTCATTCCTGCCTCTGCCCAGCCCGCCCCGCAGACCACTCCCGACAGCACGGCAGCCATGGCGGGCACAGCTCCCCGGGCAAAAGCCCCGAAGAATGCCCGCACTCTGCCCTCCAGCCCGACGACGGACAGTTCAGCAGATGGGCGTGTTTCCAGCTCAGACCCGGTGACGTATCTGGCCGACCATGAAAGCTACGATAAAACCGGGCTGCTCATTCTGGAGGGGAATGTCCGCCTCTGGCAGGGCGAGCAGACCCTCCGGGCTGATACGGTCACCTACGACCGGGCAGCAGGCATCATCAGGGCCATCCATCATGTAGCCCTGACACAGCCTGACGGGACCATCGCCTACGCTGACCATGTCGAGCTGGCCCACGGCATGAAAGATGCTGTCAGCTCCTCCATGTATGTCCGCATGCCAGATGAGGCCAAACTCTCCAGCAGCGGCATGCGCCGGAGCAACAGCCGCGTGACGGATTTCGCCAACCCCGTCTATACGGCCTGTCCCGTCTGTGCGGCTCACCCCGAGCGCTCACCCGTCTGGGACATCAAGGCCCATGGCATGACGCAGGACAAGGACAACCAGAACATAGAGTTCGACCGGGCCTGGCTGCATGTCCTTGGTGTGCCGGTCTTCTATTTTCCTTATCTGCCTGTCACGGATCCCAGCTCACAACGCCACAGTGGCCTGCTGAATTTCAATGTCAAACCCCATGACCATTATCTGGGTACGGTCTTCAGCCTGCCCTATTACTGGGTCATTGACGGACATCAGGACGCCACCTTCACACCGCTGGTCTCCACCAAATCCGGCCCGCAGCTTTCCACCATCTACCGCAACCGCCTGAACAACGGTTATATCCGTTTTGAGGGAGGGGTGGCTGATGACACCCTGCGGGGACGGCCCTTCTACAACGCCTTTGGTGAGCTCAGCAACGGCGGGAAAGAACACGGCGCACAGGCCTATATCGCCAGCCGTGGCGAGTTCAATCTCTCTCCGCACTGGCGGGTTGGCTTCAATGCCAATCGTGCCACCTCAGCCAACTACATGCGCGACTACAGCCTGCCAGGCTATGGCAACGACACGCTCAATTCCAACGCCTATCTGGAAGGCTTCGGGGTCGGCTCCTATCTCCGGCTGGATACGCAGGTCTATCAGGGGCTGAACCAGGGGCTCATCAACAACAGGGACCTGCCCTATTCCCTGCCCCGCTTCACCTATGAGTTCCAGGGAGAGCCGGACCGGCTCGGCGGGCGGCTGAGCATCCACACGACCGATTTCGTGGTCCTGCGCGAGCGTGGTGCCAACGACCAGCGTGGCGAGCTTGCCCTCCAATGGGATCGCCCATGGACCAACCGTTGGGGACAGCAATGGGTGCTGACCGCCCGTGTTGACTCCATGCTCTACCACGCCACCCGCATGCATGAGCAGCCGCTCTATGAAAATGCAGGCTCCCATGTCCGGGGGCAGGCCCAGCCGACGGTGGCTGTCAAGGTCAGCTGGCCCTTTCTCCGCTCCTTTGCCAAAGGGCATGGCACGCAGGTTCTTGAGCCCATCGTGCAGCTGATCGCCGCCCCCAATACCGGTAATGCCCTGCACAGACAGCTCCCCAATGAAGACAGCTTCGCCTACGAGTTCAACGATACGACGCTGTTCGCGCTGAACCGGTACATGGGCACCGACCGGCTTGATGGTGGCCTGCGGGCCAATGTCGGCCTGCATCAGAACTGGAGCTGGAATGGCCGCTCCATCGACATGCTGATCGGGGAGAGCTTCATCGAGCACCCCACCCGTGGTGGTCCGGCCTATCTTGCCTATTCTGGTGTCCAGCACACCTTCTCCGACCCTGTCGGACGGATCCAGATGACACCGTCGCGCTTTTTCGACCTGACAGCCCGCGGGCGCTTCAATCCCTACAGCCGGAGCTTCGATTACGGGGAAGGGCTCGTTTCTGCCGGGCTGCCTTTCCTGCGTGTGTCGGCCGGGTATGTCTATGAGCCGATAACATCATATTACTATTACTACACCCCGCATTTCAGACATCTGAACCCCACAATCCTGAACAATCCCTATCTCAGCAAGACAAGCGAGATCAGCGGGGGCGTCACGGGCCGGTGGAAACATGTCCATTTCGCCTACTACACACGGCGCAGTATTTCCCGTAAGGAATTTGTGGCGAATGGTGGGGTAATCGGCTACTCTAACGACTGTCTCACAACAAATTTCTATGTCTCCCGTCAGAACACCCGCATTGGGGGACGGCGCCCCAGACTGTCTGTCGGCTTCAGCATTTCACTCAGATCTCTCGGTACGTTCGGAAAATGATCTTGACCACGTCCTTCTGCTCCCGTCTCTCCCGCTCCACCCTTCTGCCCCTGACAGCCTGCGCCGCCCTGATGGTCGGCGGTGGCGCCGTGGCCGCCCGCCATGGGCAGGCCCCAACCCAGAAGCAGGGAGCTGCGCCCCCATCAGACCAGGCAGGTTCTCCCTCTGCCCTGACAGAAGACCAGATCATTGCGATCGTGAACGGGCAGATCCTCACACAGCGTGATGTGGAAGACCGGGCCCGGCTGTTTGCCGTTTCCACCGGGCTGCCCCTCACCCCCGAAATCATGGCACGGATGCGCAGCCAGCTCATCAACCAGCTGATTGATGAACGGCTGAAAATGCAGGAAATCCTTGGCCGGCACATCAATGTCGAGCCTGAGCAGATTGCCGAGGCCATCCACACCATTGAGGCCCGCAATGGCATGCCGGAAAATGCCTTGCGGAACCGCCTGAAAGCGGATGGCATCTCCCTGACGACCCTGATCGACCAGCTGCGTGTCCAGATCGGCTGGATGCAGGTTCTCCGGGAAGACCTCGGCGTTCGCAGCCGTGTGACCCCCCTCCAGATCACCCAGCGTGAGCAGGCCCTTCAAAATGAAGCAGGCCGCCCGCAATATTTCATCAGTGAAATCTTCATCCCTGTCATTGATCCCCGTCATGATGAGACGGAACTCTCCTTTGTGAAGACCATCATCACACAGCTGCGCAACGGAGCTCCCTTTCCCATCGTGGCAGCCCAGTTCTCACAGGACCAGTCCGCCCTTCAGGGGGGCTCCCGCGGATGGATGCAGGAAGACAACATCGAGCCGGAAGTGCTTTCCGTCATCAGAAAAATGCCGGAAAATGCCATCTCCAACCCCATCAAGGTTCCTGGCGGTTATGCCATTGTCACTGTTCATGCCCGCCGGACCATCGGCAAGCAGATGGGGACACTCCTCAGCATGAGACAGGCTTTCTTCCCCTTCAGCTCTGCCCTGAATCCAGCTGAACCGACAGACCAGCAGAAGCTCTCCCTCCAGAAAGCTCTTCATGCGTCCCAGACCATCAAAAGCTGCAATGAGATGGAGAGCCTGAACACCTCCCTGGGCAATACCCGCCCCAGCAATCCTGGCCTTCAGGTCATGGAGCGTCTTGCGCCGCAGATGCGGCAGGTCGTGGAGAAAATCCCCACGGGGCATGTCTCCCGCCCACTTGTGGCACCGGATGGAATTGCGCTCATCATGGTCTGCTCCCGTGAAGAACGCAATCTGGCACAGCAGACACCCGGCCAGATTGCCGACCAGCTGATGAATGAACGTGTTGAGCAGGCCTCCCAGCAGCTCCAGCGTTCCCTGCGCCGCCACGCCATCATCAAGCTCCGTCCGGCCGCCAAAACCGTATTGTCCCACGGATGACACCCGAGACTGCCCTGCCCCCCCTTCCTTCCCTGCGGGAGAGCATCCGGGCGCATGGGCTGGACGCCCTCAAGACACTCGGCCAGCACTTCCTGCTGGACCCCACGCTCTGCATGCGCATTGCCGCTCTGGGCGGCAATCTGACCGACAGTCACGTCGTGGAGATCGGTCCCGGGCCGGGGGGGCTGACCCGGGCCCTGCTGCAATCCAATGCCAGAAGCGTTCATGCTGTTGAAATTGACCGACGGGCCTGGCCTCTCCTTGAAGAGCTTCAGACCCATTATCCAGACCAGCTGCACATCGTCCGCCAGGATGCGCTGAAGCTGGATGCGGCCCAGCTCGCCCCCGCCCCCCGACAGATCATCGCCAATCTGCCCTATAATGTCGCCACCCCTCTTCTTGTAGGCTGGCTACGACAGGCCGACCAATGGTCCCGCATGGCTCTGATGTTCCAGAAAGAGGTGGCTGAACGGGTCTGCGCCGCCCCCGGCACCTCCGCTTACGGGCGGCTGGCCGTTCTTTCACAATGGTGCGCTGACTGCTCCATCGCCTTGACCCTGCCACCGGGGGCCTTCTCACCACCACCCAAGGTCCACTCAGCTGTGGCGCTCATCATCCCTCATGCTGAGCAGCCTTCTCCGGCCTTGTTCAAGGCCATGGAACAGGTCACGGCAGCCGCCTTCGGGCAGCGCCGCAAGATGCTGCGGGCTGCGCTAAAACCCATCAAGGGGGCCATACTGCTGGAAGAAACCGGCATCGACCCGACCAGACGGGCAGAGACGCTCTCCATTGCCGAATTTGACAGCCTCGCCCGCTGTCATCTCCAACAAAAGCAGAACGATACATAAACAGAAAGCCCCCCATCATTTATCTGGGGGGCTTTCTTCTTCACGGACCTATCGACAGGCTCAACCTCCCGTCTTCGCTCTGTCTTTTTCCCGCTGGGCATTTTCAGCCTCAAACATGTAATCACGAGTCAGCGGTACCGCTTCAATGCCCCGGGTGATCTGAAGCTGGAAGTTCATATGCCCCTGAATACGGAAGGCCAGCTCACTGGCCAGCAGATAAAGCTCGAACATCCGCACGAAACGGTCATCATACAGGGCCCGTATCTTTTCCCTGTTCCCATCAAAACGCTTCCGCCAGTGTGCCAGTGTCTTGGCGTAATGCAGGCGCCAGACCTCGCAATCCGTCAACCACAGACCTGTCTGCTCCAGTGCAGCCAGTGTCTCGCTCAGGGCCGGAGAATAACCGCCGGGGAAAATATATTTCGAAATCCACGGATTGGTCATGCCCGGCCCATCCATCCGCCCGATGGAATGAATGACCGCCACGCCATCCGGTTTCAGAAGCCGCTTGATGTGGTTGAAGAAGGTCTCATACTGCCGCACCCCGACATGCTCGAACATGCCGACAGACACGATACGGTCGAACTGCTTTTTCAGCGTCCGGTAATCCAGCAGCTCAAATGACACAAGATGATCCAGCTTCTCATCCTGTGCCCTCTTACGGGCCACCTGAAGCTGTTCAACGGACAGGGTAATACCCGTCACCTTTGCACCGTAATCCCGGGCAAGCGTCAGGGCCATGCCGCCCCAGCCACAACCAATATCCAGAACCTCCAGCCCCGGCTGATTCAGGTTCAGCTTGGCAGCAATGTGCCGCTTCTTGGCACGCTGAGCATCATCAAGCGACATGCCATCATGCTCGAAATAGGCGCAGGAATACTGTCTGTCCTTATCGAGAAACAGCTCATACAGGCTGCCATTGAGGTCATAATGATGAGCGACATTGCTGCGGGAACGCTTGAGCGAGTTCAGAGGGCGCAGCACACGGCTGACATAACGCAGCCTGCCGCTGATATCCTCACTCAACAGCCCCCCACGCTCCACATTGGGTATGATGACCCACAGGACGTCCTCCAGCGAACAGCCATCAGGCACGACCGTGCCGTTCATATATTCTTCACCAAAGGCAAGCGCCGGTTTGAGAGCCAGTGCCCTCTCCGCTGCGGCTGTAAGGATCCGGACAGCAGCCCTGCGCCCCGGCCTTTCTCCCTGATACTGTCGCACCGTGCCGTCGCTATAGGTCACGGACAGGCTACCAAAATAAATGAAGCGCTTCAGCAGAGCATCAAGAACCGATTTCATGCGTTATTCCATCCTGATTCGGAACGAAACAGGTCTGTTGCTACCAACCCCCTGCTTCAACTGCTTTTTCAGACTTTGGCATAGTCCAGCAATATGGCAAGCCCCCCAGCATACTGGAAAAACGTCATCAGCTGAAAGGCGTCACTTTCTTCCCGCCCCCAAAAAGAAAAAACCCGGCAGGCGCCTTGCCTGCCGGGTTCTTCTGGACGATGTCCGAAAGGAATGATCGAAGATCAGCCCTCGTGACCAGCGCCTTCAGCAACTTCGCCTTCAGCTGCCAGAGCAGCGGACTCAGCCGCAGCCTCTTCAGCAGCCTGCTCGGCATGAAGCTCACCGAGGATGTTGTCCTCTTCCTCTTCATGACCGACGGCCTCACCACGGGCCTGACGCTCGGCCTCTTCCTCAGAACGGGCCACATTGACCGTGATCTGGATGGAAACTTCCGGGTGCAGGATGATGCGGGCTTCCACAAGGCCAAGAACCTTGATCGGCTCATCCAGCACAACCTGCTGGCGGGCCACTGTCAGGCCAGCAGCCGTAGCGGCAGCAGCGATGTCACGCGGTGTCACGGAGCCATAGAGGCTGCCGCTGTCACCAGCCTGACGGATCAGCGTCACGCTCAGGCCATGCATACGCTCGGAAAGACGCTCAGCCTCTTCACGCTTGCGGATGTTCTGGGCTTCCAGCTGGGCGCGCTCGTTATCAAAACGGGCACGGTTTGCAGCCGTGGCACGCAGGGCCTTGCCCTTGGGCAGGAGGAAGTTGCGGGCATAACCCGGCTTCACACGGACGACGTCGCCCATCTGGCCGAGATTTTCCACACGCTGAAGCAGAATCAGTGATGTCTGGGACATGTCGTGCTCCTCAGTTTACAACGTAAGGGAGCAGGGCGAGGAAGCGGGCGCGCTTGATCGCCTGCGCCAGTTCACGCTGCTTTTTGGCCGACACTGCCGTGATGCGGCTGGGAACGATCTTGCCACGCTCGGACAGGAAACGGCTCAGAAGACGCACGTCCTTGTAGTCGATCTTCGGAGCGTTCGCACCGGAGAACGGGCAGGATTTCCGACGGCGGTAGAAGGGACGACGTGCCCCAACAGCCAGACGGCGGGAGGCAGGGTTGACTGCCGGTGTCGTATTTGTGTCTGACATGGTTTCTTACTCCGCTGCAGCCGCGTTGTGATCGCGCGTCTCTGAGGAATCGTTATGACGACGGCCACCACGACCGCTCTCATAACGCCCACCGCTGCGAGCCCCACCACGGGACCCACGGTCACCACGATCATCCTTGCGGGACAGGATCGGGGACGGTGTCTCATCGATCTCATCAACACGGAGTGTCAGCAGACGCAGGACATCGTCATGCAGGCCCATCTGACGGCTCATCTCGTTCATGGCCTCGACCGGGGCTTCAATCCCCAGCAGGACATAATGGCCCTTGCGGTTCTTCTTGATGCGGTAAGCAAGGGTACGCAGACCCCAGAACTCACGCTTGCGGATGGTCCCGCCGTGCTCGCCAAGAATACCGGAGATGTTCTCGACCAGGGTTTCAACCTGAGCCTGAGAGACATCGTTACGTGCAATCAGCACGGTCTCATAAAGTGGCATGAAAACTCCCTTCGGATAAGGTCAACCCGGACCAGCCCAGTGCTGGCCTGACCGCACTCCCCCAACGAAGGAATGCCGGGTATAGCCGTTGCGCCGCCATAGCGCACGGCAGGGAAAGCGGCCTTTAAGCACGAAAACGGCCCAAAGGCAAGGAAAACCGGCAGGGCCCGAGGCCCTTACCGGCAAACCGGATCAATCATCAAGGAAGGAGCGCAGCTTGCGGCTGCGGCTCGGATGCTTGAGCTTGCGGAGCGCCTTGGCCTCAATCTGGCGGATACGCTCACGGGTCACATTGAACTGCTGGCCCACTTCCTCCAGCGTGTGATCGGTGTTCATGCCGATACCAAAGCGCATACGCAGCACCCGCTCCTCACGAGGCGTCAGAGAGGCCAGAACACGGGTCGTTGCCTCACGCAGGTTCGTCTGGATGGCGGCATCCAGCGGAATGACGGCGGTCTTGTCCTCAATGAAGTCACCAAGGTGGCTGTCTTCCTCATCACCGATCGGTGTCTCAAGGGAAATCGGTTCCTTGGCGATCTTGAGGACCTTGCGGACTTTCTCCAGCGGCATACCCAGCTTTTCAGCAAGTTCTTCCGGGGCGGGCTCACGGCCAATTTCATGCAGCATCTGCCGGGATGTCCGCACCAGCTTGTTGATCGTCTCGATCATGTGCACGGGGATACGGATTGTCTTGGCCTGATCGGCAATGGAGCGGGTAATCGCCTGACGGATCCACCATGTCGCATAGGTGGAGAACTTGTAGCCACGGCGATATTCAAACTTGTCTACCGCCTTCATCAGGCCGATGTTCCCTTCCTGGATCAGGTCAAGGAACTGAAGGCCACGATTGGTGTATTTCTTGGCAATGGAGATCACCAGCCGCAGATTGGCCTCAATCATCTCCTTCTTTGCCCGGGTGGAATCACGTTCCCCACGGGAAATGGTCTGATAGACCAGACGGAACTCATCCACCGGCAGGCCAGTTTCCTTGGCCAGGGCAGCCACTTCGTCCCGCATTTTCTCAAGGGCGGGGAGGTGCTTGCTTGTCAGGGTCTTCCAGCCTTTGCCGGGAAGCTGGCAGATGCCTTCGATCCAGTCCGGCGCCAGCTCCTGATGACGATACCGGTCCATGAAATCTTCACGGGGAATCTTGCATGTTTCTGCCAGACGCAGCATCCGCCCCTCAACGGCATTCAGCTTCTGCACATGAGCCTTCAGGGACTGGACCAGCTCCTCAATACGATTGTTGTGCAGGCGCATCCGCTCCACAAGAGCGACAAGCTCCGTCCGCAGCTTGTTATATTTCTTCTCGTCCGTATCGGACGGGGACCGCCCTTCCAGCAGGACCTTGAGACGCTGGCTCTGCATCTTTATCAGCTTCTGATAAAGCGGCTCGAAGGCTTCAAACAGCAGCATGATGTCCGGGCGGAGTTTTTCCTCCAGCGCAGAGAGTGACAGGCCACTCCCCTCGCTGCCACTGCCATCCCCATCACTGTCCTCAGACTCGTCATCCGGTTCGTTCTCTTCCTCGGATGTCAGGTCTTCCATATCCTCTGGCGATTCAGGGTCGCTCTGGCTGGCCTCAAGATCGATCACCTCACGCAGGAGCAGCGTCTCGTTCTTGAGCTGCTCATACCAGCCCAGGATGGACTGGAAGGTCAGCGGGCTGCGGCACAGCCCTCCGATCATCTCTCCACGCCCGGCCTCAATACGCTTGGCAATGGCGATCTCACCCTCACGGGAAAGGAGCTCCACCGCTCCCATCTCACGGAGATACATGCGGACAGGGTCATCCGTCCGGCTGGCCGCAACAGCATCGACATTACCACCATTCGCCTCGTCATCCGAGGCGTCGTCATTGCCAGAACGGTCTTCGCTACTGCCCTCTTCTTCCTCCTTGTCCACGCTTTCGACCACCTGTATCCCCATTTCGGAGAGGGCAGCCATGACGTCCTCGATCTGCTCGGAAGACATCTTGTCCTGCGGGAGGATGGCATTCAGTTCATCAAACGTGATGTGACCGGCAGACCGCCCCTTGGCAATCAGCTTCTTGACGGCCGAGGACTGCACATCAAGCGGAGAACTGTCCTGCTCTGGTGCATTCCTGTCTGATCCAGAGGCTGATTTTGTGGCCATGCGTCTCTCCGTCAACTTTACTCGAAAGCCAGTAATGGGGCAGCTTGGAATTGGTTAATCCAGCCCTCCAAGTCAAGGACCGGGGCACCAGAAAGTTGCGATTGCGTGCTTTATCCCGGGCATCGGGCTCAACGTCCATCCGCTACTTCAGCCGTCTTCCGGCTCCAGCTGCGGGCTTTCTCCCCGGCGGAGGGCAAACAGCACGTTCTGCTTGGCCTGCATCGCCGCCAGTAATGTCCGCTTCGTTGCCTCATCCGATTCGGAGGAAGAATTCAGAAGCTGCTCCACTGTCCGGCGCACCTCTTCTTCCACTGTTTCCTGAAGTGTCCTGAGATTTTCCAGCGCATAGAAATGCCACCAGAGCTTCATGACCGCCTGCATGCGGTCCTCATCATCCTCCACCCGCACCTGCCGGGGCATGGAACTGCTGCACAGTGCTGCCACCACATCTGCCAGCCCCTGCCCGGCCATCCACTCCCGGCAGCTTTCCACCGTTAGGGCACCGGTACATTCATCAGCCCAGCTCAACAGGGCCGTACGGATGTCGGCGAGAGAGCCCGACAGGGCCAGCGCATTATACTCCCGGTCAATACCCGGCAATATGTCCGGATGCTGGAGCAGGATGGCCGTGAGAATGTTCAGCCGTTCACCACTGCCCTCCTCTACGGTGCGCTCCGCTGAGACCGGAATGACAGAGGCGGTCATGCTGTCCTGCTGCCCACGCCTCCCCCATCCCGGCTTCTGACGGCGATAGCGGGCGAAGAACATATCGTTCAACGTGCTGCGATATTCACCAGCCAGCACCTTGTCCGGAATCATCCGGGCCAGGGCATTGAGTTTCTCCCGCAAGGCCGCCCGCCGCTCGGGCGTCGGGTCACGCTCCTGCGCTGTCAGCAGGCCGAACAGCTCTTCTTCCATCGGGCGGGCAGCCGCAAGACGGCGCTCCATGCCCTGTACGCCCTCCCGCCGGAGAAGGGAATCAGGGTCATCTCCACCATCCAGACGACAGAACCGCAGGCTGCGCCCGACCTTCAGCAATGGCAGGGCAACCTCACAGGACCGCAGGGCCGCACGCTGCCCGGCGCCATCACCATCAAAACAGATGATGGGCGTGTCCGTCATCCGCCAGAGCAGTTCCAGCTGCTCATCGCCCAGAGCCGTACCCAATGGCGCCACAGCCCCGGCAAAACCTGCCTGAGCCATGGCAATGACATCCATGTACCCTTCCACCACCACGGCCTTTGCGCCCTTGTGGATGGCCTGCCGTGCCAGATCGATATTGAAGAGTGTCCGTCTTTTGGAAAAGATTTCTGTCTCTGGCCCATTCAGATATTTGGGCTGGCCATCCCCCAGAACACGCCCGCCGAAAGAGATGATCCGCCCCTTCCTGTCCCGGATCGGAAACATGACCCGGTTGAAGAACAGCTCGCCCTTGGGATGCCCATTTTCATCGGTCCGCATCAGCCCGACCTGAACCAGCGTCGCCGCTGTAATGTTTTTCCCTTCCAGCGCCTTCAGCAGGGAGCGCCCGTCACCAGACCAGCCGAGCCCGAAACGCTCCAGCGTCTCTTCACTCAGGCCACGCTTCTGCAGGTAATCCAGCCCGGCACGACCTTCCGGCTGGTAGAGCCTGCTGCGATAGATGGCCTGGACCTCATCCATGACATCATGCAGGGTCTGCCGGACACGGGCCTTCTCGACCTGCCGCGGGTCATCAGCCGGAACCTCCATCCCGGCTTCCGACGCCAACCGCTCGACAGCCTCACGGAACCCGGCCCCCTCACTCTGCATGATGTAGCTGATCGCATCACCATGTGCGCCACAGCCAAAGCAGTGATAGTGATCATCATAGATGTAAAGCGAAGGCGTCTTTTCCCCATGAAAGGGGCAGCAGACTTTCCAGTTCCGGCCGGACCGGACCAGCTTGTTCCGCCGGCCGAACAGGGATGTAAGGGATGTCCGCTGGCGCAGTTCATCAAGAAACGCAGTGTCTATGGCCATGCACACACTGTGACACTCTCCCCCCCAAAAAGGAAGATGCTCCCGATTCCCCCTTGACGAAAGAACCCCAAACTTCAACACACGACAGGTCACACCCTCCATTCCAGAGCAGAGAGCGGGCCTTTTCATGACACGTTCCACCTTCACCGGCATTGCCTGCGGCGCCGCAGCAGGAGCATTGTGGGGACTGTCCCTCCTCGCTCCGGAGCTGATCGGCCCCTTCGCACCATTGCAGCTCGCATCTGTCCGGTTCGTCACCTATGGGGTCATCGCCCTGCTGCTGCTCGCCCCGAAGCTGAAGACACTCCTTCCCCATCTGGGTGCTGCCGAATGGTGGGGCCTGCTGGGGCTCAGCCTGATGGGCAACATCATCTATTACAGCCTGCTCAGCACGGCCGTGCAGCTCTGTGGCGTAGCCATGCCCTCGCTGATCGTCGGTTTCATCCCTGTCACGGTGACCCTCGTGGGAGCACTGCGGCATGATTCCACCCTGCATGTCCGCCAGCTTGTCCCTTCCATGCTGCTCAGTGCAGGCGGCATTGTCTGCATCGCCTGGCAGAATTTTCACAATGCCTCTCCCCAGCATCAGGGCGGCCTCTGGGTCCAGCTGGCCGGGCTGCTCATGGCGGCCTGTGCCCTGCTCAGCTGGACAGGCTTTGTCGTCAAGAACGCCAACTGGCTGCGGCGGCTTGACCACATCACCCACAATGACTGGAACCTGCTGACGGGTCTCGTCACCGGGGCTCTCGCCCTGCTCATGCTGCCTCTGGCCTTCCTGCTGCCGCAGCATCTGCCCGCCACGGGCTGGGCGCATTTCCTCATGGTTGCCTGCGGGATGGGCCTGCTGGCCTCGGTCGTGGCCAATGCGTTCTGGAACAGCATGACACGCCTGCTGCCCCTGACGATGGTCGGGCAGATGATCCTGTTCGAGACGCTCTTCTCCCTGTTCTACGGCTTCCTCTGGGAGCAGCGTTTTCCCCGGCCTCTGGAGGCCTGCGCCATCGTTCTGGCCATCAGTGGGGTCATCTCCTGCGTCCGTGCCCACGGTCCGGCGAAGCACGGCTGAACATTCTTCCCTCTTGACGCAGGCACCATTACCTACAACACAGGCCCATATCGCATAATTAACAATTCAAGAATGAGCCTGCATGACACGTTCCATCCTCATGGGCACCGCTTATGGTGCCATGGCGGGAGCATTCTGGGGGATAACATTTCTCGCCCCGGAGCTTGTCGCCCCGTTCACGCCTTTTCAGCTGGCAACGCTGCGCTATCTGACCTTCGGGATCGTCTCCCTTCTCATCCTTCTCCCACGCCTGAAAACGCTGCTGCCACACCTTACCTTCAAGGCATTCCGGGCGCTCGTACTTCTCGCCATACTGGGCAGCGTGGGCTATTACAGCATGATGGGCGTGGCCATCCAGCTGAGCGGCGTAGCCATGCCATCCCTCATCATCGGCTTCATCCCCGTCACGGTGACACTGGCTGGCATCTGTCGCCATAATGCCGTTGTCACATTCCGCCAGCTCATCCCATCCATCCTGCTCAGCACGGCGGGCATCCTCTGCATCTCCTGGCAGAATTTCTTTGTCGGCTCCGCCCTGCATCATACCGGCCCGCTGCTACAGGCCGTCGGCCTGCTGATGGCCATCGGGTCCCTGCTGGGCTGGACACTGTTCAATGTCATCAACTCTGACTGGCTGAAAAAGCTGGATCACATCACGAGCGATGAATGGAACCTGCTGACGGGCGTCATGGCCGGTATCCTGTCGCTGGTCATTCTCCTGCCAGCCGCCTTCTTCTGGCCGGCGCACCTGCCCACGACCGGCTGGACACGCTTCATCCTCATTTCCTGCGGTGTGGGGCTGTTCTCCTCCACCATCGCCAATGCGTTCTGGAACCGCATGACCCATCTTCTGCCCCTGACGATGGTCGGGCAGATGATCCTGTTCGAAACGCTCTTCTCGCTGATCTACGGCTTCCTCTGGGAGCAGCGCCTGCCCACCATATGGGAAGCTGCTGCCTTCCTGCTCTCCGTCAGCGGCGTTCTGGCCTGTGTCCGGGCCCACAAGAACAACGAAGCCTCCCACTCCTACCACTGACACGAAAAACCCCGCCTGATGCAACAGGCGGGGTTTTCACACTCCGGTCCGCAAAGCGGAAAAACCGTCAGCCGAGATGGGCCTTGACGAGACCGCTGGCCCGTCCGGCATCCAGTGCCGCACCGAAGCGACCTTTCAGCACACCCATCACCTTGCCCATGTCCTTCATGCCCTCGGCACCTGTTTCCTTCACGGCCTCGGCAATGGCTTCTTTCAGGGCATCTTCGGACAGTTCCGCCGGGAGATAGTTGCGGATGGTCTCGATTTCCGCCTCTTCCTTGGCGGCCAGTTCGGGCCGGTTGCCCTGATGGTACATGGCCGCAGACTCCGTGCGTGTCTTGATCATGGAACGCAGGGCCAGAAGGATATCATCCTCACTCACCTCCCCACTCTTGGCCCGGGCAGCGACATCAAGGTCCTTGATCTTTGCGGAAATGGCACGGATCTGCGCCACACGGTCAGACTGACCGGCCTTCATGGCTGCCTTGAGATCATCCATGATACGGGTACGGAGTGACATGATGGTTCTCTCTCTTAATGATGAGTTTATAAGTTCCATAAAGGAGCGTAAGAGGTACCAGCCCTGCACTATCCTGTCGATATTGCAGGAGTCCACAGGGAGCAGTCACAGATGCGGGAAAAAACTTCCCACCATTGCTTGTATTCCGGCACCCTCCCTCCATATGGGAAAAAACTTCCCATCACGCTCTGGCTGCCCTATGAAGGGACAGGCCCATCCGGGTTCAGAACAGACAGGGCACGAGGCAGAGCAGCAGACAGATGAACGTCGATTCACTCATCAAGAAAGCAGGCGGTGCGGCTGAAATCGCCCAGCTTACCGGTGTCAGCACCGAGGCCGTGCGCAAGTGGCGGCAGGCTGGTATGATACCCACAAAACACTGGCCTGCCCTGCTTCATGTGCCGGGGATCACCCTGGCCGACCTGAACGAGACGTCAGAGGAGACATCCGCCATGACCCACCCTACCGATGACATGCCCCCCAGAGGCGCAACGGCCGTCCTCGTGCTGGCGGATGGCTCCCATTTCTGGGGCCGTGGTTTCGGGGCCTTCAATGACGGTGCCGCAGGCGAGCTCTGCTTCTCCACCGGCATGACGGGCTATCAGGAAACACTGACAGACCCTTCCTTCGCCGGACAGATCATCACCTTCACCTTCCCCCATATCGGCAATGTCGGCACCAACGGGGATGATGACGAGGCCCCCACCATGGCGGCCCTCGGCCTCGTGGTGAAAGAAGATGTCACCGCCCCGGCCAGCTGGCGGTCCATCCAGCCACTGCAGGACTGGCTGAAAGCCCACGGGCGGGCCGGCATCAGCGGTGTGGACACACGGGGCATCACCCGCCTGCTGCGGGACAAGGGGCCGCAGAACGCCCTGCTTTTCTACCCGAAAGATGGCCGCTTCGACCTCGCCGCCCTGCGCCAGAAGGCTGCAGAATGGCCCGGTCTGGAAGGGATGGACCTCGTGAAGGAGGTTGCCCAGCCCGCCCGCAGCTGGACGAAAACCACATGGCACAACACCCGCCCCGAGCGGGCCGTAAAACGCCGTGTCGTGGCTCTGGATTACGGAGCAAAAGACAACATCCTCCGCAGCCTCGTTGCCGCTGGCTGTGAGGTGCATGTCCTCCCCGGCACCGCCACGGGTGAGGAGATCCTCGCCCTGAAGCCGGAAGGCGTCTTCCTCTCCAACGGTCCGGCCGACCCCGCCGCCACGGCCGTCTATGCTGTCCCGGCCATCCAGGCCGTCATGGAGGCGGACATTCCGGTCTTCGGCATCTGCCTCGGCCACCAGCTTCTGGCCCGGGCACTGGGCGGCACAACCTACAAGCTGGACCGTGGCCACCGTGGGGCCAACCAGCCGGTGAAGGACCTCACGACGGGCCGGGTGGAAATCACCAGCCAGAATCACGGCTTCGCCGTGGATGAGAAGTCCCTGCCCGATACCGTCAGGGTGACGCATGTCAGCCTGTTTGACGGCTCGAACGAAGGACTGGCTTCCACCGTGAAGGAAGCCTTCTCCGTCCAGTACCATCCGGAAGCCAGCCCCGGCCCGACCGACAGTTTCTACCTCTTCGAGCGGTTTGTCGCCGTGATGGACCGCCGCGCCGCAGCCCGCACAACCAGCAAGGCAGGAGCCTGACCCATGCCCAAACGCACAGACATCCGCTCCATCCTCATCATCGGTGCTGGCCCCATCGTCATCGGGCAGGCCTGCGAGTTCGACTATTCCGGCGCACAGGCCTGCAAGGCCCTGAAGGAGGAAGGCTACCGTGTCATCCTCCTGAACTCCAACCCGGCCACCATCATGACCGACCCCGGTCTGGCTGATGCCACCTACATCGAGCCCATCACGCCGGAATTTGTCGAGCGCATCATCCTCAAGGAGAAGCCCGACGCCGTCCTGCCGACCATGGGTGGCCAGACGGCCCTGAATGCCGCCATGGCACTGGACAAGTCCGGCTTCCTCACCAGGCACGGCGTGGAGCTGATCGGCGCACGGGCTGACGTGATCGACCGTGCCGAGGACCGCCTGAAGTTCCGTGAGGCCATGGATGCCATCGGCGTGGAAAGCCCCCGCAGTGCCATCGCCCACACGCTGGACGAGGCCCGCACGGCCCTGGAGCATATCGGCCTGCCCGCCATCATCCGTCCGTCCTTCACCATGGGCGGCTCCGGCGGTGGTATCGCCTATAACCGGGAGGAATTCTCCCAGATCGTGGCCAGCGGGCTGGATGCCTCCCCCACCACCGAGGTGCTGATCGAAGAATCCGTCATCGGCTGGAAAGAGTACGAGATGGAAGTGGTCCGTGACGTGGCGGACAACTGCATCATCGTCTGCTCCATCGAGAACATCGACCCGATGGGCGTCCATACCGGGGATTCCATCACCGTGGCCCCGGCCATGACGCTGACGGACAAGGAATACCAGCGGATGCGTGATGTCTCCATCGCCTGCCTGCGGGCCATCGGCGTGGAGACGGGTGGTTCCAACGTGCAGTTCGGCGTGAATCCGAAGGATGGCCGCATGGTCGTCATCGAGATGAACCCCCGCGTGTCCCGCTCCTCCGCCCTGGCCTCCAAGGCTACCGGCTTCCCGATCGCCAAGATCGCCGCCAAGCTGGCCGTGGGCTACACTCTGGATGAGCTGACGAACGACATCACCGGCACCATCCCGGCCAGCTTCGAGCCGACAATCGACTATGTCGTCACGAAGATTCCCCGCTTCACCTTCGAGAAATTCCCCAGCACGCCGGCCCTGCTCTCCACCTCCATGAAATCCGTCGGTGAGGCGATGGCCGTGGGCCGCAGCTTCGCCGAATCCCTTCAGAAGGGCCTGCGCTCCATGGAGACGGGCCTGACAGGTCTGGACCCTGTGGAAGCCCCCGGCGATGGCTCCCCGGATGCCTACCGTGCCGCCCTCTCCGAGCCACGGCCGGAGCGCATCCTCATGGCCGCCCAGGCCTTCCGGGCCGGTCTCTCACTGGAGGACATTCAGGAAGCCTGCCATTTCGAGCCGTGGTTCCTCCGCCAGCTGGAAGGCATCATTGCGACGGAACGTGAGATCGAAGCGAACGGCCTGCCGGATGACGCCATCAGCCTGCGCCAGATCAAGGCCCAGGGCTTCTCCGACCAGCAGCTTGCCCGCCTGAGCGGCAAAAGCGTGAAGGACGTCGTCGCCCTGCGCACAAAGCTGGACGTGCTGCCCGTCTATCGCCGGATCGACACCTGTGCAGCCGAGTTCTCTTCTGACACGCCGTATCTGTATTCCACCTATGAAGGGGGCTTCGGCATCCCGGACTGTGAGAGCCGCCCGACGGACAAACAGAAAATCGTCATCCTCGGCGGTGGCCCCAACCGGATCGGTCAGGGCATCGAGTTCGACTACTGCTGCGTCCATGCCGCCTACGCCCTGCGTGAGGCCGGTTTCGAGACGATCATGGTCAACTGCAACCCGGAAACCGTCTCCACGGACTATGACACGTCCGACCGCCTCTATTTCGAGCCGCTGACGGCCGAGGACGTCATCAGCCTCGTGAAGAAGGAGATGACGAACGGCACCGTTCTGGGCTGCATCGTGCAGTATGGTGGGCAGACCCCGCTGAAGCTCTCCCGTGCGCTGGAGGAAGCGGGCATCACCCTGCTGGGCACCCCGGCCGATGCCATCGACCGTGCCGAGGACCGGGAACGCTTCCAGGCCATGCTGCGCAAGCTGGGCCTGCGCCAGCCCCGCAACGGCATCGCCCGCACCCCCGACGAGGCCCTGAAGATCGCCGAGGAAGTCGGCTATCCGGTCGTGGCCCGTCCCTCCTACGTGCTGGGTGGCCGTGCAATGGAGATCGTCTATGACAGGGCCGGTCTTTCCCATTACCTCAACACCGTCCTGCGTGCCGCCGGTGAGGATGTCTCCACCGGGCCGGTCCTGCTGGATCACTACCTGAATGAGGCCATCGAGGCCGACGTGGACTGCATTGCCGATGGTCATGATGTCTATGTCGCCGGGGTGATGGAGCATATCGAGGAAGCCGGAATCCACTCTGGCGACTCTGCCTGCTCCCTGCCGCCCTACACGCTCTCCCCGGCTCTGGTGACGGAGCTGAAGGCCCAGACCGAAGCCATGGCCCGTGAGCTGGGCATCCGTGGACTGATGAACGTGCAGTTCGCCATCAAGGATGACGAGGTGTTCGTTCTGGAGGTCAATCCCCGTGCCTCCCGCACGGTGCCTTTCGTGGCCAAGGCCACGGGTGTGCCGGTCGCCAAGATCGGGGCCCGGATCATGGCCGGAGCCAGACTGTCCGAGTTCCCGCTGGAAGGCCGGTCCGTCGCCCCACATGTGGCCGTCAAGGAAGCGGTCTTCCCCTTCAACCGCTTCTCCGGCGTTGATACGATCCTCGGGCCGGAAATGCGCTCCACTGGTGAGGTAATGGGGCTGGATGCCAACTTCGAGATGGCCTTTGCCAAATCCCAGCTGGCCGCAGGCGTGAAACTCCCCCGGACAGGCACCGTCTTCCTCTCCGTCCGGGAGAGCGACAAGGCCCATGTGCAGCCACTGGCCCGCAAGCTGGTGGAGATGGGCTTCACCATTCTTGCCACCCGTGGCACGGCGGACCGGCTCAAGGAAGCCGGTATTCCGGTCACCCGTGTCAACAAGGTGCTGGAAGGTCGCCCACACTGTGTGGATGCCATCCACTCCAACGAGGTGCAAATGGTCATCAACACCGCCCAGGGTGGCCAGTCCGCCCGGGACAGCTTTGACATCCGCCGCTCCGCCCTGACAATGAACGTGCCCCATTACACGACCATCGCCGGTGCCCGGGCAGCAACCTATGCCATCTCTGTCCTGAAGCAGAAGGAGCCGGATGTGGCGCCGCTGCAATCCTATTTCCACGGCGCCTTCTAAGAGAAGGCTTGCAGCACGCATGGCGTGCTGGTTATCCTGTCCGCCACAGCGTATGCCGCCCCGCCCTTTTCCGCTCCATGTGGAAGGGGGCGGGGCGGTGTGCCATTCATCTCTTTGTACCAGTGCGAGGATTCCCTCCATGCAGAAAAGCCCCATGACCGCCCAAGGACTGAAACGCCTTGAGGATGAGCTGCGCCAGCTCAAATCAGAGGAACGCCCCGCCGTCATCCGGGCCATTGCAGAAGCCCGCTCCCACGGGGACCTCTCCGAGAATGCGGAATACCACGCCGCCCGGGAGCGTCAGTCCTTCATCGAGGGGCGGGTGCTGGAGCTGGAGAGCCTGATCTCCACAGCCGAGGTGATTGACCCCACGACCCTCTCCGGCAGCCGCATCCAGTTCGGTGCCACGGTCGAGCTGGTGGATGAGGAAACCGACAAGGAAAGCACCTACCAGATTGTCGGCGCTCACGAAGCTGACATCAAGCAGCACCGCATTTCCATCTCCTCCCCCCTTGCCAAAGCCCTCATCGGGAAGGAAGCTGGGGACAGCGTTTCCGTCCCGGCACCGGGCGGGGACCGTACCTATGAAGTTCTGAAAGTGATCTACAAATAATGCCGGACTCTGCTTCCAAGACCAGCCTGACCTTCAACGACGTCAAAGACGCCCAGAAGCGCATTGCCGCCACCATTGCCCGTACGCCCACGATCAGCAATGTGGCCCTTTCCCGGCTGACGGAAGCAGAGATTATCATCAAGCTGGAAAATCTTCAGGCCATTGGCTCCTTCAAGGAGCGTGGAGCGGCCAACCGCATGGCCCTGCTCACGCCCGAGGAACGCAAACGGGGTGTCATCACCGTCTCGGCAGGCAACCATGCCCAGGGCGTAGGGCGGCAGGCCAGCCTGCTGGGCGTGGAAGCCACCATCGTCATGCCCCGTTTCACCCCCGCCACCAAGGTGGCCGCCACCCAGAGCTGGGGAGCCAGAGTCGTTCTGGCGGGCGAGAATTTCGACGAGGCCGTGAAAACGGCCGAAAAAATCCGTCAGGAAGAAGGCCAGACCCTCATCCACCCCTTCAATGATCCTGCCGTCATCGCCGGACAGGGCACCTGCGCTCTGGAAATGATTGAGGATGCGCCCGATCTGGACGCCATCGTGGTGCCGATCGGTGGAGGTGGCCTCATGGCCGGTTTCGTCACGGTACTGAAAGAACTCAGCCCGAAGACGAAGCTCTATGGCGTGCAGGTGGAAGGCTATTCCCCACTGGGAGCCTATCCTGAACCGCTCCGCTCCGTTCCCGGCGGGTCAACCATTGCCGAGGGCATCGCCGTCGTCCAGCCGGGCCATCACTGCCTGGATGTCATTGGCAGGAACCTTGATGGCGTGTTCGTCGTCAACGAACTCCAGGTCGAAAGCGCCATCACGACGCTGGCCGAGAAGGCCCGTCAGGTGGGCGAAGGGGCCGGAGCCACGCCACTGGCCGCCATTCTGGCCAATCATGACCTCTTCAGAGGCAAGAAGGTGGGCTTTCCCATCTCCGGCGGCAACATCAATGCCCGCATCCTTGCCCATGTCATCCTCCGCTCCCTGCTGCGGGAAGGACGCATCCTGCGGCTGATCTTCCAGATTCCCGACCGCCCCGGCCTGCTGGCCGCCATCTCCGAGAAGATTGGCAGCTATGGTGGCAACATCATCGAGGTCTCCCATCACCGCCTCTTCGCCGCTCCTTCCGTGCAGACGGCAGAGCTGGTGGTGATGATCGAAGCCCGTGACACGGAACATGCCCTGGAAATCGAGCGGGAACTCTCCCGCCATTACCACGTCGAACGGGACTGACCCCCCGGAACGTCCTCTGAAGCAGAAGGGAGTGGTCCCGCCCGTGTGAGACGGGGCCACTCCCTTTTTTGCGTTCAGGCTCCCTCTTCGTCCGGGACGAAATGAAGGGCCAGACCATTGGTGCAGTAACGCAGCCCCGTGGGCGGGGGGCCATCAGGGAAGACATGCCCCAGATGACCGTGACAGCCTGCGCAATGTATCTCCACCCGCACCATGCCGAGACTGCGGTCCTCACGCTCGCCCACCGCCCCGGGCACGGCCCGGAAGAAAGACGGCCAGCCTGATCCGCTCTCATATTTCGCCGTCGAGCTGAACAGCCTCTTCCCGCAGGCGGCACAGTCGTAATGACCGGGCCGTTTCTCACCATTCAGCGGGCTGGAACCCGGCGGCTCGGTTCCATGACCATGCAGGACATGCTTCTGCGCTTCACTGAGCGGCCCACAGCCACAGACGGGTGCTTTTTCAGATGTCTGGTCTTTCATCTCCACTCCTCTCCGGGGCACCATCCCGCCCCTCCGGCTGGACAGACAGCCCATTCTCCGCCACAAAAGACATACGAAAACCGATCATCGCATCTGTCCCGCATGTCCCTGTCACTCATTCCTGCCTGACTGATCTCATGCTGTCAGATGTGTTTTTCAAGCCCCATACCATCCCACCCGGAAAGGGATTCCCAGGCAGGCTCATGCTCCCGAAACGCACCAGCACATCCCTCGCCCTCTGCTGGCTGCTGCCTTGCCTGATGCTGACCTGCCTTGCCGACCAGCATCAGGCCCATGCCGCCCCGGACCAGGCCGGTACTCTGTGGGGATCAAACACGCCCATTCCCACCACGGAGGCTGGCATCCGCAAGGCACGGGCTGCACGGCGGAATCTTCAGCAGCTTCTGGCCCAGAAAGCCCAGCTGCTCCAGCAGAAGGAAGAAGAAACCCGCAAGGCTGAAGCCCAGGCGCATCTCAGTGCCCGTCAGCTGGCCCGCCTGCGCCAGAAGCAGGCCAGACTGGCCCGGCAGCACATGCTCGTGGAACGTCACCTCACAAAGGTTTCAGCTCAGCTGGACCAGCTCAGTACGGGCAATGACCAGCTGAAAGCCGAAGAAAACACCATTCTTCTGGATGAAGCCACACGTCTTCCTGCCCTCCAGCAGATGAACACCACGCCAGAACTCGCCCTTCTTATGCCACCAGACAATCCAGCCATCAGCCCTGCAGTTCCTTTTGCCCTTCTCGCCCTGCGCCACCAGCAGAACCGGGACGCCATGGCAGACAACATCCAGCGGCAGACCCATCTCCAGAGAGAGCAGATGCGGCTGACAGACCAGAGCCGTACCATCACAGCACAGGAAACCCGCCTCCAGACCAGCCAGAACGAGGCAGAAAGCCGGGCCGAGCAGGCGGCCATAAAATCGGAACAAGCCCAGCAGACCCTGCTGAAGCAGCAGGCTCTACTGACACAGGCCCGCCAGAGCACGGAGGCCCTGACAGCCATCATCACCGTCCTGGCCCGGCAGGAAGCTGAAACACGCCGCCGCCTGCGGGCCCAGAAGGCCCGGTTCCACAAGCTGCACCAGCGCCACAGGGAACAGGAAGTGGAGCAGCAGGACCGCAGCTTCAACCCCGGCAAAGGGCTGATGCGGGGCTCTGCACGGGCCCCTGTGCAGGGGCGCATCGTCACACGCTGGGCACAGCCTACCGAGGCTGGCCCCGCCACGGGGCTGACCTACCAGACGGCTCCTTCCGCCCCTGTGACCGCCCCCTGCACGGGCCGCCTGCTCTTCAGCGGGGCCTTCCGCTCCTTCGGCCCCATGGTGATTCTGGACTGCGGGCAGAAACAGCGACTTGTTCTGGCCGGTCTTGGCACGCTCCAGCTACAGAGCGGCCAGTCCGTCCAGCAGGGGGGCGTGATCGGCCAGATGCCCACCCGGGACCCTCTCCTCTTCGTACAGCTGCGGCAGGGAACAAAGCTCATGGATCCAGCCCATTTCTTCTGAGGCCATGCTGAGTCCTGCCGGGAGTTTCACCCGTGCCGAAAACACTGTAAGCTGCCTCCATCATGTCTCCGGGCCAGGGCCCTCTCATATTGATCGCAGCGAACCGCCTGTCTTCTAAATGTTAAGGAATAGACCGACCATGAACTTCCGCACTGGCCTTATGCTGGGTCTTGCCTGTTCAGCCATGGGTGTTGCCTCTGGTGCCTTTTTTGCCAGTCGCCCGTCACTCGTCCCCCCCGCCTGGGCGCAGGAGATCACACACAAGGACAGCAACACGCCGGCCAACAGCAGCGACAGCAACAATGCTGAAACCGTCCGTATGCTGACACTGCTGGGCACGGTGATGGACATTGCCCATTCGGAATATGTCTCTCCCCTTCCCAACAAGAAGCTCATCCGCAATGCCATTGACGGAATGATCAGCAATCTGGACCCTCACTCCTCCTTCATGGATGCCCAGCAGCTCAAGGACATGCAGGATGAGATGTCCGGCCAGTTTGGTGGGCTTGGGCTACAGGTGCAGGGCGATGCCGGGCATGTACGGGTCGTCTCCCCCATTGATGGCACACCGGCCGCCAAAGCGGGCATCCAGTCCGGCGATGTCATCACCATGGTGGACAACAAGAGCATCGCCAACCTCACGCTGGATCAGGCCGTCCGCAAGATGCGGGGCAAGCCGGGAACGCAGATCACCCTGACCATCCTGCGCCCAAAAACTGGCAAGCAGCAGAACCTGACCCTGACACGGGAGATCATCCATGTGCAGATCGTCCGTTCCGCCCTCTATGGGCAGACGGGCTATATCCGCCTGAGTGAATTTGATGATTCGCTGGAAAAGGAGATGCGCAAGGCTTACGGCAAGCTGGTCCAGTCCGTCGCCAAGACGCCCGGCAAGACACTGAACGGCCTCGTGCTGGACCTCCGCTCCGACCCCGGCGGGAAGCTGGACCAGGCCATCGCCGTGGCCCGTGACTTCATCAAGGATGGAGAGATCGTCTCCATCCGTGGCCGCCACCCCGAGGGCAACCAGCATTGGGATGGTGTCGGCAAGGACATCACCCACGGCCTGCCCATCATTGTCCTGACCAACGCCGGCTCGGCCTCTGCCAGCGAGATCGTGGCCGGTGCGCTGAAGGACCATCGCCGGGCCATCATCATGGGAGACCGGACCTTCGGCAAGGGGTCCGTCCAGACGATCATCCCCATTGCCGACCAGGGGGCCATCCGGCTGACAACCGCCCGTTATTACACGCCGTCGGGCCGGTCCATCCAGGGGCTGGGCATCACGCCGGATGTGCCCGTTCTGGCCAGCCGGGATGATGACAGCCTCTTTACATACCATGAGGCCGACCTCGCCCACACCATCACCAACACGGATAGCAAACTGCCCAAGGAGGCCCCACGGACGGACCTGCCCGCTTTCGCCAAGACCGTGGAACGTCTGCCCCCTGCCAAATGGCCTGCCTTCGACCCCACGAAGCCGGAAACGGACTTCCAGCTCCAGCAGGCCCTGCATTTCATCAATGCCCAGACTGGCGGGGCTGATGCAACCCATGAGGCCGCCCTGCTCGCCCATCCACAACTGCCGCCACAGTCCCACGACACGGCCCCTGATGAGGCCAAGGACGACAGTGCAGCAAAGACGAAGAAATAAGCCCATGTCCCTGCGTGAAACACTGGCCTACCGCCCCAATGTCGGCATCGTCCTCTTCAATGGGAAAGGCGAAATCTTCATGGCCCGCCGTGCGGACCTGCCGGGGGACATCTGGCAGTTTCCGCAGGGCGGCATTGATGAGGGCGAAGAGCCTGAACAGGCCGTCTGGCGGGAAATGAAAGAAGAGATTGGCACAAACAACGCCACCATGATCGGTAAGCGGGATGGCTGGTTTCTCTACGACCTGCCGGACCACCTTATCGGCAAGGCCCTGCACGGGAAGTATCGGGGGCAGAAACAGCAGTGGTTCCTCTTCCGCTTCACCGGCCAGGACAGCGACATCAGGCTCGACACGTTTGAGGAAATCGAGTTCACCACATGGCGCTGGGTGCCGCCGGAGGATGTCCTGAGCGGCAGGTACAATCTGGGCTTCAAGAAGGACGTCTACGAACGGCTCCTGCCCGACATCCTTGCCATCTATCGGGCTGCGTCCAGAGCCTGAGCCTTCACCAGCCGGGCGTAAAGTCCGGCCCTGGCCATGAGCTGGGCATGGGTGCCCGTCTCGACAATCTGGCCCTGATCCAGCACCACGATGTGATCGGCACTCTGCACGGTGGAGAGCCGATGCGCCACGATGAGCGTCGTCCGTCCCTGCCGAAGCTGGGCCAGAGCCTCCTGCACACGGGCCTCGTTTTCTGAGTCCAGCGCACTGGTGGCCTCATCCAGCAGCAGCAGGCGGGGGTTACGCAGCAGGGCACGGGCCAGCATGATGCGCTGCCTCTGTCCACCCGAGAGCCTCTGCCCACCGGGACCGATGATGGTTTCCAGCCCTTCCGGCAGATCATGCACGAAATCCAGTGCCGCCATCCGGCAGAGTGCCTCCACCTCCTCCCGTGTCGCAGAGGGGCGGCCAAGATGGATGTTCTCCCGCACGCTCATGTCGAACAGGGCCGTTTCCTGACTGACATAGGCCAGATGATCCCGCAGGCTGGCCAGCGTGAGGGACCGTATGTCCACCCCCTCCAGCGTGATCGTCCCTTCCGTCACGTCAAAAAGACGGGGGATCAGGGCCAGCATGGTAGATTTCCCCGCCCCGCTCGGCCCGACCAGAGCCACGCTCTGCCCCGGCCTCACATCCAGAGATATATTTTTCAGGGCATGATGCCCATCCTGAAAACGATAGGATACATCCCTGAACACAAGGTGCCCCGGCCCTTCCGGCAGGGGCCGGGCCTCCGGCTGTTCCTGCACGCTGGCCGGTTCATCAATCACGGCAAAGATACGTCCCAGCCCGGCCAGTCCTTCCTGCATGGAGGTGTTGAGCGACCCCAGGGCACGCAGAGGACGTGAGGCCGCAAACAGGGCGGCAATGAAGGCCGTGAAGTCCCCCAGCGTGGCCCCGCCCGTGGCGGCACGCCAGCCCGCAAACCCCAGCACGAAAGCGATCGCCACACCACCGATGACCTCCAGCATCGGGTCCAGACGGGCACGGTTGCTGGCAATACGGAAGAACATGTCATGCAGCCTGTCGAGAGCCGAACCGATGCGGTGATGCTCATGCTCCTCCATCCGGTAGATGCGTATCTGCCGGGACAGGGAGAAGCTTTCCGTCAGCAGGGCCGAGGCTTCCCCGACCTGCTCCTGCATCCCGCCGGAGGCCCGGCGCACCCGCCGCCCGAGCTTCTGCACGGGAATGATGGCCAGAGGATACAGCACGACCGCAATCAGGCTCAGTTCCCAGTCCGTCCAGATCATGGAGGCGACAAGCCCGATGATGGTGATGACGTCTCCCAGCGCATTGACCGAACGTGTCAGGGCTTCCCTCATGGCGAGGGCATCCGTGGTGAAGCGTGCCGCCCAGCGGGCGGGAGCCTCTCTTTCAATCCGGGCCACATCCGCCTTCAGGGCATGGGTGAACATGCGTTCCTGAAGACGCCGCACGACCTGAAGGACCAGTGCCTGCACGCAGACATTCTGCCCATACTGGGCCAGAGCCTTGGCCCCCGTCACGACCACAACCAGCAGGGGAATCTGATACAGGATGCGGGGATCATGTGCCGTGAACATGTCGATCGCCCGCTTGATGACAAGCGGATAGGCCGCCGTCAGCAGGGCCATGACGACCGTCAGCACGAACACGGCCAACAGCATGAGCCGGTGCCGGGCAATGTCCTCCCGCCAGAGCCTCCGCATCAGGGGGAAGGTTGCCTCATACGCTGCCCTGTCCGCAGGGTGCCTGCCTGTCTGCTGTGTCATGCAGACCTTCTAGCAGCCCCCTCAGGAAGGGGAAAGCTGGTGGCTCACCCAGTCCCGACATGCCCCGGCATCGGGACGGCAACCCTGTGTGAGCCACCAGTGCTGCGTCTGTTTCAACCACCGCCCCATTTCCGGCCCCGGTTTCACACCCAGAGCAATCAGGTCCCGCCCCGCCAGAGGAAAAACGGGCTGCTCCACGGTTTCCAGCCGGTGCCGCAACTCATTCCAGCTCCCATCAGGCCGTCCCAGCTCCTGCGCCTGCACCAGCCAGCTTCGCAGCAGCAGGATGGACCTGTCCTGCTGGAAAAGAACCCGCCGGATGTCGTCATCATCCAGCGTGACCGCCAGTTCCGGCCCGTATCTGGCAAAAGCGGCCAGCATGTCCCGGCTCTCATTGGAGAGTTTCAGATGGGCACCAACATCCGCCATGCCCTGCCCGTCCCCTCCGCCGGGTGGATACAGGACGGCAAGACGATGCAGCGGCTCGGCAGGATCACCACAGGCCAGAAGACGCTCCAGACCAGACAGGGGCGCATGATGCGGCAGCAGCACGGCAAGGGTGCCCGTTTCCTCCATCAGCTCCAGAGTCCGCAGAAGCTGCGGGCCTGACAGGATTTTCAGAAGCTCCATCGCCACACGCTCGACTGAAAGACGGGTCATCGTCTCCCGCAGGCGGATGATGGCCTGACAGGCCTCGCCATCCGGTTCGCCACGGCCATAACGGGCAAAAAAGCGGAAAAACCGCAGGCACCGCAGGGCATCCTCCTCGATGCGCCGTGCCGCCTGCCCGACAAACCGTACCTTCCCGGCCCGGAGATCATCCAGTCCGCCGAAATAATCATGCAGCTGCCCATCCTGATCCAGCGACATGGCGTTGATCGTGAAGTCCCGCCGCTGCGCATCTTCCTCCCAGTCATCCGTCCAGGCGACGACAGCATGGCGGCCATCGGTACTGACATCACGCCGCAGGGTGGTGACTTCATAAGGGTGATGGTCAATCACCGCCGTGATGGTTCCATGCTCAAGGCCGGTCGGTATCACCCTGGCACCGACCTCTTCCAGCCGCCGCTGGGCTTCTCCCGGTGGAACCGGGCTGGCCAGGTCAAGATCATGCACGTCGCGACCACAGAGCAGGTCCCGCACACAGCCTCCCACCAGCCGGGCCTCCGGCAGGGCCTGCCAGATACGGTCCAGCCCGGCGTGACCGGACACATCGGACAGGGCTGCCAGAAGGGCGGCCGGAGATGGTGTCCTGATGGTCACACGCACAGCTCCTCAAGGTCGTCCACGGTCTCATCCGGCAGGCGGGAAAGCGGGAAGAACATCCCGTGGCTCCAGACTCCCATGCAGGGTTCACCCCCCACGCAGCCCGGAACGGCCAGAGCCGCCAGCTCGAAAAGGACCGCCCGGCTGATGCGGGCCAGAATGGGCTGCCCGCCTGCTCCGGTCCTCATGTGGATGTAGGGCACGGTCGCTCCATCAGCCGGGCGGTCCCAGTCACACAGAAGGGGATGCTCCGCATCCACACAGAAGACCTCATCCAGATTGGTCCGCAGGCACAATGTCTGCGTCTTTTCCGAGCACCCTCTGAAATCCAGCTCCACCGCCAGAAAGGGAACGTCATCCACCTGTATGACGCCAGCCTCGGTCGGCGTCCGCAGCCAGTAACGTCCCTGGCGGTCCCGGTCGAGGCAGGAGGCGAACAGGCAGAGCATGGCCTTGCGCCGGATGGGCGTCCCCCGGTACAGCCATGTCCCGTCCCGCCGGATATGGAAAGGCAGGTGCAGGACCATCTCGTCCTCGGACATCACGGCCTCATCCGGTCCCTCCAGCGGGGGCACCGGTCTCTCATAAGGCTTGATGCTCATGATCTCCTCCCTTTCCGTCCTTCCATCACGATGGACCTGCATGATGGTGTGCCACTTTCCTGCGACCCTCTCTTTTTAAAAGGGCCTCTTACATGGTAGCTTACCGCCTGCCCCAGAGTTGGGAATGATCCCGGCCTGTTAAAACCCCCCTACCCTCTGTTTCCGAATCTGTAATGACCCAGCATCCTTCTGCCTCCGGCCCGACATCCTCCCCCCAGGACAGGGCGTTCCACCATGATGACACGGTCCGTGCCTTTGATGGGCTGGCCCCCAGGCTGAAAACGCTCGTACAGGAAATTGGCCGAATCGTCCTCGGGCAGGAAACGGTCATCGAGCATGTCCTCACAACCCTGCTGGGGGGGGGGCATGCGCTGCTGCTCGGGGCGCCGGGGCTGGGGAAGACGCTGCTGGTCAATACCTGCGCCCATGTTCTGGGGTTGGAAGACAGCCGCATCCAGTTCACGCCAGACCTCATGCCCTCCGACATCACCGGGGCGGAAATCCTGGAGCAGGATGAACAGGGCAGGCGCCATTTCCGCTTCCTGCCCGGCCCCCTCTTCGGGCAGCTGGTGCTGGCGGACGAGATCAACCGCGCCAGCCCCCGCACCCAGTCCGCCCTGCTTCAGGCCATGGCGGAGGGGCACGTCACGCAGGGTGGCAAAACATGGCCCCTGCCCAAGCCATTTCATGTTCTGGCCACCCAGAACCCCATCGAGCAGGAAGGAACCTACCCCCTGCCAGAAGCCCAGCTTGACCGTTTCATGATGCGTATTCCGCTGGATTTTCCGGCACGGGAGGCCGAGCGCCGGATGCTGCTCCAGACCACAGGGGCCACGAAACGGAAGGCCGAACGCATCTTTTCCACCGCAGAGCTTCTGGCCACCCAGAAACTCGTCCGCACGCTGCCGGTCGGGGAAACGGTCGTGGAAGCCATCCTGACCATTGTCCGGGGCCTGCGGCCACAGGATGAAACAGCCAGTGCCGAGGTCCGTCAGTCACTGGATTACGGCCCCGGCCCTCGTGCTGCCCAGGCCCTGATGATTGCCAGCCGGGCACGGGCCATGCTGCATGGCCGTCTCTCCCCCTCGATGGAAGATGTCCGTGTGCTGGCCGAGCCTGTTCTGGCTCACCGCCTGGGCATCAGCTTCGCCGCCCAGACGCAGGGTGTGGATGCCCGACAGCTCATTGCCGCCCAACTGAAGCGCCTCGGCTAGGCCGGGCTCCCAGGGCGGTTCCCAGAGTACGGACATGGCCAGCACATCCTCCTTCTTCCAGCGGTTTTTTGGCACTCGCAAAGGGCGTGATGCCGCCCCGCAGCCTGTCTCCCTGCCGGAGCTGGTTCTCTCAGCCCGAGGGCTGGCAAAGCAGCTGCGCAGTGGCCCTCACGGCAACCGCAGAGCCGGGGACGGACATGAATTCTGGCAGTTCCGTCCCCATCAGCCAACAGAACCAGCCTCCCTGATCGACTGGAAACAGTCTGCCCGCTCGCCGGAACCAAACCTGCTCTGGGTTCGGGAGCGGGAGCAGCATGCCCCCCGGCCACTTTTCATCTGGGTTGACCCCTCTGCCTCCATGCGCTGGCGGTCTGCCAACAGCCTGCCCAGCAAACATGACACCGCTCTGGCTGATGCCCTGGCCCTTGGGCAGGCAGCCCTGCTGGGCGGTGAGGATGTGGGCATTCCTGGCTTCCGGTCCCGTTTTTCCGGTCATCAGGCCTTGCCCCGTCTCGCCCATGCTCTCATGCAGCTTCCTCCCCGTGACGATACTGGCAGGGATGCGGTCCTGCCCAGCCTGACAGCTGTTCCCCCTCATGCAGCTCTGCTGCTCGTCAGTGACTTCCTTTGGAAAGAGGCCACCATGCAGCATTGCCTGGCGCCGCTGGCCACCCATCCCGGCCGCATCGCCCTGCTGGCCGTGCTGGACCCACAGGAGCATCGCCTGCCCTTCAGCGGGTCTGTCCAGTTTACCAGCTGCGAGGCTGAACCGGACCTGACACTCCCGGCCACGGAGAACCTGCATGAGGCCTATCAGGCCCGATTGACCGAACATTTCAGCCAGCTTGAAAAGATCGGAAAGGGACAGGCGCCCTTCTTCCGCCTCCATGTCACCGACCATCCTGCCCTGCCTGTCCTGGCGGACTGCCACACCTTCCTGCGGGGGCGGGCATGATCCTTCTCTCCCCTTACCTGCTGCTGTTCCTGCTCCTCCTGCCTGCCCTGTGGTGGCTGGTCCGGGCCATTCCTCCCCACCCCCGGCAACAGCGTTTCCCCTCTCTCATCCTGCTCCGCAGGCTCTCGCCTGTCCGGCAGGATGCCGCACGCACGCCGCTCTGGCTCCTGCTCCTGCGCATGGTTGCCTTGGCCCTGCTCGTTCTGGCCTTTGCCCGGCCACTCCATCTCCCCGGACAGGACCAGCAGACCCCGCAGAAACTGGTTCTCATTCTGGATGATGACTGGGCGGCCACCCCACACTGGGATGACCGCAGGAAAAATGCCCTCGCTCTGGGAGAAGCCACACTCCGCTCCGGCGGGCGGGTGACCCTGCTGCTGAACACGCCAGAGGCGGACGGCCACATGCCTCGCCCCTTCCAGCCCGGTGACCGCACTGCCCTGCAACAGTTTCTTGCCGGTCTGTCCCCCCACACATGGCCTGGGGACCGGCAGACCCTCGCCCGCCAGCTTCAGGCGCTCGCCCCGGACCTGCATGGAGCAACGGTCATCGCACTTTCCAATGGCCTGGCACAGCCGGGGGATGAGGCCCTGCGTGCCGCCCTTCAGCCTGCCCACCGGACCGAAGATGTACGCTGGCCCCGCTGCGACCTCATCCGTCTTTCCATCCGGCAGGAAAGCCAGCTGACGGCACAGGCGGAAACACTCCCCGACTGCCCGGAGCAGACACGCCGCCTGCTGGGCATGACGCTGGAAAAAGACGGACATTTCGCCGTCCTGGCCGATACGCCACTTCCTACCGGAACCTGGCGTACCCTGCCTGACCCGGACCATTTCGATGCCTTCAGCCTGCCATCCGTTTCCGGTCCGGCAGGCATGGTGCTTCTACCCGGCAGGATGGACCAGCACCGGGTTGGCCTTCTGCACATCAATGGTGATGATACACCGCTGACAGGTAGCGGCTTCTACCTGACCCGTGCCCTGCAGGCTGTCATCCCCTATCAGGAGGGCACTGTGGACAGTCTCCTGCCCCGCCACCCGGACATCATCATCGCCACGGATGGCACACTCTCCGATGCGGGGCTGAGCGACATACTCGGCTGGGTCCGCAAAGGAGGCATCCTGATCCGCTTCGCAGGGCCGGAACTGGCCCGCCAGAGCCAGCAGACCATGAAAGACGATGACGCTGCTCTTCTGCCCGTGCCCCTCCTCTCCGGCATGAGGCAACTGGGGGGCCCCATGTCGTGGGGCAGCCCGCAGAAACTGGCTCCCTTCCCGGGAGACACCCCTTTCGCCGGGCTGACCATCCCCGAAGACGCCACCGTATCCCGTCAACTTCTGGCCCAGCCCACGGGTGACCTGTCCCGGCATGTCTGGGCCACGCTGACCGATGGCACCCCCCTCGTAACTGCCCGGCAGGAAGGCGGCGGCCTGATCGTCTTCTTCCACATCACCCCGACGGCAGACTGGTCCAGCCTGCCACTCTCCGGCCTTTTCCCCCAGATGATGGAACGTCTCATCACCCGTACTCCCATCATGCAGACAAAGACAGGCACCAATCACACCACCTCGGACGCCCTGGCGCCATGGCGGGTCCTGACTCTCGACAAGACCCTCGTACCGCCATCCCCCGCCATCCGCCCGCTGCCCAGCACGACAGAACAGCCTGTCGATGCCCTCCATCAGGCCGGATTCTACGGAGGGGCTGCCCAGCATCACCCACTCAATCTGGCAGACCATCAGCCCCCTATGGCAGATGAAGCCGCTCTCGGTCCGATCAGGGCAGCAGGGCAGGCCACGCCAGAACAGCCCCTCTGGCCACCCCTCATGCTGCTGGCCCTCGGGCTGATCCTGCTGGACCTCTACCTCTCCCTCGGTCGGGCCGGACTGTTCCGCATGGCCCGCAACGCCACTCTTTCCCTGGGAGCCGGGCTGCTCATCGTGACGCAGTTGCAGGCCGCTACGACGGGGCAACCAGCCTCGGCCCCGCAGGCTCCTGTTCCTCCTGCGGCTCTGGCCATCCGTCTGGCCCATATACAGACCGGTAACGCAGACACGGATGAGGCAGTCCAACAGGGGCTTGAAGGGCTGACGCACTTCCTCAACCAGCGCAGCACCACACATCTGGACAGTCCCGTAGGGGTCGTGCCGGGACAGGATGATCTGGCCTTCTATCCTCTCCTCTACTGGCCTGTCATACCCGGCACCCATCTGGATCCAGCCGGGAAAACAGCGCTTGCCCATTACCTCCAGCACAATGGCATGATCCTGATTGATGAGATGGGCGCAGGCAGCGCCATGGACGGTACGGATGGCCAGGCTACCCGCACCGCCCTCAGACAGGCCATGGAGGGACTGCCCATCCCACCGCTTGCCAGACTGACCGACCAGCACACCCTCTCCCATACCTTCTATCTGCTGCACGATTTTCCCGGTCGCATTGCTGGACAGCCCGTCTATGTCGCCCGGCAGGGGAACAATGATGACAGCGAAACCGTAAGCCCTGTCATCATCGGCAATGCAGACTGGGCCCATGCCTGGGCCATTGACCAGAATGGAGAGCACCCTTTCGCCGTCATTCCTGATGGCGAAAATCAGCGGACACTGGCCTACCGCTTTGGTTTCAACACCATCATCTATGCCCTTACCGGCAACTACAAGAACGACCAGCGCCATTATCCAGAGATGCTGAAACGTCTCAGGAACGGGGATGATGACAGCCCTGATGACGCTGATGAAAGTGAGGCTCCATGACGGACGCCCTGTCTTCCATCATCTGGGCACCATTCCTGCCCCCTTGGCTGCTTGCAGCACTGGCGGGCCTATGCCTGCTCCCTGGTCTCTATGGTGCCCTGCGCGGAAGGCGGGATGTCCTCTGGCGGGTGGGTGCCATCCTGCTGGGGCTGCTCTGGCTGGCCAACCCCCGGCAGATACACCCCCACATGCAGACCCAGCCACAGGATGCCCTCCTCGTGGTGGATGTTTCCCCTTCCATGGACATCGGGCAACGGAAAGCCTTCGTCCAGCAGGCTCGTGCCCAACTGCTGCGCCAGGGCCGGGCACTGCATGACCTGACAATCCATGAGCTGGAAGTTTCTGGCGGGCATGGCCAGGGCACACGCCTTTTCGACGCCATGGACCATGCCGCCCTCTCCCTGAACAATCCGGCAGGCATCTTCCTGCTCACGGACGGAATGGATCACGACATTCCCGACCAGCTTCCCCCGTCCCTCAAGGACATGACAGGCCGCATCATTCCCCTGCATCTCCTGCTTTCCGCCAGAGGGGAGGAAACGGACCGGCGGCTGCGGGTTCTCAGTGCCCCCCCTTATGTCATCATCGGCCAGACGGCCCATATCCGTGTTCAGGTCGATGATCTGGGAACGCCTGGCGGGCAGCCTGTCGATATTCTGGACCATGGCCCTGACGGCCAGACGAACATCCTCGCCCATACGAAGAGCGGCCAGCCCGTGGAGCTGGATGTCCCCGTCACCCATGCCGGGCTTACCCTGAAGGAGCTCACGGCCTCCCCCCTGCCGGGTGAAGCTTCCCTGCGGAACAACAGTACCATCATCCAGCTTCAGGGCGTACGGGACAGGTTGCGTGTCCTGCTTGTTTCCGGTGTACCCAATCAGGGGGCCCGTGTCTGGCGCACCCTGCTGAAGGCCGATCCATCTGTTGATCTGGTCCACTTCACCATTCTGCGATCCCCCGATACGGAAGATGATACCCCCCTCTCCGACCTCGCCCTGATCCCTTTCCCCACGCATGAGCTTTTTGCCCAAAAGATCAACAGCTTCGACCTCATCATTCTGGATGGCTTCCGCAACCAGAACATTCTGCCGGAGAGTTATCTGGAAAATATTGCCCGCTATGTCCGCAAGGGCGGTGGGCTGCTTGTGGTTGGTGGGCCGGAAATGACACAGCCGGGCACATTGCAGGATACACCTGTCGGCGCCATCCTCCCTGCCCATGTCCCCTCTGAACAGGGTATCATGACACAGCCCTTCTCCCCCAGACGGACCACCCTCGGGCTGTCCCATCCCGTCACGCAGGCCCTGCCGGAACAGGGCCCCTGGGGCAAAGAATGGGGCCCATGGTACAGGGCACTCCGTACGGACCAGACGCAGGGCCGTACCCTTCTGGCCACACCTTCAGGGGCACCGCTGCTGGTGCTGGACCAGAAGGGACAGGGGCGTGTGGCCATGCTTCTCTCAGACCAGATCTGGCTCTGGTCCCGTGGAGAAAAAGGTGGAGGACCACAGGCCGAACTGCTGCGCCGCCTCTCACACTGGCTGATGAAGGAGCCGGAACTGGAAGAAAACCAGCTGGACGCCCATATCGAGCAGGGGCAGCTGCATGTCAGCCGCACCAGTCTGGCTCCTCTAGCCAATGTTCAGGCTGACATCATCGACCCGGATGGCCATCATGCTGTCCTTCCCCTCTCCCCCGTGCCGAGGCGTGACGGTATCTGGACAGGCAGCCTGCCCCTGCCATCACGGCCTGAGCAGAATGGCCGGATATGGACCGTCCAGCAGGGCGGGCTGAGCACGACCGTGGCCCTGCCTGAAACCAACCCGCTGGAAGACCAGGACCTGCGCAGTACCGCCACAAGGATGGCCTCCCTCGTGAGCCGCTCCGGTGGTGGCCTGTTCTGGCTCGGAACAGGGACCATCCCGGAGATCAGACAGGTCGCCGAAGGCCATCCCCTGCATGGAACAGGCTGGGCAGGGCTGCCCCTGCATCAGTCGGCCCTTGCAGCGGGCGGATCCAGCACGGCTTTTCTGCCAGGATGGCTGGCCCTCATCCTCATTCTTGCCATGATGGGCCTTGGCTGGTGGCGTGAAGGACGGTAAAATGACAGCAGTCCATGCTGTGGTGCCGTCACCCTGTGAAATTGACAGGCCCTGCCACTGCCTGACATGATGCCTGCGGCCTGTCCCCCGTAGCTGGTAGAAAAGAAAGCACTGTTCCCGATCATGCGTCCATTGAGTTCATTCCTGCCCCGTCTCGCTTTCGCCATCGGTCTTTCGGCTGCCTCCGTTGTGGTTCTGCCACACCGGGCCCATGCCCAGTCCGCCGATGAAGCCGAGGCCGAGCAGGAAGCCATGGACGCCCAGAAACAGGCCGAGGCCCGCAAGGATGCACGACGTGCAGCGCCACCTTCGGCCCTGCCCGGCGCAGAGACGGACAGCGGCGACAACAGCCATGCCCGGATGGACATCAACCCGACAGCCGCCCTGTTTGATGCCATCAACCGTGGGTCACTCATCGGCGCCAAAGAGGCCCTCAGCCGTGGTGCTGACATCAATGCCCGCAACGTGCTGGAGCAGACGCCTCTGGACCTTGCCATAGACCTTGGCCGCAATGACATCATGTTCCAGCTGCTTTCCCTGCGGACCTACAATCCCGATGGCAAGCTCATCACCAGCGCCACGCATGATGAGAACAGCAGCCATATTACCGTCAATGGCCAGGCCAGCCTTGCCGCACGTGCTCCTGCGCCTGTTGTGGAAAATCCGGGCCAGCCCGTCCCCTCGGTCGGCTTTCTGGGCTTCGGGGGGCCGGCAGCCCCTCCGGCACGGACTGGAACAGCCCATGCCCCACAGCGCAGGCCCCACGCTATCGTGCATCGCACATCCCATCCGCAGAAAGCTCCAGCCCCTCGGACTGCGCCCTGAGCCTCTTCCTTTGCTTTCACAAAGCATGACTGATCATGAAAAAAGCCCTTCCCGTGGTCTGACGGAAAGGGCTTTTTTCATGGCAGCTGCCGGATGGTCACGATGAAGCCATTAGCGGCAGAGCGCTATAATAGATGATGGAAATGCCCGCCAGACAGATGAGAAAAATCAGCAGGTCCCAACAGAAACAGACAAAAGCGGACTTCTTCTGCGGGCGCATGATGATGAAATGAAACAGAATGGCAAAAACCAAAGCTATGACGGCAATGACCAGCCCGGTATGTGTCTCCAGAAAATCCATGCGTCGTCCCTCCCCTTCACATCTCTGAAAAGCCGTTTTTCAGGCAGTTCGGCGCAGCAGATGTGTCTCCTGCCGCAATGTATCAATGGACAGGAACTGCCCGTCCCGTTCAAAATACCAGAATGTCCAGCCATTGCAGGAGGCCGCATTGGTCAGCAGGGCCCCCAGCTTGTGAATGGATCCCCGATGCTGGCCGGATACCAGCGTTCCATCCGGTGAGACACGAGCCTTCAGCCGCTTCTGGCGATCATATACCACCGTACCGGCGGGCAGGCTGCCATTCTCCACGAAAGACCCGAACGGAATGCGGGGCATCTCCCGTTTGGCCGGAGTGATCTCCAGCTGGTCTGCTGGCAGAACTTCCACCCGCTCCAGCCGGGCTTCTGCTGCCTTGATGTAATCCGGATGCCTCTCAATGGCGAGATAACGGCGCCCCAGCTTTTTAGCCACGGCTGGGGTAGTCCCTGTCCCGCAGAACGGGTCCAGCACCACATCATCTTCTACCGTTGCGGCCAGCAGGGTCCGGTGCAGCAGACTTTCCGGCTTCTGGGTCGGGTGCAGCTTCAGCCCGTGATCATTCTTCAGCCGTTCATTCCCCGTGCAGAGAGGCAGGTACCAGTCCGACCGCATCTGAAGGTCCTCATTGAGTGCCTTCATCGCCTGATAGTTGAAACGGTATTTGCTCTCCGGCCCCCGGGCAGCCCAGATCAGCGTTTCATGGGCATTGGTAAAGCGACGCCCCCGAAAGTTGGGCATGGGGTTCGACTTGCGCCAGATGATGTCATTAAGAATCCAGAACCCCAGGTCCTGCATGATCGCACCAAGACGGAAAATATTGTGATAGGAGCCGATCACCCAGATGGTTCCGTCCTTGTGCAGCAGACGGCGTGCCTCACCCAGCCAGGCACGCGTAAATTCATCATAAGCCTCATAGCCCGTGAATTTGTCCCAGTCATCATCCACGCCATCCACCACGCTCTCATCCGGGCGACGAAGCTCTCCCCGCAACTGAAGGTTGTAGGGAGGGTCAGCAAACACGCAGTTCACGCTGGCATCCGGAAGTGTCTTCATCACCTCCACACATTCCCCGCGTAAAATCCTGTTCAGGGGCATATCCGCTTTCATGCTGCGTGAACCTTTGCTGCGATCATCTGTCTCACAGGGGCAAAACTGCGCCTGTGATGGAGGGTTATCCCCTCTTCTTTCAGTCCCGTCAGATGATGTGCCGTGCCATAACCAGCATTCCGGTCCCAACCATAATTACCATGGCGCATGGCGAGACGGGTCATCAGCCTGTCCCGCACGACCTTCGCCAGGATGGAAGCTGCCGCAATGGACAAACTCCGGCTGTCACCCTTGACGACCGTCTCCACACGGCAAGGCAGAGATGGTGCCCTGTTGCCATCAATCAGGGCAACGGCGGGCCATTCTCCCAACGCCTCGGCCAGACGGACCATGGCCCGCCGCATGGCCAGATGGCAGGCCTGACCAATATTCAGCCGATCAATCTCCGGGACGGATGCCGCACCAAGAGCCGCACAGACCGTATCATCCTCCAACAGAGCGGCATAAGCCTTCTCCCGGCGGCGGGCCGTCAGCTTTTTTGAGTCATCCAGCAGTCCGGACAGCAGAGGAGATGGTGGCGCACGGAACACAACCGCAGCCGCCACGACCGGCCCAGCCAGAGGGCCACGGCCGACCTCGTCCACACCGGCTACAAGCCCGTCATACTGTTCTTCCAGGCTGTAATCCGGCATCGGGTCCTTCTTCCACTCGCCCCACACGGCACATCATCAACGTGAGGCCGATTCTGAATCACTCCGAGTCGAAAGGAAAGACCTTTTTTGAAATAAAATGAGTCAATAGGAAAAATTATGTCCTGCTGGCCGGACAGACAGAAGCCGTCTGGCCGTCAGAGCTCCACATGCCCGTTCTGGTCCGGACTTCCATCAGAAGATGCCCCGGGCCCTCCATCACCATGAGACGCCTGACCATCCTGCCGGGGAAGCTCACGAGGGGACGAAGCAACCGGTTTTTCTGCCTGTTTCAGCTTCAGGAGCGGTTCAAAACCCGGTGGAGGATTGGAGAGAAGAATTCCGGCTTCCAGGAACCCCAGGAAAAGGCAGGCAGCAAACAGCCCCACCCCACGGCGCAGCACTTTCATGCGGCACCAGAAATAACCCGGCAAGAACAGCCACCACCAGAAAGAAGGAGGTTTCACCCCAGCCCGGGCCAAGGTCTGGCGGTCCTTTATCAGCGTCAGAAACAGGATGACGTAAATACAGACACCCGTTACCGGCCGGTCCGGCGTGACCGCCCAATGTGTCCGCTGCCCGACAACGAGAAGAAGCAGGTCAACCAGCCCGGGAACCAGCATCAACCAGGCCCAGACGGACGACACCGCTCCCGCCACTCCTTCGTCCCGTGTGGATGACCGCCCACCCACGGTGACAAACAGCCGCACACCGGCGGAAGGCGACACAAGCCCAGCCTTGCTGGCCGGACGCCACTCATTCCCGAAACCCGGATGCCAGACGAGGGTTTGCGGCCGAATATGACGATGAATGATCAGCCGCACCATCTCGCTCTGCGATACTGGCCCAACCTCCCGACCATCCCGTTCGTAATACCAGTGCATGAACCCTCTCCGGCCTCCTGTTCCCTGTTTCAGCCACGCTTCCTGAAGAAGAGGCGTCCGATCACCAGCCCAACAAGGGAAACGATCCCCAGGGCAACGAAAGGACGCTCCTGAATGAAAGCGGCTACAGCCTCCAGGCGGCTTTCATTGGCATCGTAGAGATCCGCAAATTCATGTTTGGCACGACCACCCAGCTGGTCAATCTTCCCACCGGCCTGCATGGCAGCATCACCAGAGATCGCACCGACCGTGTCCTTCAGCCGACCTTTGGCTTCCTGCACGAAACCCTCGGCCTTCATCGACGTTGTATCAACCATTCCATCACTCCCAATCAGCGCCATGCATTTCCATGCACCGTTTCACCTGTGGGCCCCAGTGCACTGCATGACGGGGCCACCCCGCAGATATGTAACCCTCATGGATTTTCTTCAAGAGGGGGACAGCCGTCCTCCTCCCTCAGGAGGAAGGTATTTTTGTGACTGCCGAATGTTTAGGTGCAATTCTGGCCAATCATCTTTAATATGCGCCGGACTTTCTGACATAATGTCGATGATGTGCATGTCATGCACCGTTTCCCCAGCCTACAGGAGTGCCCTGCGACCATGAGCGCCGCCCCAGCTTCAGAAACCCGGCAGCCCGGCAGGGGGAAAAAATGGTGGATCATCGGGGCTGCCCTGGTCGCCATCCTGCTTTTCCTTGTCCTGCGTCCTCATGCCGGTGGTGGGCAGACCACCATGGCCCATGGCGACGTCGCCCAGGCCGTAGCCGTGGAGGCTGCCCACCGGGCCGATGTGCCGGTCATTCTCCAGCTGCTCGGTACGGTTGTCCCCATCACCAACGTCACCATCACACCCCGTGTCAGCGGGCACATACTGGCGGTCTATTATCAGGAAGGGCAGCACGTCCACCGTGGGGATGAGCTGGAACTGATCGACCCCCGCCCCTATGAGGCCACGCTGCACCAGTACATGGGCACCCTGGCCGCCGACCGTGCGCAGCTGGCCAAGGCCCGTGTGGACAATGCCCGCTACCAGAAGCTGATAAAGCAGAACTCCACATCGGCCATGCTGGCACAGGACCAGGCCTTCACCGTCCAGCAGCTTGAAGGGCAGGTCGCTTTTGACGAGGCCAATGTCCGCAATGCCGCACTAAATGTCCTGTACTGTCACATCGTCGCCCCGGTGGATGGCCGGGTGGGTATCCGTGCCCTGGATGCCGGCAACTATGTCACGGTCGGGCAATCCGGCGGGCTGACAACCCTGACCCAGATGCAGCCCATTTCCGTCATCTTCACCCTGCCGCAGAACAGCCTGCCGGATGTGCAGGACCAGCTGAACAGCCATCCCAGCCTGACCGTAGAAGCCTGGAGCAGCGACAACACCCGCCGCCTCGCTACCGGGACGGTCAATGCGCTGGACAGCCAGATTGATACGGCTACGGGGACCGTACGCCTGCGCGGCATCTTCCCCAACGAAACGGAGCGGCTTTTCCCCAATGAGTTCGTCAATGCCCATCTCCTCGTCCAGACACTGAAAGACGCCCTCGTCGTGCCCGGCAATGCCATACAGACAGGCCCTGACGGTGCTTTTGTCTATGCCGTACAGCAGGACATGACCGTGGCCATCCGCCTCGTGAAGACAGGCTATAACGATGACCACCACACCGTCATTCTTTCCGGTCTCCAGGAAGGGGACCAGGTCGTGACAGATGGCGTCAACCATCTGCGCCCTGGCAGCAGGGTCACCATTGCTGCCGGGCCCGGTTCCTCCCCGAACCCTGCCACCACCCAACCGCACTGATGCCTGCAAGGATGCCCACGCCCCTCTCCTGCCCGCCGACCGGAAGCCCGAGCCCGTGAATCCCTCACGCATCTTCATCGAACGTCCCGTTGCCACCAGCCTGCTCATGCTGGCCATCATGCTGGCCGGTGTGCTGGGGTACCACTTCCTGCCCATCTCGGCCCTGCCGGAAGTGGAATATCCCACCATCACGGTCTCCACCTTCTATCCCGGTGCCAGCCCGGACGTGATGAGCACCTCCATCACCGCCCCGCTGGAAACACAGCTGGGACAGATGGCCGGGCTGGACCAGATGACCTCACAGTCCTCCGGCGGCGCCTCCGTCATCACGTTGCGCTTCGGGCTGAACATGAAGATGGACATTGCCGAGCAGGAAGTGCAGGCCGCCATCAACAATGTCGGCTCCCTGCTGCCCAGCGACCTGCCTGCACCCCCCATCTATGCCAAGGTCAACCCGGCGGACACGCCTGTCATGACGCTGGGCATCACCTCCCGCATCATGCCGCTGCCGGAGGTGGAGGATTACGTCAACACACGGCTTGTCCAGAAGATCAGCCAGATTTCCGGCGTCGGGCTGGTGACGCTCTCTGGAGGCAACCGCAAGGCCTACCGGGTGCAGATCAATGTTCCAAAGCTGACCTCCTACGGCATTGCACTGGATACGGTCCGGACCATCATCGGCACAGTCAACGTCAACTCTCCGACAGGGACCTTCGATGGTCCCCAGCACGCCACCTCCCTGCGGATTGACGGGCAGATACAGTCTGTCGAACAGCTGATGGACCAGGTCATCGCCTATCAGAACAATGGGCCCATCCGCCTCCGTGATGTCGGGCGCGTGGTGGAGGGCGCAGAAAACAGCCAGCTTGCCGCCTGGGCCAACAGGACACCGGCTCTCATCCTCAACATCCAGCGGCAGCCCGGTGCCAATGTCATTGCCGTGGCGGACAATGTGCTGGCCATCCTCCCCCGCCTGAAACAGGAACTGCCACCGGGCATCGACATCATCCCCCTGACCGACCGCACGACCACCATCCGGGCGTCCGTCAAGGATGTGGGGTTCGAGCTTGTTCTGGCCATGCTGCTCGTCGTGGGGGTCATCTTCGTCTTTCTCTGCAATGTTCCGGCCACCATCATTCCGGGTCTCTCCGTCCCCCTCTCGCTGATCGGCACCCTGTCGGCGATGTACATGCTGGGCTTCTCGCTGGACAATCTGTCCCTCATGTCCCTCACCATCGCCTCCGGTTTTGTGGTGGATGATGCCATCGTGGTCATCGAGAACATTTCCCGCTTCGTGGAGGCTGGGGACGACCGCTACACTGCGGCCCTGAAGGGCGCAAAGGAAATCGGTTTCACCATCATCTCCCTGACCGTCTCCCTGATCGCCGTCCTCATTCCCCTGCTCTTCATGAGTGACGTGGTAGGCCGTCTCTTCCACGAATTCGCCATGACGCTGGCCATCACCATCACCATCTCGGCCCTGGTCTCCATCACGCTCGTGCCCATGATGTGCGCCCGGATGCTGAGCGAGCATGGCCCCACCAGACATGGCCATACCCGCCGTGAAGGTCGTCTGGCCATGTTCGCCCGAAAAACCGGCCAGATGATGGACTGGTGTATCCGCCATTATGACCATGCTCTCGGCATCGTCCTGCGGCACCAGCCCCTGACACTGCTCACCACGCTCGCCAGCCTCATCATTACCGGCCTGCTGGCCTGGTCCATCCCGAAAGGCTTTTTCCCCCCGCAGGATACGGGAGTGATCCAGGGTATTTCCATCATGCCAGCCAACATCTCTTTTGAAGGCATGAAGAAAAAGCAGGCCGAACTGGGAGCGCTCCTCCTCCAGAACCCGGATATTGTCAGCCTCTCCTCCTTCATCGGGATTGACGGCCAGAACATGACACTCAATTCCGGCCGTTTCCTCATCAATCTCAAGCCCAAGGAGATGCGGACCCACTCACTGGCAGAGATACAGGCCGGACTGGAAAAAGCCGCCACAGCCCTGCCGGGAGTTCACCTTTATACCCAACCCGTACAGGACCTCTCACTGGAATCATCCGTTTCGGCCATGCAGTACCAGTTCCTGCTGGAAACACCCGATTATGATGACTTCTCCCTCTGGGTGCCCCGCTTCCTTGATGCGCTGAAACATGAACCCTCTCTGGGAGGGGTCACCTCCGACCTTCAGGCGGATGGTCTGACCGCCATGCTGACGCTGGACCGGACCAACGGTGCCCGCTACTCCATCACCCCGCAGACGGTTGACAACCTGCTCTATGACAGTTTCGGCCAGCGGCAGGTGTCCACAATCTACACGCAGTCCAACCAGTACCGCGTGATTCTGGAGACGGACCCACGCTTCCAGAAACATGAAAGCAGCCTCTCCCAGCTCTATCTGCCCGGCATCTCTTCGGAGGCCGGAGGCAGCACGAGCGGCCCCAGCCGCCAGCCCACATCGGGACTGGTCCCGCTCCTCCAGGTCACGAGCCTTTCCCGCATCGTGTCTCCCCTGCTCATCACCCATTACGGGCAGTTCCCCGCCACGACGATCTCCTTCAATGTCGCACCGCATCATGCGCTGGGGGAGGCCACGACAGCCATTGACCATATCCGCCAGAAGATAGGCCTGCCCGCCACATTCCAGACAGCCTTCCAGGGGACAGCAGCCGCCTTCCGGAATTCCCTGACCAATGAGCTGGGGCTGGTCGTTGCTGCCATCGTGGCCGTTTATATCGTGCTGGGTGTGCTGTATGAGAGCTTCATCCACCCCGTGACGATCCTTTCGACCCTGCCCTCGGCGGCCATCGGTGCCCTGCTCGGGCTGTACGCATTCGGTATGCCGCTGGACATCATGGGCATCATCGGCATCGTGCTGCTCATCGGCATCGTGAAGAAGAACGCCATCATGATGATCGACTTCGCCCTCCAGGCCGAACGTCAGGACAGGCTGGCACCTCCCGAAGCCATACGCCAGGCCGCCCTGCTGCGCTTCCGCCCCATCCTCATGACAACCCTTGCTGCCCTCTTTGGGGCGCTGCCATTACTTCTCAGTGTCGGGACAGGGGCGGAGCTGCGCCGCCCACTGGGCGTGGCCATCGTCTTCGGGCTGATGCTGTCCCAGCTTCTCACCCTTTTCACCACACCTGTCATCTATCTCTTCATGAACCAGTGCAGCCTGAGGGTGAAGCGCTTCTTCCGGACCTCAGCCGATGACAGCGGCCTGCCTGCCGATACACCGTGAGTCTGATCCGCCTCTTCGTCACCCGGCCTGTCGGCACCATCCTCATGACACTGGCCATGTTCCTTGCAGGCTGCATCGGCTATGTGAACCTGCCTGTCTCCGACCTGCCTGATGTCGATTTTCCGGTTGTCATGGTCATTGCCAACCAGCCGGGCGGGTCTCCCTCCGAAATCGCCAGCACGATTGCCGAACCACTGGAGCGCCACCTTGGCGCCATCGCTGGAATCCGGGAGATCACCTCCCAGTCCACCGTGAACCAGACCCGGATTCTTCTCCAGTTCGATCTGTCCCGGGACATTGACGGGGCTGCCCGGGATGTACAGTCCGCCCTGCGGGCCGCCCGGCAGGACCTGCCCACCACCCTGCGCAGCGACCCAAGCTACATGAAGGCCAACGCAAACGGGCCGCCCATCATGGTCCTTTCGTTGACTTCACCCACCCGCACGCCGCAGCAGCTCTATGATTTTGCCAACAATGTCATCATGCCCGGCCTCAGCCAGGTCGAAGGGGTAGGCAATGTGGACATCCATGGCAGTGCGCTGCCTGCTGTCCGGGTGGAAATCAACCCCCTGCGCCTCTTCCGTTACGGCATCGGCTTTGAGGACATCCGGGCCGCCCTGACCTCCGCCAACGCCCATACACCAAAGGGCTTCATAGAGCTTCAGGGGCAGCGCCTCATCCTTGCCACCAACGACCAGGCCACGAAAGCAGGTGCCTACCGGTCTCTCATCATCGCCTACCGCAACGGCCAGCCTGTGCGTCTCTCCGACGTGGCTGATGTCGTGGACAGTGCAGAGGACCTCCGACAGGCCGGTTATGTCAACGGTGAGCCGGACATCATCTGTACCGTCTATCCCCAGAGCGGGGCCAATGTCATCAGAACAACCGATGGACTGAAAGCCCGCCTGCCCCAGCTGCGCACGGCCCTGCCGGGCAATACGAAACTGGACCTCCAGCTGGACAGGTCCATCACCATCCGGGCCTCTCTGGCCGATACGCAGCGCACGCTCATCCTGTCCGTCATTCTGGTCGTGTTCGTGGTGCTGCTCTTCCTGCGGGACGGTATTGCCGTCCTCATCCCGGCCATTACTGTTCCCGCCTCCATCGTCACCACATTCGCCCTGATGGATCTCCTTGGTTATCAGCTCGACATCATGTCGCTCATGGCCCTGACTATCGTGACCGGCTTTGTGGTGGATGATGCCATCGTCGTGCTGGAAAACATCACCCGCCACCGGGAAATGGGCAAGACAGCCCAGCAGGCTGCCATAGAAGGCACCGGAGAAGTCATTTTCACCGTCATTTCCATCACACTGTCGCTGATCGTCGTGTTTGTGCCCATCCTGCTCATGGAAGGGGTATCCGGCCTCTTCTTCCACGAATTTGCCATGACGATCATTCTGGCACTCTGCGTCTCCATGCTGCTCTCCCTCAGCCTGACCCCCATGCTCGGGGCCCTGCTGCTCGCCCCGGGGGACAGATACCGCCCCAGTCTGGTCCGGCGAGGCCTGCGCTGGTGTGGGACCAGGCTGGATGATGGCTTCCGGATGCTGACAGCAGGCTACATGAGGTCACTCCATGCCATCATGCGCCATCCCGTACCCGTACTGCTCTCCCTGCCTCTCAGCCTGCTGCTGGCAGGCTGGCTCTTCGTCATCCTGCCGAAGGAACTGTTTCCCCAGCAGGATGAAAGCATGCTCATGGGACGGCTGGTAGCTGACCAGGACATTTCCTTCCATGCCTTGCAGGCCCTGACCATCCGGGTGGAAAAGCGGCTGGCAAAGGACCCGGATGTCGTCAGTGTCATTGGGGGGCCGGGCAAGCGTTCCGCCAACTCCGTGAATCTCTTCGTCACGCTGAAGCCAAAAGCCGAACGGAACGATGATATTTCCGCCACGGTCAACCGGCTGAATCACATATTCCGACACAGGGCCGGTTTTTCCATCAGGTTGCGCCTGCCCAGCATGATCGGCGGGGGGGCACGATCAACAGACGGCGCTTATCAATACAGCCTTCAGGGCGACTCTGCGGAGGAGCTGTATCAATGGACACCCCGGGTCGTGACGGCGCTCTCCCACCTGCCCATGCTCTCGGACGTGACCTCCGACGTGGAGGAAGGTGGCCGTGGCATCACGCTGGCCATCAACCGGGACATGGAGGCCCGCTACAGCATCACACCACAGCTTGTCAGCAACGCCCTGTACGACGCCTTTGGCCAGCGGGCTGCCTCCATCATCTATGAGCCCCTCAACCAGTACCGTGTCATCATGGAAGCTGCGCCCGTTTTCTGGGCCGATCCCGCTTTTCTGGAACAGATGCGTGTCAGTATTACAGGGGGAACGGCCAACGGGGCCTATGCGTCCAACAACATCCGTGTCCGGGCCAGCAGCCGCCCTGCCACCATGTCGCAGAGCCAGCTTTCCTATCTGAATTCCGTGGCCAATGCTCTGGCCGGTGGCCGGTCAGCCTCCAATGGTTCGGCTGTTACCACCAGCAGCGAAACCATGGTCCCCCTGCCATTGCTCGGACCGCTGAAAGCAGTCAATGCGCCGCTTGCTGTCAACCATCAAGGCCAATTTGTCGCCACGACCATCTCCTTCAATCTGGCACCGGGGGCCAGCCTGGGACCCGCCATACAGGCGGTGGAAGGCACCATGGTCCGCCTTCACCTTCCCCACACCATACAGGGGGGATTCACCGGCAACGCCGCCAGTCTGAAAAAATCCGTCAGCCGGGAGCCACTCCTGATCCTCACAGCACTGGTAGCCGTCTATGTCGTGCTGGGCATCCTGTATGAAAGCCTGATCCACCCACTCACGATTCTCTCCACACTGCCTTCTGCCGGTGTGGGGGCTCTGTTGACCGTTGATCTGTTCGGGCAGCCTTTTTCACTTCTGACCCTGATCGGCGTCATTCTGCTCATCGGCATCGTCAAGAAAAATGCCATCATGCTGATCGACTTTGCCACCCATGCCCGCCATCAGGGCAAGACGGCAGAGGAAGCCATTCTCACAGCCAGCCATCTGCGTTTCCGCCCTATCCTCATGACAACGGCAGCCGCTGCCCTCGGAGCCGTTCCACTGCTTGTCGGTGGTGATTATGGCAGTGAAATGCGCCAGCCCCTTGGCCTCGCCATCCTGGGGGGGCTCTGCCTCAGCCAGCTTCTGACACTCTATACGACACCACTTGTCTATCTGTCACTCGACCGGCTGAGCCACAGGGTGCAGCGTTCACTCTTCAAGAAACATACATGACGTAATCTGCCCTCCGTATTGGAAAAACAAAAATCTCCTCCAATACGCCATGACAGATGTGATCGAATCATTCCCTAGAAAGAAAATTGCTTCAGAAAGACTGAAATACCTGATGGTTGTATGCATCGTATCTTATATATTCTTTTTTTGGATCAAACAGATGAAGAAATCATAAATTCAGCCATGCGTGGGGACCGACAGACCTGTGACGGAAGGAATAGGCATCCACATACAGACCTGTCATCACACCACATTCAGACAGGCTGAGCTTGTTAAAAATTCTACTGCACATCTTTTGCCATCCTGGCTCAGTCATGCAAAACATCACATCCTGCCTTTCTTTCCCCACAAGATACCGCTAGCACCTTACCGGGCTTCCCTCAGCTCGCTGATATTCTTTATTCCAAAAACGTAATAATGCTCATGAACGTGCCTCCATCTGATATAACACCTCCTCACACAACACATTACCTTATCCATCATCACGCCCGGATTTTCATGTCGCTTCCCTTTCGTGCCCTTCGCTCTGCCGTTCTGACAACAGGCCTGCTTGCTACACTGGGGGGCTGCATGGTCGGGCCGGATTATCACCGGCCAAAAGCGATCATCTCCTCACGCTTCAAAGAAGCCCCTCCACCTGAGGGCTGGACAAAAGCCAATCCGGCCATGAGTAACATGCCCAAGGGAAACTGGTGGACCGTTTTCAATGATCCCACGCTGAACGGACTGGAAGAGGAAGTCAGCCGTTCCAACCAGAGCCTGAAGCAGTATGAGGCGCAATACCGCAAAGCGCGGGCCATGATCGACTCCGTGCGGGCCAGCCTTTTCCCTACCCTCAACGGCAAATTCGGCTTCAACCGCAATTCCAGCGGGGGCAGGACCATCAGCGGCCTGAATGCCGAACCCCATACCTTCGTCAACACCACCAACACCTGGACCATGGGGCCCAGTGCCAGCTGGACGATTGACGTCTGGGGCATGATCCGGCGGCAGATAGAACAGCAGGTCAGCTCGACACAGTCCAGCGCAGCCCTGCTGGCCAACATGCAGCTCTCCTACCAGCTGGAGTTGGCCACCGATTATATGAACCTGCGTTATCAGGACAGCCTGATTGACCTCTTCACACGCAATGTCGGCCTGTACCAGCATAATCTGGAGATTCTCAGCAACCAGCTGGCCGCCGGTGTCGCCGACCCCACCAGTGTGCTACAGGCCAAATACCAGCTGGAATCAACCCAGGCCAGTCTGGCCAACGCCCATGTGGCCCGTGCCCAATACGAGCATGCCATAGCCGTGCTGATCGGCCGTCCTCCGGCTGACCTGACCATTCCCCATGCACCGCTGCCCTTCACGCTGCCACCCATTCCACAGTTCCTCCCCTCCGACCTTTTGCAAAGGCGACCAGACATCGCCCAGGCCGAGCGGGAAATGGAAGGATACAATGCTGAAATCGGGTACGAGATCGGGGCCTTCTATCCGCAGATCACCCTGTCAGCCAGCTATGGCTACAGCGGAAATCCTATCCAGCATCTGATCCAGCTGGCAACACGCACATGGTCGCTCGGTGCAGCCGCCAGCGAGACCCTCTTCAATGGTGGGGCCCGTTCCGCTGCCGTACGGGAAGCCGAAGCCGACTACGACAACGCTGTTGCCAATTACAGACAGGTCGTGCTGAAGGCCCTGCAGGATACGGAGGACCAGCTCTCCAACCTGCATTATCTCGGCGACCAGATGACCTACCAGAATCAGGCTGTAGAGAGCGCACAGCGGGCCGTGGAAGTCTCCATGAACGAGTATCTGGCCGGAACACAGATATACACCACTGTCATCACGGCGCAGCAGACAGCCCTGCAATATGAAGAATCCCGCCTTCAGATACAGCAGCAGCGCCTCAACAGTGTCATCCGCCTCATCACCGATATTGGTGGCGGCTGGAGCACAGACCAGCTACCCAGCAAGGATTCCCTCCAGACTGACAATCCCTTCCTGCCCAGCTTCATCCAGAAAGACAAAAACTGACCGCATCAAAAAAGGCGCCCTCTCCTCTGGGGAGAGAGACGCCTTTCCACGAGGACATGATTCTGTCCCGTGCCTTCAGGAAGGCTGCTGCTCCTGACAAGGCTTCTTCTTTCGGCCCAAAAGTATCCCTACGAAAAAAGCAAATCCAGTCCATCCCCAAGGATGGTCCATTACCAGATCCTCAATTACGTCCTGCACCATCCCCAGAATCGGGCTGCTTACGTCTTTCAGATTAGAACTCATGGCATTACCTGCTTTTCTATCGGGTACTCTTACCCCGTGAAAAAAGGCCGATGCCTGATGGCACCGACCTTTCCTTTATTCTCCCATTGGAGAAAAAGCTCAAGCAGCTTCCTGATCTTCTTTCTGAACAGGGCCGCTATCTTTGCCCTTGGCCTCGACATCACGCTCGACCAGCTCAATCACGGCCATGTCGGCATTGTCGCCATAGCGGACGCCAGCCTTCAGCACACGGCTGTAGCCACCTGCACGGCCTGCATAACGCTTGCTCAGCTCAGAGAAGAGCTTGGTGACGATGGCATCATCACGCAGCTGGGCAAAAGCCTGACGGCGTGCATGAAGTGTGCCACGCTTGCCCAGCGTGATCAGCTTCTCGACAACCGGGCGAAGCTCTTTGGCCTTCGGCAGAGTCGTGGAGATCTGCTCATGCTTGATGAGCGCAACAGCCATGTTGCGGAACATCGCAGCGCGATGAGTGGAGGTGACGCCAAGTTTACGTCCGCTCAGATTATGACGCATGTTGTTTCCCTAATCCTTCTACCCGAACTTCCCAGCCGGGGTTCTTAGAATGTCTCGTCGAGACGCCGGGCCAGATCCTCGATGCTCTCCGGCGGCCAGGCCGGGACATTCATCCCCAGCGAAAGCCCCATGCCTGTGAGCACTTCCTTGATCTCATTCAGCGACTTACGACCAAAATTCGGAGTCCGCAGCATTTCCTGCTCGCTCTTCTGCACGAGGTCGCCAATATACACAATATTGTCGTTCTTCAGGCAGTTTGCACTACGCACGGAAAGCTCAAGCTCATCCACCTTACGCAGAAGGTGACGACTGAACGGCAGATCATCCTGCGGCTCTTCATTCTGAACCGGACGCGGCTCATCGAAATTGATGAAGAGCTGAAGCTGATCCTGCATGATACGGGCAGCCAGTGCCAGTGCGTCTTCCGGAGTGACGACTCCGTTTGTCTCGACACTCAGCAGCAGCTTGTCATAGTCGGTGACCTGTCCAACACGGGTCGGCTCCACCTTGTAAGACACACGCTGCACCGGCGAATAGATCGCATCAATGGGGATAAGCCCGATCGGTGCATCATCCGGACGGTTGGCAGAAGCAGGGACATAACCCTTGCCCATGTTCACCGTGAATTCCATGCCAAGCTTGACATCATCGTCAAGCGTGCAGATCACCAGCTCCGGATTCATGATCTCAATGTCATGGCCCGTCTGAATCTGCCCAGCCTTCACTTCTCCCGGCCCTGTTGCCGTGAGAACCATACGCTTCGGGCCCTCACCATGCATGCGCAAAGCAAGCTGCTTCACATTCAGCACGATGTCGGTCACATCCTCACGCACACCCGCAACGGATGAGAATTCGTGAAGGACCCCGTCAATCTGGATGGCCGTAACAGCAGCACCCTGAAGGGAGGAAAGAAGAATACGACGCAGGGCGTTGCCCATCGTCAGGCCAAAGCCACGCTCAAGCGGCTCTGCAACGATGGTTGCCATACGGGAAGGAACCGGGCCAGGCTCGACTTCAAGCTTCTCCGGTTTGATGAGAGACTGCCAATTTTTCTGGAGAACCAAGATCATGGCCTTTCAAACAACGAAGCCCGCCACAGGATGGCGGTGCCAGGCCCGCACTGTCGTGCGGTACGAACTCACCAAGGTCAATCTGGCTGCACCATCCATTCGTGACAGCCAGACCTACCAGATTTTTGCGTCCAGATCAGACGCGGCGACGCTTGCGCGGACGGCAACCGTTATGCGGCACCGGCGTCATGTCGCGGATGGATGTGATCGTGAACCCGACAGCCTGAAGGGCACGCAGAGCGCTCTCACGCCCTGAACCAGGACCGGAAACCTCAATCTCCAGCGTTTCCATGCCGTGCTCGCGGGCCTTGCGCCCTGCATCCTCGGCAGCAACCTGAGCTGCATACGGGGTGGACTTGCGGGAGCCCTTGAAACCCTGTGCGCCGGAGGAGGACCAGGCGATGGCGTTGCCCTGGGCATCAGCAATCGTGATCATCGTGTTATTGAAGGTGGAAAGAACGTGAGCAACACCGGAAATGATGTTTTTACGTTCCTTCTTACGGATACGCGGTGCGGCAGCCTTGGCCATAGTATGCTTGTCCTATTAAATCTGCGATAGGGTGAAAGAAGCGGCGCCTATCAGCGCGTTGCCTTCTTCTTACCTGCAATGGCAACAGCCTTACCCTTGCGGGTACGGGCGTTGGTATGCGTACGCTGACCACGAACCGGCAGACCACGACGATGACGCAGGCCACGATAGCAGCCAAGGTCCATCAGACGCTTGATGTTCATCGCCGTCTCACGACGGAGATCACCCTCCACACGATAATCGCTATCGATCAGGTCACGAATCTTCGTCACCTCATCATCAGACAGCTCATTCACGCGCTTGGCATTGTCGATACCGAGCTTCTCACAGATAGCCTGTGCGCTCGAAGGACCAATGCCATAAACATAGCGCAGACCGATGACCACCCGCTTGTTGGTCGGAATGTTTACGCCGGCAATACGTGCCACGCCAATTCTCCCATCCACACGGCCCAAAGCCGTGTTTACAAAAATCTTTGTCTGACCGGACCATGGCCGCTCACCGGCGTCGGTCCCCAGAACGATTCCAGCCCCACCATCAGGGCCGTACGCTCACCTTATGCTGGGCGAATATACTGCCCTGCCAGACAAGTCAAACCATAAAGATCACTTTTTCGTGATCGGCTCATTCATTCAGGAGCCTGCCCGATCGAGAATGGCATCAATCGCCCTCCCGACTGTTTCGACATCCTGCATACCATCAATGCGGTTCAGACGACCATTCTGCTCATAATAGGGCAGGATAGGGGCCGTCTGCTTCCGGTACATCTCCAGCCGGGCATGGATCACCTCAGGATGATCATCAGCCCTGCGAGAGCCATCTTCATGCTGCCGTTCAGACAAACGCTTCACCAGCGCTTCCTCACTGACCTCCAGAAGAATGACTGCATCAATCTTAAGCCCCTGCTCCTTCAGCATGGAGTCCAGAATCTCTGCCTGGCTTTCAGTCCTCGGGAAACCATCAAGGATGACACCCTTTCCACAGTCAGGCTGAGCGATACGGTTTTCAATCATCTGAACGATGATCGGATCAGGAACAAAATGCCCCTTCTCCATCAACGCCTTCACCTCCATACCAATCGGTGACTGCGCCTTCACCTCGGCACGAAGCATGTCCCCTGTTGAGATCTGCTTCATGCCCCGGCTGTCTTCAAGACGTTTTGCCTGTGTCCCTTTGCCCGCACCCGGCGGGCCAAGAAGAATGATGTTCACCGTAAGTTCCTTCTTTCCTTGCCCGCCCGGCCACGGGCTCCCTTCCGGCCACGCTGCTTGCGGATGAGCCCCTGATACTGATGGGCCACCAGATGGGACTGGACCTGTGTGACCGTATCGATCGTCACGGAGACAATGATGATCAGACTGGTTCCCCCAAAATAGAACGGCACATTATATTTGTTGATCAGGAACTGCGGCAGCAGACAGACCAGCACCATGTAGGCGGCACCGATAGTCGTCAGCCTTGAGAGAATCCGGTCAAAATAACGGGCCGTATTCGCACCCGGTCGGATACCCGGTACAAAACCACCCTGCTTTCTCAAATTCTCAGCTGTCTCTTCAGGATTGAAGGTTACCGCAGCATAGAAATAGGAGAAAAAGACGATCATGAAGGCATAAAATGCCATGTAAAGTGGCTGCCCCTGGGAAAGCCACTGCCCGACATGCCCCAGAAATCCACCATTGTTATGCATGAAGCCTGACAGCGTTGCCGGCACCAGCAGAACGGATGAGGCAAAGATCGGCGGGATGACCCCGGCTGTATTGACCTTCAGCGGCATGTGCGTGGAATCGCCACCATAAATGCGGTTACCCACCTGCCTCTTGGGATACTGGATCACGACACGCCGTTGTGCCTGCTCCATGAACACGATGAAGGCAATGACAGCCAGCGCCAGCAGCAGGAAAACCACGACAAAAACCGGAGACAGCGCGCCAGTACGTCCCAGCTCCAGCAGGCTCCCCAGCGCATGAGGCAGGTTGGCCACGATACCTGAGAAAATGATCAGGGAAATACCGTTCCCGATACCCCGGGAGGTTATCTGCTCACCCAGCCACATCAGGAACAGGGTTCCCGTTACCAGCATCACGACATAAGAGACGAGGAAAGTCGGACCCGGCGAGATGACAGCACTGAGCCCTGCCTGCGTATGCATGCTGCTCAGCCCCATGGCAAAGCCATAGGCCTGCACGATGGCGATCAGCACCGTCAGATAACGGGTATACTGGTTCAGTTTTTTGCGCCCACTCTCCCCTTCTTTCTTCAGCGCTTCCATGGAAGGCAAAGCCGTGGAAAGAAGCTGGATGATGATGGATGCACTGATATAGGGCATGATGTTGAGAGCAAAAATGGTCATGCGCCCCAAAGCGCCACCCGTGAACATGTCAAACATGCCCAGGATGCCACCCTGCTGCTCCCCAACAAGCTGCCCCAGCACAGAGGCATCAATCCCCGGAACCGGGATGAATGTTCCCAGTCGATAAACAATCAACGCACCCAGCGTGAACCAGATCCGTTTTTTCAGCTCCGTCGCCTTCGCGAAGGCACCCATATTCAGGTTACCGGCCAGCTGTTCTGCGGCAGAAGCCATCTCCCCGTCCTTTCATGAAAACAGCGCCACCGCACATCGTACGGGACGCTGTTCACTAGTTCACCGTCGTCCCAGCAGGCTGGGCAGGACAGGCTCAGGCTTCAGCCTGAGCATCCTTCTTTGCGGCCAGAACCTTCACAGAGCCACCGGCCTTCTCCACTGCAGCCACAGCAGCAGCAGAGGCACCGGACACTTCAAAGTTCACGCCTTGAGACAGTTCACCTTTTGCCAGAAGACGCACACCAGCAACCTTGCGGCTACCGACCAGACCAGCCTGGTACAGTGCTTCTTCCGTCACAGGAGCAGAGGCGGAAAGCTTGCCAGCCTCCAGAGCCTTGCTCACTGCACCGATATTCACCGCAGCATATTCCTTGCGGAAAATGTTGACGAAGCCACGCTTCGGCATACGGCGATAGATCGGCAGCTGACCACCCTCAAAGCCATTGATGGCCACGCCGGAGCGTGCCTTCTGACCTTTGTGACCCTTTCCGGAGGTCTTGCCCTTGCCGGAACCGATACCACGCCCGAGACGCTTCTTGTGATAGCGTGCCCCGGCGTTGTCGCGCAATTCATTCAGGTTCATATCAACCCTCCACCTTCACCAGGTGGGACACCTTGCGGATCATGCCACGGACAGAAGGGGTATCCTCCAGCTCACGGCTGGAACCGATGCCACGCAGGCCCAGCCCCTTCACCGTTTCCGCCTGACCCGGTTTGGAACCGATCACAGAAGCGATCTGCGTCACCCGGATTGTCTTGCCTTTTGTCTCAGACATTGGCAGCCTCCGTCTCTGACTGCTCACGACGTCCGAACAGCTCGAATGTCTTCTTGCCACGGCGGGCCGCAACCTGACGCGGGCTGCTTGCACGCTCAAGAGCGTTGAAAGCAGCTTTGATCATGTTGTGCGGGTTCCGGGTCCCGAGGCTCTTGGCAACAACGTCGCTGATGCCCAGGCTCTCGAAGACAGCACGGATCGGACCACCAGCGATGATCCCCGTACCAGCCTCAGCTGCACGAACGACAACCTCACCAGCACCGAAATGGCCCACTGCATCATGATGCAGAGTCCGGCCTTCTTTCATCGGTACACGGATCATGTTGCGACGGGCGCGCTCGGTTGCCTTACGAATGGCTTCCGGCACCTCACGGGCCTTGCCAGCACCGTAACCGACACGCCCCTTCTGGTCGCCAACAACGACCAGAGCCGCGAAGGCGAAACGCCGACCACCCTTAACAACCTTGGCGACACGGTTGATGGTTACCAGCTTGTCAACCAGCTCATCACCCTGCTCGCGCTCACGACCACCACGGCCGCCTTCTCTTGGCTCACGTGCCATGTGTGATCCTCCTTAGAAAGACAGCCCGCCCTCACGGGCAGCCTCTGCCAGGGCTTTCACCCGGCCATGATAGAGATAGGAGCCACGGTCGAACACGACTTCCTTGACCCCAGCCTTGACAGCGCGCTCGGCAACGAGCTTACCGATAACGGTAGCTGCTGCGATATTCGCACCCGTTTTACCGGCTTCACGAACACTCTTCTCAAGCGTAGAGGCGCTGGCCAGCGTAATTCCACGGGCATCGTCGATGACCTGGACGTGGATATTCTTGCTGGAACGGAAGACCGACAAACGCGGCCGGCCGCCGCTCTTGCGACGAAGCTGGAAACGCAGCCGCTTGCGGCGGCGTTCCTGCAATCCTTGCAGCGATGCCATTACTTCTTCTTACCTTCTTTCTGACGCAGAACTTCGGTCTCATACCGGACACCCTTGCCCTTGTAAGGCTCGGGCTTGCGGAAGCTGCGGATATCCAGAGCTACCTGACCAACGCGCTGCTTGTCGTTACCTTCAACCAGAATGGCTGTCGGGCGGGGCGTCGTGATTTTCACATCGGACGGGATCGGATAGATCACATCGTGAGAGAAACCGAGGTTCATGACCAGATTGGAACCCTGAACAGCAGCACGGAAACCCGTACCCTGGATCTCAAGCCCCTTCTGGAAGCCCTCAGAGACACCTTTGATCATGTTGGCGAACACCGCACGGGATGTCCCCCACATCGTCCAGCTCTTGTTGGTACGACCACCCAGCGGAGACACGGTAACCTTGCCGTCGGCAATCTTCACATCAACATGAGAAGATACCGGCACGCTAAGCTCACCACGTTTACCCTTGACGCAGAACATACCGTCCTTGACAGCTGCTTCCACGCCTGCGGGGAGGTCAATAGGATATTTACCTACGCGAGACATATTCCCTCCTTAGAAGACGCGGCAGAGGATCTCGCCACCAACATTGGCAGCCCGAGCCTCGACGTCTGAAAGAACACCGCGCGGCGTGGAGAGGATGGAAACACCCAGACCAGCATAAACACGCGGCAGCTCTTTGATTTTGGAGTACACACGGCGCCCCGGACGGGACACGCGATGAATCTCGCGGATCACCGGCTGACCATCTGTGTACTTCAGCTCGATACGGAACTGGGAAATGCCCTTGCGGACTTCCTCGGTCGTGTAACCGCGGATATATCCTTCGCGTTTCAGTGCTTCAAGAACACTGGCACGCAGCTTGGACGCCGGAGCAACGCAGGCAGCATGGCGGGCACGCTGAGCGTTACGGACCCGGGTGAGCATATCACCCAAAGGATCAGACATAGACATTCAGACTACCCTTTTACCAGCTGGACTTGACCATGCCGGGGATCTGCCCCGTAGAAGCAAGGTCACGCAGAGCAATACGGCACAGTTCAAACTTGCGGTAGTTCCCACGGGGACGACCGGTCAGTTTGCAACGCAGGCGCACACGGGTCTGGGACCCATTACGCGGCAGCTTGGCCAGTTTAAGTGTCGCTTCGAAGCGCTCCTCCATGGAGAGAGAGCGGTTCTTGATAGTATTTTTGAGAGCGGTCCGCTTTTCAAGGTCACGCTGCGCCATGGCAGCACGACGATTATTACGGTTCACCGCAGAGACTTTCGCCATCTCGAATCTTCTCCCGGAACCTGTCAGGCCTATCCCGACGGTTTTCCAATCACCGGACTTGTAACGGAAACTCCCCCCTCATGTGAAGGGGGAAAGTCCATTTTCCCGTGATTGATACGAAAAATTGTCGCTCAGGACACGAACGGCAGATCAAATGCCTTCAGAAGAGCCTTCGCTTCTTCATCAGTTTTTGCCGTTGTCACAAAGATGATGTCCATACCACGGATGGCATCAACCCTGTCATAATCAATTTCCGGGAACACGATCTGCTCTTTCAGACCCATGGCAAAATTGCCACGGCCATCAAAGCCCTTGTTCGCCGGAAGACCGCGGAAGTCACGGATACGCGGCATGGCGATCGTCACCAGACGATCCAGGAACTCGTACATGCGAGCCTTGCGCAGCGTTACCTTACAACCGATCGGCAGCCCTTCACGAATACGGAAGCCCGCAACAGCCTTGCGTGCCACAGTCTTGACCGGCTTCTGACCAGAGATCAGAGCCATCTCTTCAACAGCGGCATCCAGCTTCTTCTGGTCAGCAGCAGCCTCACCGACCCCCATGTTCAGGACAATTTTCTCCAGTTTGGGGATCTGCATGTCGCTCTTATACCCGAACTGCTCACGCAGCTTGGCGCGGAGCTTGTCCTGATATTCCTGCTGCAGACGGGGCAGAACGGCACTCTTGTTATCGCTCATCGTTCGCTCCTCAGCCTTCGATCACTTCGCCGGTCACCTTGGCAACACGGACCTTGCGACCATCTTCCAGAACACGGAAACCAACACGGGTCGGCTTACCACTCTTCGGGTCGATCAGCTTCAGATTGGACAGATGAACAGGCATCTCACGCTCGATGATGCCGCCACCCTCGCCCATACGGTTCGGCTTGGAGTGGCGCTTGGCAACAGCCACGCCACGCACCACAGCCTTTTCCACCTTCGGCAGAACGGAAAGGACTTCCCCACGCACACCGCGGGAACGCCCTGTCAGGACCAGAACCTGATCACCTTTTTTGATACGTGCAGCCATTACAGCACCTCCGGAGCCAGGGAGATGATCTTCATGAACTTGCGGGCACGCAGCTCACGAACAACCGGGCCAAAAATACGCGTACCAATCGGCTCCTGCTGCTTGTTCAGCAGGACAGCAGCGTTCCGGTCAAAGCGGATGGCGGAGCCATCTGCACGACGCACCGGGTAAGATGTGCGAACGATGACAGCCTGATGGACGTCACCCTTCTTCACCTTCCCGCGGGGAATTGCTTCCTTGACGGATACGACAATGATGTCGCCGACCGAGGCGGTCTTCCTCTTGGAGCCACCCAGCACTTTGATGCACTGCACCCGACGTGCACCGGAGTTGTCAGCTACGTCAAGGTTGGTCTCGGGATGAATCATGTGTCTACCCCCTTATGCGCCGACAGAAGTCGAAGCGGCCTCGGCAACATCGACTCCATTACGGGAAACGACCGTCCACGTCTTACGCTTGGAGAGAGGTGCGCACTCAACGATGCGAACCACATCACCAACCTTGCATGCATTGGCGCCATCATGCGCTGCATACTTCTTGGAACGGCGGATAAACTTTTTATAGAGCGGATGCATGACACGACGATCAACAAGAACGGTCACCGTCTTGTCCATCTTGTCACTTGTCACCCGCCCTGTCAGGACGCGCCTGGGCATCGTCCGTCTCCTCTCAGGACTTGGCGGCGGACGTTTTTGCGCCCGCACGGTTCTTCGACTGGTTCAGCAGTGTCTTGATGCGGGCGACAGCACGACGCACGATCCTGACACGGCTGGTGTTCTCGGACTGGCCTGTAGCCGCAGAGAAACGCTGGTTGATCTGCTCACGCTTCAGATCCAGCAGGAGAGCCTTGAGCTCATCCTCGCTCTTTGCGTGCAGCTCGGCAACCTTATAGGTCGTCTCAGCCATTCTCAAGCCTCCCCGATACGCTGAATGAACTTGGTCTTGATCGGCAGTTTTGCAGCTGCCAAGCTAAGAGCCAAGCGAGCAACCTCCGGCGGCACCCCTTCAATTTCGAAGAGGATACGACCCGGCTTCACACGGGCTGCCCAGTACTCGGGGTTACCTTTACCGGAACCCATACGCACTTCTGCCGGCTTTGTCGAGACCGGAGTGTCAGGAAAAATACGAATCCAGACACGTCCGGCACGCTTCATGGCACGCGTGATGGCACGACGGGATGCCTCGATCTGACGAGCCGTGATACGCTCAGGCTCCAGAGCCTTCAGACCATACGCACCGAAATTCAGCTGCGTACCGCCCTTGGCCATCCCATGAATGCGGCCCTTGTGGGCCTTACGAAACTTTGTCCGCTTTGGAGAAAGCATGATTTTCTATCCTCACATCAAGCACCTCGGATAAAAGACGGGGGAAGCCCCCCGCCCCTTAACGCTGAGGAGCCTGCTCCGCAGCACGACGGTCCTGGGCCATCGGGTCGTGAGCCAGGATCTCACCCTTGAAGATCCAGACCTTCACGCCGCAGGAACCGTAAGTGGTGTGCGCTGTAGAAGTCCCATAGTCGATGTCGGCACGCAGCGTATGCAGCGGTACACGACCCTCACGATACTGCTCGTCACGAGCGATCTCGGCGCCACCAAGACGTCCACTGCATGTCACGCGGATACCCTGGGCACCCAGACGCATTGCAGACTGGATGGAGCGCTTCATCGCACGGCGGAAGGCCACACGGCGCTCCAGCTGCTGGGCGATGTTGTCTGCCACCAGAGTCGCATCGATTTCCGGCTTGCGGATCTCGACAATATTCAGAGCGACATCAGCCTTGGCCATGGCGCTGAGGGTCTTGCGCAGGGCATCAATGTCCTGACCCTTTTTGCCGATGATCACGCCAGGACGTGCAGCGTAGATCGTCACACGAGGCTTCTTGGCAGGACGTTCGATGACCACACGGGAAACACCAGCACCCGAAAGCTTCTTGCGCAGGAAAGAGCGCAGCTTCAGATCCTCATGGAGCAGACGGGCATAATCCCCGCCTGCATACCAGCGGCTGTCCCATGTACGATTGACACCGAGCCGAAGCCCGATCGGATTAACCTTATGTCCCATAGATCAGGCTGCCTTCTGCTCTTTTGAGTTCTTGCCGGCCTTCGGAGCTTCCTCAGCTTCAGCGCGCTCAGCAACAACAATCTTCAGGTGGCTGAAAAACTTCTCAACACGAGCAGAACGACCACGGCCCCGTGCATGGAAGCGCTTCATCACGATCGACTTGCCAACCTCAGCAGTCTTCACCACCAGCTTGTCAACATCAAGCTGATGATTGTTTTCTGCATTGGCCACGGCACTCTCAAGAGCCTTCTTGACCTGCTGGGCGATACGGCGACGGGAGAACGTCAGCGCAGCGATTGCCTTGCCTGCCGGCTGGTTGCGGATCGTGGCAGCAACCAGATTCAGCTTGCGTGGGCTGACACGGATGTTGCGGGCAACAGCCTGTGCCTCTGTATCAGCTAGGGTACGGATATGCTTAGGCTTACTCATGCTCAGCCTCGCTTCGACTTCTTATCGGAACCATGACCGGTATAAGTACGGGTGGGTGAGAACTCACCAAACTTATGACCGACCATATGCTCCGTCACCTGCACAGGCAGGAACTTCTGACCATTATAGACGCCGAACGTCAGCCCGACGAACTGCGGCAGGATGGTGGAACGACGGGACCAAATCTTGATCACCTCATTCCGGCCCGATGCACGGGCCTTCTCAGCCTTGCCAAACAGATACCCGTCGACGAACGGGCCTTTCCAGACGGAACGTGCCATCTTCTATGCCCCTCTCTTACTTGCCGGTTTTACGACGACGGATAATCAGGCTGTCCGTCTTCTTGTTGGTACGGGTCTTGTAGCCCTTGGTCGGCACACCCCACGGTGTGACAGGATGACGGCCACCAGAGGTACGACCCTCACCACCACCATGCGGATGGTCGACGGGGTTCATGACCACACCACGGTTGTGTGGACGACGCCCCATCCAGCGACGACGACCTGCCTTACCAAAGTGCTGGTTCATGTTGTCCGGGTTGGAAACCGCACCAACAGTTGCCATGCACTCGGCACGCACGATACGCAGCTCACCGGACTGCAGCTTGATCTGTGCGTAACCGGCATCCTTGCCAACGAGCTGGGCATAGTTGCCAGCCGAACGGGCCAGCTTGCCACCAGCACCGGGCTTCAGCTCGATGTTGTGGATGATCGTACCAACCGGCATGGAAGCCAGCGGCATGGCGTTGCCCGGACGGACGTCAGCATGATGGGCAGCAACCACACGGTCACCAGCCTTCACGCGCTGCGGAGCCAGGATATAGGCCAGCTCACCATCCTCATAGCGGACCAGTGCGATGAAGGCCGTACGGTTCGGGTCATATTCCAGACGCTCGACCGTGCCGACAACATCGAACTTGCGACGCTTGAAATCAACATAACGGTAGGACTGCTTGTGCCCGCCGCCACGGAAGCGCACGGTTGTACGCCCGTAGTTGTTACGGCCACCAGTCTTGTTCTTGCCTTCCGTAAGCTGCTTGACGGGCTTGCCCTTCCAGAGCTCGCTCCGGTCAATCAGCACGGTACCACGAGTGCTTGGTGTCGTGGGATTAAAGTGCTTCAATGCCATGGTATCTTACCCCGCGCCTCAACCAAGCTTCGCTGTGAGGTCAATTGACTGACCTTCAGCAAGCTGGACATACGCCTTCTTGATGTCAGAACGGCGACCCGGACGACCTTTGACGCGCTTTGTCTTACCTTTCTGGATCAGGGTGCTGACACCAGCCACCTTGACGTTGAAAAGCTTCTCGACAGCGACCTTGATCTGCGGCTTCGTTGCTTCCAGAGCCACCTTGAACACAACCTGGTTCTTCTCAGAAGCCATGGTTGCCTTTTCAGTGATCAGCGGTGCACGCAGCACATCAAACAGAGCTTCCTGAGACAGGCCAGCAGCCGCCTTGCGTGCATTCAGAACTGTTTTCGTTGTCATGCCAGACGCTCCTTGAGACCCTCAAGAGCAGCGTGGGTAATCACCAGCACATCATGCTTGAGAATATCATAAACATTTGCCCCGATCGTGGGCAGGAGATCAATCTTGGGCAGATTGGCAATCGCACGGGCAAACGGCTGGTCAGCAACCTGATCCACGATCAGCGCAGACGAGCAGCCAAGAGCCTTCAGACGGGCAGCAGCCTCACGGGTCTTCTCAACGCCAGCCAGATCCTTCAGGATGATCAGCTTGCCTTCAGAAGCCTTCTGGGAAACGGCAGAGCGCAGCCCGAGACGACGCACCTTCTTGGGGAGGTCGAAACCATGATCACGGGCGACCGGACCATGCACAACACCACCGGTACGGAACTGCGGAGCTCTCAGAGAGCCCTGACGGGCAGAACCTGTCCCCTTCTGGCGATACGGCTTCTTGGTTGTGCCAGAAACGACACCCCTGCCCTTTGTTGCGTGTGTGCCAGCACGACGTTTGGCAAGCTGCCAGTTCACGACGCGGGCCATGATGTCCTTGCGGGGAACAATCCCGAAAATCTCTTCCGGCAGTGCGATTTTACCGGCACTTCCGTTTTCGAGGGTTTTGATATCGTATTCCATATCCCTCACCCGGCGGCCTCAACGGTCGCTGCCGGATATGGCGCGTCCGCATTACGGGCCTTCTTGATTGCATCGCGAACCAGAACAACACTGTTCTTGGCACCTGGGATAGCACCGCGCACCATGATCAGGTTACGCTCTTCATCCACAGCAGCAATTTCGAGGTTTTGTGTTGTCACGCGCTTGTCACCGAGGTGACCAGCCATCTTCTTGCCCTTGAAGACCTTGCCAGGATCCTGGCGCTGACCTGTAGAGCCGTGAGAACGGTGACTGATGGACACGCCGTGTGTCGCCTCAAGACCGGCAAAGTTGTGGCGCTTCATGACACCAGCAAAACCTTTACCCTTGCTGCGGCCCGTGACATCCACTTTCTGACCAACCACGAAATGGGCAGCAGAAAGCTTCGTCCCCGGTCCCAGCAGGGCATCCTCTGCCACACGGAACTCGGCCAGCTTCTTCTTGGGCTCAACCTTCACACGGGCAAAATGCCCACGGTTCGCTTTTGTGACGTGCTTGGCCTTTGCAGCCCCCATACCAAGTTGGACAGCCGTATAGCCATCACGCTCCTGTGTACGGGCATCCACAACCTCGACAGCATCAAGGTGCAGCACCGTCACCGGCACATGTGTGCCGTCTTCTTTAAAGAGCCGGGTCATCCCCAGCTTTTTTGCAATCAATCCGGTACGCATCGTCTGGACCTTAGAGTTTAATCTCGACATCTACGCCAGCGGCGAGATCGAGCTTCATGAGGGCGTCCACGGTCTGCGGGGTCGGCTCGACAATGTCGAGCAGCCGGCGGTGCGTTCTCATTTCGAACTGCTCGCGGCTCTTCTTATCCACATGCGGTGAACGATTCACAGTAAACCGGGCAATATGCGTCGGCAGGGGAATGGGACCCCGAACCCGCGCACCCGTACGCTTCGCCGTATTGACGATCTCTTTCGTGCTGTTATCCAGCACGCGATGATCATACGCTTTAAGGCGAATGCGGATGTTCTGGTCGTCCATGATTTCACTTCATCCTTAATAAACCGGATGCCGTCCTACTGCATTTCTCCTAGAAATGGAACCCCGGCCGAAAAAAATTCGACCGGGGCACCAGATTCCGAAGTCAGCAGGGACTTAGGCGCTGATGGAAGCCACCACGCCGGCACCCACTGTACGGCCACCTTCACGAATAGCGAAGCGGAGACCTTCGTCCATGGCGATCGGAGCAATCAGCTCGACATCCATGGTAGCATTATCACCCGGCATCACCATCTCGGTGCCTTCCGGCAGGGTCACAACACCCGTCACGTCCGTCGTACGGAAGTAGAACTGCGGACGATAGTTGGTAAAGAACGGCGTATGACGGCCACCCTCTTCCTTCGTCAGGATGTAGGCCTCAGCCTTGAACTTGCTGTGCGGGGTGATGGTGCCCGGCTTTGCCAGAACCTGACCACGCTCAACATCTTCGCGCTTCGTGCCACGCAGCAGAGCACCGATGTTGTCACCAGCTTCACCGCGATCCAGCAGCTTGCGGAACATCTCGACGCCCGTAACTGTCGTCTTGACGGTAGGACGCAGACCAACGATCTCGACCTCGTCACCGACGTTGACTTCACCACGCTCGACACGGCCAGTCACAACCGTACCACGCCCGGAGATGGAGAACACGTCTTCGATCGGCATCAGGAACGGACGGTCAACCGGACGCTCCGGCTGCGGGATGTAGCTGTCAACAGCCTTCATCAGCTCCAGGATGGCTTCCTTGCCCTGTGCCGGGTTACCATCTTCCAGAACGGCCAGAGCAGAACCCTTGACGATGGGGATATCGTCACCAGGGAAGTCGTAGGAGGACAGAAGCTCACGAACTTCCATCTCCACCAGCTCCAGCAGCTCCGGATCGTCAACCTGGTCAACCTTGTTCAGGAAGACCACCAGAGCCGGCACACCGACCTGACGGGCCAGCAGGATGTGCTCACGTGTCTGCGGCATAGGGCCGTCAGCAGCGGAGACAACCAGAATGGCGCCATCCATCTGGGCCGCACCGGTGATCATGTTCTTCACATAGTCAGCGTGGCCGGGGCAGTCCACGTGAGCGTAGTGACGGTTTTCCGTCTCATACTCAACGTGAGCTGTGGAAATCGTAATACCACGAGCGCGCTCTTCAGGAGCCTTGTCGATCTGGTCGTAAGCACTGAAGGTTGCACCACCGGTCTCAGCCAGTGTCTTTGTGATTGCAGCCGTCAGCGTGGTCTTACCATGGTCAACGTGACCAATCGTGCCGATGTTAACATGCGGCTTTGTACGCTCAAATTTAGCCTTTGCCATCGTCTCTCTCCAAAACCTTGACCCACAAGGGCCAGAGGTATGACTGAAACTTCATGCTGGCCACTCTGGAAACCAGAAAATGGCCAGAAGCCTTATTACCGGTAAAAATTACCAGCGATAATGACTGAATGCCTTATTGGCTTCAGCCATACGGTGAGTGTCTTCCCGCTTCTTGACGGCTGCACCGCGGTTGTTCACCGCGTCCATCAACTCATTGGAAAGACGGTCCTGCATGGTGTTCTCACCACGCTTGCGGGACGCCTCAATCAGCCAGCGGATAGCCAGCGCCTGACGGCGTTCTGCACGAACCTCTACCGGAACCTGATAGGTCGCACCACCAACACGGCGGGAACGGACCTCAACGGCCGGCTTTACATTATCCAGTGCTGAGTGGAACATGGCCACCGGGTCCGCAGAAGACCCGCCACGCTTACGCAACACTTCCAGTGCTCCATAAACGATGCGTTCAGCAGTAGATTTCTTACCATCATACATCAGCGCATTCATGAAGCGCGTAATGACGGCATCTCCGAATTTTGGATCGGGAAGGATCTCACGCTTAACAGCGCGATGACGGCGACTCATTCCAAATACCCCTTATTTCGGCCGCTTTGCGCCATACAGCGAACGGCGCTGACGGCGTTTTGCGATACCCTGCGTATCCAGCACACCACGAAGAATGTGGTAACGCACACCGGGAAGATCCTTCACGCGACCACCGCGGATCAGAACAACGCTATGCTCCTGGAGGTTGTGCCCCTCACCCGGAATATAGCTCACCACCTCATACCCGTTGGTCAGACGCACCTTGGCGACCTTACGCAGGGCGGAGTTCGGTTTTTTCGGCGTTACAGTATAAACACGTGTGCAAACACCACGCTTCTGCGGACATCCCTGCAGAGCAGGAACCTTGTTCCGCTTTGCGGCCGGCTCACGGCCCTTTGCGATCAACTGGTTGATGGTCGGCATGCGCCCTTCCCAATCCTTGTCCATATGCTGACGGGGAAACCCCCGCCACGACATTCCGTTCTAACCGACATGCGGCTGAACCGCCTGTCTTCGCACGATTGCACAGAAGAAAGGAAAGAATCTTCCCTCCTCCAAAGCTACTTGCCTCTGGACTTAACCTTTTTTTCCAAGAAACAAAAGTAGTGCCAGATGCTATTTTTTATTCTGGGACGATTCCTTCACCTTAACAGGCGGGAACTGTCTAAGGCGCGGACCCTAAGTTGGGTTGGCCCGAGAGTCAAGCCTCTCTGCCATAACAGAGAGGCTTGACCCCAGAATTCCTCACTCAGCAGCGTCTTCTACCTCAGCTCTCCCCTTATCGAGGCGAGCCGGGGCCTGGTCTGCTGCAAGATTACGCAGACGCCGCATGGCACCGCCCGTCCCTGCCGGGATGAGACGGCCCACGATCACATTCTCCTTCAGGCCACCAAGCGTATCGATTCTGCCAGATGTGGCGGCATCGGTAAGCACACGCGTTGTCTCCTGGAAGGAGGCCGCAGAGATGAAGGACTGCGTCTGTAGAGACGCCTTGGTAATACCCTGAAGGATCGGCATGGCCTTTGCCGGCTCACGCCCCTGCTCCAGAAGCATCCTGTTGTCCCGCTCGAACTCGATCCGGTCCACAGTCTCACCAATGAGATAGGTGGAATCACCCGGCTCCAGAACCTCAACCTTCTGCAACATCTGACGGACGATCACTTCAATATGCTTGTCGTTGATCTTCACGCCCTGCAGGCGATAGACGTCCTGAATCTCATTGACCAGATAGTCGGACAGGGCTTCCATCCCCATGACCTTGAGGATGTCATGCGGCACACGGGGACCATCGACCAGCGGGTCACCCTTCTGGACAAAGTCACCTTCCTGCACGGAAATATGCTTGCCTTTGGGTATCAGGTAATCCGTCCGCTCACCCGTCTCGTCATTATGTACGATGACACAACGCTTCGACTTGTAGTCCTTGCCGAACTCGATGCGGCCATCACCTTCGGCAATGATCGCATGGTCCTTCGGACGGCGGGCTTCGAACAGCTCGGCCACACGTGGCAGACCACCGGTAATGTCACGGGTCTTGGAACCCTCGCGCGGAATACGGGCCAGCACATCACCGGCATGGACCACGGCCCCATTCTCCACGGACAGAATACTGTCAGGAGACAGGAAGTAGCGGGCCTCGTTGCCATTGGCGAGACGGACCACATTGCCATCCGCATCCTTGAGCTGGAGGCGGGGACGCAGATCAACACCCTTGGCGGCCTGCTTATAGTCCACGACAACACGTGAGGTCAGACCGGTCACCTCGTCAACCCGCTCGACCAGCGTGATGCTGTCGATCAGGTCCTGATATTCGACCGTCCCAGCCTGCTCCGTGATGATCGGCAGCGTGTAGGGATCCCACTCTGCCATCTTGTCACCACGCTTGACCTCCTGCCCTTCGGACACCATCAGGCGGGCACCGTAAGGCACACGGTAGCGGGCCTTCTCCGCCCCGGTTTCGTCAATCAGCAGAATCTCACAGTTCCGGGACATGACCACAGGAACGTTCTGGGAATTCTGGACGACGTTGCGGTTACGGATGGTCACCTTGCCGTCACGGAAAGCCTCGACCATGGACTGCTCGGCACCACGGGTCGCCGCACCACCAATGTGGAAGGTACGCATCGTCAGCTGCGTTCCCGGCTCACCGATGGACTGGGCAGCGATCACGCCAACGGCTTCACCGATGTTGACCGGCGTACCACGGGCCAGATCACGGCCATAACAATGAGCGCAGATGCCTGCCTTGCTGTCACAGGTCAGGACAGAGCGAATTTCCACCGCTTCAATCCCGGCACCTTCGAGCATCTCGACATCAGCTTCTTCCAGCAGACGGTTGCGCTCCAGCAGTTTCTCACCCGTCATCGGATGGAACACATCCTGGGACAGGGTCCGCCCGAGGGCACGCTCTGCCAGAGAAGCCACGACCTCACCGCTATCCGTCACCGCACGGACAACGAGGCCACGCTCGCTACCGCAATCAGTTTCGGTAATGATGCAGTCCTGCGCCACGTCGACAAGACGACGTGTCAGGTAACCAGAGTTGGCGGTCTTCAGCGCCGTATCAGCCAGCCCCTTACGGGCACCATGGCTGGACGTGAAGTAATCGAGAACTGACAGACCTTCTTTAAAGTTGGCCACAATCGGCTGCTCGATGATCTCACCAGACGGCTTCACCATCAGGCCGCGCATACCGGCAAGCTGCTTCATCTGGGCCGGTGACCCACGGGCCCCGGAATGGCTCATCATCCAGACAGAGTTTGTCGGCTTGCCCGGTACCTGCTTGGAAATCTCCTTGAGCATGGCCGCCTGCACTTCATCCGTACAGCGGGACCAGGCATCCACCACCTTGTTATAGCGCTCACCAGCGGTGATCAGACCTTCCTGATACTGCTGCTCGAACTCCTTCACCTCTTCGGTGGTTTTGTTGACCAGAGTGGTCTTTTCGGCTGGAACGATCATGTCGTCCTTGCCGAAGGAGATGCCAGCCTTGGCAGCGTGGCGGAAACCAAGAGCCATGAGACGGTCACAGAAAATGACAGCCTCTTTCTGCCCGCAGTGACGATACACGGTATCAATCACGTCGGACACCAGCTTCTTCGTCAGCTGACGATTGATCAGGCTGAACGGAATGGCCGGATGCTTCGGCAGGATCTGGGCAATCAGGGCGCGACCCGGTGTCGTCAGGATCATCTGACGGACCGGCTTGCCTTCCTCATCCTGAGCATCCAGACGCAGACGGATCTTGTCATGAAGCTTCAGCGCACCGGAAAGCAGGGCCGCCTCAATCTCGGCCACGGCCGCATAGGCAGGCGGAGCCGCCTTGATGACCTTGCCATCCTTGATCTCGGCTTCATCCGGCGTCAGACGGTACTCGGGCACCTCGAGGCTCAGATAGTACAGGCCAAGCACGATGTCCTGGGAAGGCACAATGATCGGCTTGCCGTTGGCCGGGCTGAGGATGTTGTTGGTGGACATCATCAGCACACGGGCTTCCAGCTGGGCTTCCAGCGAAAGCGGTACGTGCACGGCCATCTGATCACCGTCAAAGTCCGCATTGAAGGCGGTGCAGACCAGCGGGTGCAGCTGGATGGCCTTGCCTTCCACGAGGCTCGGCTCAAACGCCTGGATGCCGAGACGGTGCAGGGTCGGCGCACGGTTCAGCATCACCGGATGTTCACGGATGACCTCTTCGAGGATATCCCAGACTTCCGGACGCTCTTTCTCGACCATCCGCTTTGCGGCCTTGATGGTCGTGGCGTGCCCGTACTTCTCCAGCTTGGAATAAATAAAGGGCTTGAACAGCTCCAGCGCCATCTTCTTGGGAAGACCACACTGATGCAGCTTCAGCTCCGGCCCCACCACGATCACGGATCGGCCGGAATAGTCAACACGCTTGCCGAGCAGGTTCTGACGGAAGCGGCCCTGTTTCCCCTTCAGCATGTCGGACAGGGACTTCAGCGGACGCTTGTTGGCCCCGGTGATGGCACGGCCACGGCGGCCATTGTCGAACAGCGCATCAACGGCTTCCTGCAGCATGCGCTTTTCATTGCGGACAATGATGTCCGGCGCACGCAGCTCGATCAGCCGCTTCAGACGGTTGTTACGGTTGATGACACGGCGATACAGGTCATTCAGGTCGGAGGTGGCGAAACGCCCACCATCCAGCGGCACGAGCGGACGCAGCTCCGGCGGAATCACAGGCACGATGTCCATGATCATCCATTCCGGACGGGCACCACTCTCGACGAAGGATTCGACCATCTTGAGGCGTTTGACCAGCTTCTTGCGGGCTGCCTCGGATGTCGCCTTGCGCAACTTCTTGCGCATGACCGTTTTTTCCGAATCGCCGTCCATCACCTCGGCGTCGTAATCGAACGGATCCGGCTCGCCACGCTCCCGGGCAGCACGGCTCAGCTCGGCCTCCTGAGCGTTCGGCAGACCCCAGTCATAGCTGGACAGCGCACGCTTGATGGCCTCGGCACCGATACCGACATCCAGACCGTCATCAGCGAATTCATCCATCAGCTCTTCGCAACGGATTTCATCCAGCAGATACTGGTCACGACGCTTGCCGTGCTTGTAGGACTCGACCTGATCGGACTCGCAGACGCCCTTGTCGAGCACCAGGAACTTCTCGAAATACAGGACCGGCTCAACATCCTTGAGCGGCAGGTCCAGCATCGTGGCAATGCGGCTCGGCAGGGACTTCAGGAACCAGATATGAGCGACAGGTGAAGCAAGGTCGATATGGCCCATCCGCTCACGGCGGACCTTGGCCAGCGTCACCTCGACACCGCACTTCTCACAAACGATCCCACGGAACTTCATCCGCTTGTACTTGCCACAGAGGCACTCGTAATCCTTGGTCGGACCAAAAATCCGGGCACAGAACAACCCGTCACGCTCCGGCTTGAAGGTACGGTAGTTGATCGTCTCCGGTTTTTTGATCTCGCCATAGGACCATGAGCGGATCTGCTCACTGGAGGCGAGCTGGATGCGGATCTGGTCAAACGTGCCTGACTGACCAGACTGACCCAGAATCTTCATGAGTTCGTTCATTTGCCGAAACCCCACTGTGCCGGGCGGCGTCCCGCCGGCACGTTAAACATGAACAATGAAGAAGAAGCGGAAAGCACTGCCCTCACAGCCCTCCCTGCTCAAGTTCGACATTCAGACCAAGCGACTTCAGTTCCTTCACCAGAACGTTGAAGCTCTCTGGAATACCAGCTTCAAAGTCGTCCTGCTCACGAACGATCGCCTCATACACCTTCGTCCGGCCGGACACATCGTCCGATTTCACCGTCAGCATTTCCTGCAGCGTGTAGGCAGCACCGTAAGCCTCCAGTGCCCAGACCTCCATCTCACCGAAACGCTGACCACCGAACTGGGCCTTACCACCAAGCGGCTGCTGGGTGACCAGCGAGTAAGGACCGATCGAGCGGGCATGAATCTTGTCATCAACAAGGTGATGCAGCTTCAGCATGTAGATGTAGCCCACCGTGGACTGACGCTCGAACTTCTCGCCCGTACGCCCGTCGATCAGCTGGGACTGACCACTCTCGCTGACACCAGCCTTCTTCAGCATCTCCTCGATGTCAGGGATGGAGGCACCATCAAACACCGGAGTTGCGATCGGCACGCCCTTGCGCAGGTTGTTGGCCAGCTCGATCAGCTGATCGTTGTCCATCGTGGCGATATCTTCATCGAAGATCTTCTCACCATAGACATCTTTCAGACGGTCCAGCAGCTCCTGCCGACGCTCACCCGTGCGCTGATATTCATCAACCATCGCACCGATGCTCTGGCCGATATTGGCACAGGCCCAGCCCAGATGCGTCTCCAGAATCTGCCCCACATTCATGCGGGACGGCACGCCCAGAGGATTCAGCAGCAGATCAACCGGCTGACCATTCTCGAGGAACGGCATGTCCTCGACAGGAACGACACGGGACACCACACCCTTGTTACCGTGACGGCCAGCCATCTTGTCACCCGGCTGAAGCTTGCGCTTCACGGCAATGAAGACCTTGACCATCTTCATCACACCAGGCGGCAGCTCGTCACCACGCTGGAGCTTCTCGACCTTGTTGTCGAAGCGGTTGTTGATGCGCTTGATGGCACCATCAAACTCACGGCACAGCGTTTCCAGCTCGGCCATGACAGCCACGTCGGCAACAGGAATGTTGCGCCACGTCACACGGGGATGCTCACCCAGCAGCTCGGCCGTGATCGGTGTGCCAGCCCGCACGCCCTTGAAGCCTGCAGCAGCTTCCTGCCCGACCAGACGCTCCTTGAGGCGGTTGTAGAAACTGCGCTCCTGGATGGCACGCTCGTCATCACGGTCCTTGGCCAGACGCTCGATCTCGGCCCGCTCAATGGCCATGGCACGCTCGTCCTTGTCCACACCACGGCGGGAGAAGACACGGACATCAACCACCGTCCCGCTCGTGCCCGGAGGCAGCTTGAGGGAGGTGTCACGTACATCAGAGGCCTTTTCACCGAAGATGGCACGCAGAAGCTTTTCTTCCGGTGTCATCGGGCTTTCACCCTTCGGCGTCACCTTGCCGATCAGGATGTCACCCGGATTGACCTCGGCACCGACATAGACAATGCCGGCCTCATCGAGGTTGCGCAGGGCTTCCTCACCGACATTCGGGATGTCACGGGTGATTTCTTCCTGACCCAGCTTGGTATCACGGGCCATGACCTCGAACTCTTCAATGTGAATTGAAGTGAAGATGTCATCCCGGGCGATACGCTCGGAGATCAGGATGGAGTCCTCGAAGTTGTACCCGTTCCACGGCACGAAGGCCACGAGCACATTACGGCCCAGAGCCAGCTCACCCAGTTCGGTGGACGGACCATCAGCGATGATGTCACCGGCAGCGACCAGATCGCCAACCTTCACCAGCGGACGCTGATTGAGGCAGGTAGACTGGTTGGAACGCATGTATTTGCGCAGACGGTAGATGTCCACGCCCTGGGTGGCCCCCTGCTCGTCCGTCGCACGGATCACGATACGGGCACCATCCAGCTGGTCCACCACACCGCCACGCTTGGCAATGATGGTCGCACCAGAGTCGTGCGCCACAGGGCCTTCCATGCCGGTACCGACCAGCGGGGCATCAGCCTTCACCAGCGGCACGGCCTGACGCTGCATGTTGGAACCCATCAGCGCACGGTTGGCGTCGTCGTTTTCTAGGAACGGAATAAGCGCAGCAGCCACGGAAACCAGCTGCTTCGGCGACACGTCACAGGCGGTAACCTGTTCCGGCGGCACAAGACGGAAGTCACCGGTCTGGCGGACAGCCACCAGCTCATCCGTCAGACGATTGTCGCTCTGCTTGGCATCGGCCTGCGCCACCAGAAGGCGTTCTTCCTCCATGGCGGAGAGATACTTCCAGCCGTCCTGGAAAACGCCATCCTTCACCAGACGATACGGCGTCTCGATGAAGCCGTACTTGTTCACCTTGGCATAAGTGGCCAGGGAGTTGATCAGACCGATGTTCGGCCCTTCCGGCGTCTCGATCGGGCAGATACGGCCATAATGGGTCGGATGAACGTCACGGACTTCAAAGCCTGCACGCTCACGGGTCAGACCGCCCGGACCAAGGGCCGACAGGCGACGTTTATGTGTCACCTCGGAGAGCGGATTGGTCTGATCCATGAACTGGCTGAGCTGGGAGGAACCGAAGAACTCACGTACGGCAGCAGCAGCAGGCTTGGCGTTGATCAGGTCATGCGGCATGACCGTGTCAATATCGACAGAGCCCATACGCTCACGGATGGCACGCTCCATGCGCAGCAGGCCGATGCGGTACTGGTTCTCCATCAGCTCGCCGACGGAACGGACACGACGGTTACCGAGGTTGTCGATGTCATCGACCTGACCACGACCATCCTTGAGATCGCAGAGAATCTTGACCGTCCGCAGGATGTCTTCCTTGCGCAGCGTCCGCAGCGTATCGGGCGCATCCACATCCAGCCGCATGTTCATCTTTACACGGCCAACGGCAGACAGGTCATACCGGTCCTGCGAGAAGAACAGACCATGCAGCATGGCTTCTGCCGTCTCACGGGTCGGCGGCTCACCAGGGCGCATGATGCGATAAATATCGATCAGCGCCTCTTCCCGCGTGGTGTTCTTGTCCGCCATCAGGGTGTTGCGGATCCACGGGCCATGCGTCCCGTCAATTGCGAGAAGCGGAAGCTCCTTCAGGCCCAGCTCTTCCAGCTCGGCCAGTTTCTCTTCCGTCAGCTCCTCGCCAGCCTCGGCATAGATTTCACCGGTCTTTTCATTGACAAGGTCATGGGCAATGAAGCGACCCAGAATATCCAGACGCCCCACCTGCACAACACGGGTCTTCTCGGCGATCTTGCGAACGACACGGGCTGTCAGTTTGGTCTCGGCATCTGCCACAACCTCGCCGGTATCAGCATCCACCAGCGGGCTGAGCAGCTTCAGGCCACGGAAGGCATCCGGCTCAAACGGGCGGGCCCACTCGCCACCCATGCGGGTGAAGGGCACGACATCGTAGAAAGTGGAGAGAATCTCGTCCTCATCCATACCGGCAACTTCGAGTGTATCGACGTCACCACCCTCGGCCAGCTTGGCTTCACGAGCCTTGAGGTAATTGTCACCTTCCAGTGCATAGAGCAGCGTGGTAACCGGCAGCTTGCGCTTGCGGTCGATGCGGACATGGATGATGTCCTTGGCATCGAACTCGAAATCGAGCCAGGAACCACGGTAAGGGATGATACGGGCAGCAAAAAGATACTTCCCGGAAGAGTGTGTCTTGCCCTTGTCGTGATCGAAGAACACGCCGGGACTACGATGCATCTGGGAAACGATGACACGTTCCGTCCCGTTGATGATGAAGGTCCCGTTGTCCGTCATGAGCGGCATGTCGCCCATATAGACCGGCTGCTCCTTCAGGTCGTGAATGGAGCGGGTCCCCGTATCCTCGTCAATATCCCACGTTGTCAGACGCAGAATGACCTTCAGCGGGGCCGCATAGGTCAGGCCACGCTGGATGCACTCTTCCACATCGTATTTCGGTTCTTCGAATTCATAATACTGGAAATCCAGCCGCCCACGGCCAGCAAAATCATGAATCGGAAAAACTGAACGGAACACCTCCTGAAGGCCAGCCGGCTCCCGGCTGTCGGGGCGCACATTCATCTGCAGGAAAGCTTCATAGGAAGCCCGCTGCACGTCAATCAAATTAGGCATCGGCGCAATTTCGGGAATGCGCCCGAAGCTCTTGCGGATCCTCTTACGCCCTGTGAACGATTTTGTGATCGCCATCTTATCCTGCCTCTGAACCAGACCTTCAAGTCGTCCGCTATGTGACCATCCCATTAACCCCATGGAATATCAGACGACTTGAACGGCTGGCTTAATCCTGTCTATGACGCGTGACGGAATGCCTTACTATAGACAACTTCCCTGTCAACGGCAAATGGGGCGGGCACCATAAAGCACCCGCCCACTCGCTCCAACGGCTCCCCCAAAGGGGACCGCATGGATACAGCTCTTACTTGATCTCGACGGTAGCGCCGTTCTCTTCCAGAACCTTCTTGATCTTCTCGGCCTCGTCCTTCGTGGCGCCTTCCTTGATGGTCTTCGGAGCGCCCTCGACCAGGTCCTTGGCTTCCTTCAGGCCCAGACCCGTGATGCCACGGATTTCCTTGATGACGTTGATCTTCTTGTCACCAGCCTTGGCCAGAACAACATCGAACTCTGTCTTCTCGGCAGCAGCTTCACCACCAGCAGCCGGAGCAGCAGCAACAGCAGCAACCGGAGCAGCAGCGGAAACGCCCCACTTCTCTTCGAGCAGCTTGGACAGCTCGGCAGCTTCCAGAACGGAGAGAGCGGACAGTTCGTCAACCAGTTTTGCCAGATCGGCCATGATAATATCCTCTAAGATGCGTAAATGTCAGGCGGCGTCGCTCATGCGGGCCACCCCGTTAATCAAGCGGCTTCCGTGTCGCCTGTTCTGGCATAGGCACCAAGAACGCGAGCAAGCTGCCCAGCCGGAGCCTGGGTGACGCCTGCGATGCGGGTTGCCGGGGTACTGATCATACCAACCAGCTGTGCACGCAGCTCGTCCAGAGATGGCAGGGAGGCCAGTGCCTTGACGCTATCAGCCGTAAGGGTCTGATTGCCAAGGGCACCACCAAGTACCACCAGCTTGTCATTCTTCTTGGCGAACTCGACCAGCACCTTCGCCACGCCAACCGGCTCATCCGACCAAGAAATGGCCGTCGGGCCTTTAAGCAGCGGCGCAATGCCGTCGAACTGGGTCCCATCCAGAGCACGGCTGACCAGCCGGTTCTTCGCAACCCTGTATGTCGCACCTACAGCGCGGATGTTGCGGCGCAGTTCTGTCGCATCGGCAACCGTCAGACCCAGATTCTGGGTGACGACAACCATGGACGTGCTACCAAACACCTTGCTGAGGGACTCGACAAAGGCCCGTTTTTCCGTACGGTCCAAAACCTGTCTCCTCGTTAGTCCGATTGCTCGGACCAGGTTACCCATAGGCCCTGCCCTACCCAAAGGCACAACAGAGCCCGCTCGCCTGTCCATGATAAGGAAGACCGCATCGCACCCAGAGGGCCTGATACGCTCTGCCCGTCTCACGCCTGCGCCCGAAAAGGGCTTTAAGGGATGACACCCACATGCGTTCTAGGACAGGAAAGGAGCAGCCTGGGCTGCTCCAGAACACCACCCTGGAGGGTGGCGATTCCATGATCTCCCCTCAATCAGCCTTCAAAGCTGGAGAGATCAATACGCACACCTACCCCCATTGTGGAGGAAAGTGAAGCCTTTTTCAGATAAGTCCCCTTCGCACCGGACGGACGGGCCTTCTGGAGTGCGTCCACCAGAGCCTTCACGTTCTCAGCCAGCTGGGACTCGGAGAAAGAAGCCTTACCGACGCCAGCATGAACGATACCGGCACGCTCGGCACGATATTCCACCTGACCGGACTTGGCAGCCTCAATGGCACCCTTGACGTCCATCGTCACGGTACCGAGACGGGGGTTCGGCATCAGGCCGCGCGGACCAAGAATCTTACCCAGACGTCCAACCAGAGCCATCATGTCCGGGGTGGCAATGCAGCGATCGAACTCGATCTCACCAGCCTGCACCTTCTCGGCCAGGTCTTCCGCACCGACAACCTCGGCCCCGGCGGCGGCAGCTTCCTCAGCCTTCGGGCCACGGGCGAACACACCGACACGCAGCGTCTTGCCCGTACCGTGCGGCAGGGAGATCAGACCACGGACCATCTGGTCAGCATGACGGGGATCAACACCGAGACCGATGGAGAATTCAACCGTCTCATCGAACTTGGCCGTTGCGTTGCTCTTCACCAGAGCGACAGCGTCGTTCAGGGAGTACAGCTTGTCACCATCAACCTTGGCGCGCAGGGCGGCAATACGTTTGTTCTTGGCCATGTTCTCAGCCCTCCACCACATCAAGACCGATGGAACGGGCAGACCCTGCCAGCATACGCACGGCACCATCGATGTCGTTTGCGTTCATGTCCTGGAACTTCTTCTCAGCAATCTCACGCAGCTGGGATGTCGTCACGGACCCGACGGAAGACGCACGGCCAACCGTCTGGGAACCCTTGGTGATCTTCGCTGCCTTCAGCAGGAAGTAGGTGTTCGGCGGCGTCTTCGTAATGAAGGTGAAGGTACGGTCCGCATAGGCGGTGATCACGACCGGGATCGGCATCCCCGGCTCAAGACCCTGCGTCTTTGCGTTGAATTCCTTACAGAACTGCATGATGTTCAGACCGCGCTGACCCAGCGCCGGACCGACCGGCGGAGACGGGTTAGCCTTGCCAGCCGGAATCTGCAGTTTGATGTAGCCAACTACTTTTTTGGCCATATCCGGGACTCCCTAATTTACAGTTCCCGAACCGTGGTTGAGACGGCAGGGATCATCCCCGCCTCCCACGTTCGACTGAGAGGGTGCCTAGACCATTCCCCCCATACCGTCAAGCAGGAATCAGGGGTGCGCTGGCACGGCAGCTGCCCCCGTCAGGTCACGTTCCGCAACGGGTGGTTCGATCTCAGAACCCTTCTGCGGGGTTCCCACCGGCACCTCACCGGCGGGGCGGGCATGGTGCAGCCCCTCATACTGCAACGGCCCAATCGGATCGATGCTCTTTATGTCCGGCAGGAGCCTGTCCGACCAGCCGCCGCCAAGGGCACGGATGAGCCTGACCGTGGACTGGAGCTGCCGTGTCTGCGCCTGCACCTCCAGCAGGCGGGCCTTCAGCGCATCCTGCTGGGCCACCAGTGCATCCAGATAGTTCGTCAGCCCCCCCGTATAAAGAGCCATCGTCATGGCCTGTGTCCGCAGTGCAGCATCCACTGCCTGATGCTGCTGGAGCCGTTCCTGATGGTACAGGGCTGTCTGGCTCAGCCCATCCTCAACATCCTGAAAGGCCGCCAGAACCGTCGCCCGATAGGCGTCCACGCGTTCCCGATATTGCGACCAGGCCCGTTGCAGGGCCGCACGCCGCATCCCCCCCGTGAAAAGCGGCTCCACAGCCTGCACGGCCACCCGCCAGAACGCCTTGGAGATGCTGGCCAGATCAAACCCAGCATCCTCGAAGCCACCCGTCGCACTGATGGTGATATGGGGATAGAAAGCTGCCCGGGACACACCAATGGCCCGTGCAGCGGCAGCCATCTGCCGCTCGCTCATGGCCACGTCGGGCCGTCTCTCCAGCAGTGTGGATGGGATACCTTCCTTCACCCGGATGGTATCAAAATGCAGCCGGAAATCCTTGACCGGCTGGATGTGGAAACTGGCAGGCACCATGTTCACCATGACAGCAATGGCATGTTCCTGCACCTGCCGGGTCGCCTCCAGATAGCTCCTTGCCGCCTGTGCGGAGTACAGCTCATTCTCCGCACGGGAGACATCCAGCCCCGCACCAATGGCCCCACCCTGCCGCAACCTCGTGATCTCCACGGCCGTACGGAAATACCGGATGGAATCATCATAAACAGCCAGCTGGGCATCAATCCCACGCAGTGCCATGTAGTTTGATGCCAGCTCGGCCTGGAGACTCAGCCTCGTCAGTGCATATTCAGCAGCCCCGGCCTGCGCCAGATTTTTCTGCATGTGCGTCTGGTTGCGGATGGCATCCCAGAAATCCGGCTCCCACGTGGCGGCACCGCTATAGGCGACGTTGGATTCATAAATGGGCGTATTGTTGCTCCGCCGCAGGAAGAGCCGCCCATCAGACTGCTTGTTCCGGCTCATCTGCGCCCCACCGGCCAGCTGCGGATACAGACGACTTTCCGTCTCACGGGCGATGTCACGCTCCTGCGTGAAAACCTCCGCCGCTGCCTGAAGGTCCGGATTATAGACGTTCAGCCGCTCTTCCAGCTCATCAAGCTGGGGATCGTGGAACAGCTTCCACCATTCTCCCCGCACGACTGCATCGGCCGGCTTGGCATCCCCCATGATGCCTTTGCCTGCCCACCCCTCCGGGTAAATGAAATGTGGCCTGTGATAGTTCGGAGCCAGATCACATGATGTCAGAAAAAAAGAGAGCCCTCCTGCCAGAAGGGAGACTGTCTTCCACACCCCTGTTGCCATCAGTGCTGCCCCTGTTCCTGTCTGACAGGCGCAGAATCGGATGCCGTTGCCCCTCTTTCGCCCGGCTTTGCCTGATCATCAGGGCTGTTTTCCTCCGGTGGTGGCATCGCACCGACACGCCTCAGATCATTCGATGTCACATTCGGCACTGGCTTCTCAGTATCCTTGGGTTTGACATCATTATATCCACGGGTGGGTGTCACAACCCGGACCTCATCACCATCCAGCATGTCGGCTGTCGGATTGGCCACAATCTCATCATCCAGGGACATGCCGGAAAGAACCTGTGTCGTCATGCCAAAATTCGTACCGACCTGCACAGTCTCCAGCCGGACATGATGATTCACAACCTTGGCCACCTGCATCCCCTGGGCACGGAAGATGAGAGCACTGGTAGGCACGATCAGCACGTTCGGGTCGCCAGGAGCCTGGATATGCGCCGTGGCATAAGAATTGGGCCAGAGCAGTCCATCAGGATTGTCCAGCACCAGCTCGGTCGTCACGGTCCGGGTTGCAGCATTGAAGGCATTGGCCGTGGCCAGAAAACGGGCCTTGAACACACGCCCCGGATATTGTGGCACGCTGAGCTCCGCACTGATGCGGGGCGAAATGACACTGGCAAAATCCTGCGGTACCGATACGAACACACGGATCCGATGCACATCCGCCACGGAAAACAGCTCGGCGATCGCCCCCCGTGAATTGAGATTGCCCCCGGCCGCGTTCACATAATCCCCGACATTGACCAGACGGGACGTCACGATCCCATCAAAAGGGGCTACGATACGTTTGAAATTCTCCAGCGCCTCCACCCGTTCAACTTCATGGGCGGCAGCGTCAAGCTCGGCCTTCTGGGCAGCGGCATTGGCAGCCTGCACATCCACCTCCTGCCGGGAGACGGCCTGTGTCCCCCGCAGGGCTGTCCAGCGCTGCGTGGTAATCAGCGCCAGTTTGTAACGGGCATTGATGACCTCATAATGCGCCTTGGCCGCCGCGTACTGGGCATCAATGCTCGGTGTGCTGACCTCCGCCAGAAGGTCGCCCCGCTTCACATGGGCCCCGTAATCCTTGTACCACATCTTCACATAACCAGAGACCTGCGCATAGATCGGCGCCTCATACCAGGCTGCCAGATTGGCAGGCAGGTCCACGGTCCGGGTGGCAGGACCCGGCTGCGCCTTTATCAGCACGACACGGGCAATGGCACTGTCCTGCGTCTCCCGCACCAGCTCTCTCCTGTGCAGGGCACGCTGTACAAGCCCCAGTACAACCAGCCCTGCAAGCACCGCCAGAAGGATGAGAATCAGCAGGCGCCCCCTGCCACGAGCCGGAGATGGAGTCTGATGGGGGGACGGATTCATGAAGGTTCTCCTTCTGGAGTGGCCCGGTCACTCTTCGGGGCACCACCATGGATCAGGGCAAAAACGCAGGGGACAAACAGCAGCGTAGCCACCGTGGCCATCATCAGCCCGCCGATCACGGCCTTGCCCAGTGGCGCATTGGAGGAATTGCTGATGGACATGGGGATCATGCCGATCATCATGGCAAGGGCTGTCATCAGCACGGGCCGGATGCGTTCAAATCCGGCTTCCGAGGCGGCAAGAACGGCATTGCCGTGTTCCTCCAGCCGCTCCCGGGCAAAAGCCACAACCAGCACGGCATTGGCCGTGGCTGTCCCCATGCACATGATGGCCCCTGTCAGCGCCGGAACGGACAGGGTCGTATGGGTCAGGAACAGGCTCCACGCAATCCCGCCCAGAGCGGCAGGCAGAGCCATGACAATGACGAACGGATCCAGCCACGACTGAAAGTTCACGACAATGATCAGATAGACCAGCACGATGGAAAGCAGCAGCCCGCCAATCAGCTGGACATAAGCATTGTTCATCGTCACGACCTGCCCACGCACCACCATGCTGGACCCATGCGGCAGGTCAGGCCGGACGCTTTCCACCTCCCGGTTCACAGCACGGGACAGAGCCCCGAGGTCGATCCCCTCTGCCGCCACGTAGATGTCAAACACCGGCATGATGTTGTAATGGGAGACTTCCGCCGGTGTCCCTGTCTGTTCGATATGGCTGACACCACCCAGTATCTGCATGGTCCCGTTCTGCGGGTTGCCATCCCCCTTGTCGAGCGGCATCTTCTCCAGGTCATTGAGGGTCTGGAGATACATGGCCGGGGCCTGCACGTCGATCAGCTGTGAAGTGCCCTGCGGGTTGAGGTAATAAGTCTGCCCGACCTGCGAACTCCCCGAAAGGGTTGTCAGCACATTGAAGGCGATATCACGCTCCGTGATGCCGGTGCCCATGGCGAAACTGCGATGGGCATTGATGAGCATGGTCGGCTGGGTCATGGGTTGCTGGACACTGACATCCACCGCACCGGGAATTCTGCGCAGACGCTGGGCCAGACGGACGGCGAAGGCATAATTATGCTGGAGATCCCGCCCGACAATCTGGACATCAATGGGAGATGGCAGGCCAAAATTGAGAATCTTGGCTGTCAGATCGCCCGGCTGGAAGGTGAAGCCTATCCCCGGGAAAGCCGTGCTGAGGGCCGTACGCAGGCGCTTGCGGTATTCGGCGATCGGACTTTCATCATCCTCCAGCTGAATGGTGACATCACAGTCCTGTGTTCCTGTCGTGGGAGAGGGCACCATGGCCTGGTTCATCTGGCTCATCGGCAGGCCGCAGTTATTGACGATCAGCTTCACCTGACCCGGCAGGGCCTCACGGATTTTCTTTTCAATCAACCCGCTGAGTTTGGCACTTTCCTCAATACGGGTTCCGACCGGAGCCCGGAAATGCATCTGCATGGTCCCGGATTTGATCTCCGAGAAAAAATCCTGCCCGACAAAGAAAAGCAGAAGAAGAGACGCCAGCGCACCGGAGAGGAAAAGAATGATGAACCGGGTCCGTATCGCCAGTACGGCCAGAAGAACATCATGATAACTTTGGCGGAACCGCTCGAAATATGCCTCAAACCTCTCCTGGAACCTGCCAAAGAAACCCTTTTTCCGGCTGGCATGGTCAGGATGGCGCTGCTGCTCCACCTGTGCGGCCAGAAGCCAGTTCGCCATCGTCGGGACGAGCGTTCTGGAAAGAACGAAAGAGGCGATCATCGCAAAAATGATGGCCTCGGCCATCGGCATGAACAGCCATCCCGCCACACCTGTCAGCTCAAAGAGCGGGAACCAGACAATGCAGATGCAGGTGGTCGAAACGAATGTCGGGATGACGATCTGGTTGGCAGCATCGACAATGGCAGGCTCAAGCTCCTTGCCCATATGAAGGTGGGCATCAATATTCTCGATCATCACCGTGGCATCATCCACGAGAATACCGACAGCCAGAGCCAGACCGCCCAGCGTCATCACATTGATGGATTGCCCGGCCAGGCTGAGGCCAATCAGAGCCGAAAGCATGGCCAGCGGAATGGAAACCGCTACGATCACGGTCGAACGCCACGACCCCAGAAAGAGCAGAACCGTCAGGCTGGTCAGGATGGCAGCGGTGATCATTTCCCGCACCACATCGACCACGGATTCCTTCACGAAGCTGGATGCATCGGTGAGAATATCCATGCTTGTGCCGGGGGGAAGCGTCTTCTGGATATCCGGCAGAAGTTTCTTCACCCCGCTCACCACATCCAGCGTGGAAGCGTTCCCGCTCTTCAGGATGACGATCATCACCGCCTGCTTGCCTCGCACCAGCACGGCGTTCGTCTGCGGCGGCCCACCCTTGTGGACCCAGGCCACATCCCGCAGATAGATGACGGAATTACCCACCTGCTTGATGGGCATCCGGTTGAAAGCGGCAATATCCATGGGGGCAGAATTGGTCCGCACCATGAAATCCATGGCACCGACCTTCTGATCCCCGGCCGGAAGCACGATATTCTGCCTGTTCAGGGCGCTGGCCACATCCACGGCAGAGAGACGGTGCGCCAGAAGCTTCACCGGGTCGATATCCACCATGATGTCCGCTGCCACACCACCATAAGGATTGGGGATGGCCGTCCCCGCTACGGAAACCAGCTCCGGCCGTATGAGGTTGGAGGCCATGTTATAGACCTCCGAAGCGGACATGTTGGGATTGTTGACCTGCAGGGTCAGGACAGGGACGGATGATGCATCCAGTGCCAGAATGAGCGGCGGCGTGGCCCCGGTGGGCAGCTGCTTGATGACCGTCTGGGACACGGAAGTGATCTGCGTCTGGGCAACGCTGGTATCCGTACCGGGCTGGAAGAAGATTTTGACAATCCCACGCCCGTAATAGGAGTTGCTCTCAATGTGCTCGATATTGTTGACGGTCGCCGTCAGGGCGCGCTCATAATAATAGACGATACGGCCGGAGACTTCCTCTGGCATCAGCCCTGTATAGGACCAGACAGCTGCCACCGTCGGAATCCTGATGTTGGGGAACACGTCCGTCGGCGTGCCCAGGATGGCCCTCACCCCGAAAATCAGGATCATGATGGACATGACCACAAACGTATAGGGCCGCCGCAGGGCGGTCAGAACAATGGCATTCATGACGGGCAGGACCCCATGTCGGATAGGGGCAGTCCCAGCATGAAGGCCCCCTCACCCATCCCCGCTTTCATTCGATAGGCTGTCTTCTCTGTCTCGATACTGCTGGGCAATCTGTCTCTCCACCTGGACGGGCCACAGGTGCCCGAAGGCCCCAACCCTGCGTCCGGGGGATTATAACGACGCAACCCAAAGAAAAAATGCTTTTCATCTGAAAAGATTTTTAAGAACACGGTTCCGTTACCAGCCTTTTATCTGCCACGGCCCATCACACCTCACCCTGCGCACTGGGCCTGTTCAGGAACCGGGAAAACAAGACGGAACACGGTTCCGCTGCCAACATCCCCCTGACGGTTCTCATCAATCACGAGACGGGCCTCATGCAGCCGGACGATGGCCGCCACAAGGCTCAGCCCCAGCCCGCTGCCGGGCACGTGGCGGCTCTTGTCTGCCCGGTAGAAGCGGCCCATCACGGCATCACGCTCCTCCACCGCAATACCAACCCCGGTATCCCGCACCTCGAACCACGGTTCCCCCAGCTCGTTCCGCCCTGCCCGTAGAGTGACAGCTCCCCCCTCCCCCGTGAATTTCAGAGCATTGTCCAGAAGATTGGCCAGAACCTCGTTCAGCAGGTCGGCATCCCCCCAAAGCTCCACGGGGCCTTCATGAGGTATCACGGACAGGGTCAGCCCCTGCGTTTCTGCATTGGGCTCGTACAGATCAGCCATGTCGGCAATGAGAGGCATGATATCCATGCGCCTGAAACCAGCCCTGCGCTGACCATTTTCAATCTCCCCGATCCTCAGCAGGGCCGTAATGACAGAAAAACACTGCTCGAGATCCCTCTGGCACAAAGCCATTGCCTGCTCGAAGCGGAGCTCCTCCTCCGGGGTCGATGTCAACGCCTGTACAAAACCGTTCAGGCGATCCAGCCGGGCCTGGACACGGGCCAATGGTGTACGGAGATCATGGGCAATGTCGTTGCCAACATCCCGCATTTCACCCATCAGCTGCTCCAGACGATCCAGCATTCTGTTGACCGACCCGGCAAGACGGTCAAGATCATCATGACCGCGCCCGACAGGCAGGCGCTCCCGAAGCTGCCCCTTGACGATCTGCTCGATGGAATGATGCATCTTGGTGATGCGCCCCAACGCACGGCGGCTGAGGATCATCCCCGCCATGAGAGCAAACAGTACGACCGGAACCATGGAGAACAGGGCGCATTGCCGGGCCACACGCCGCAGCTCATCCACCATGTGGCGGGAGCGCCCCAATACCAGAAGGCGGGTCTTCCCCGGCTGCATCCCCGGCACTTCCACCACAAGAAAGCGCATGACCGTCACGGAATGATCCGGCAGGACAAAGGAGAGATTCTGGGTAGAAGGACTGGCCGTAAGCCCTGCGGGCCACGTTGTCATGTCCCCGGCTATGGGGTGATGGTCCCTGTCGAACAGGGCGGCAGCATTCAGGAAGATGCGCAGCTCGCTCGTGCTGCGTTCTTTCAGCCGGACCTCCAGATCACCCGGGGCCTCCTGCATCAGGACCGAAGCAGAACGGCGCAGCAGGTCGTTGGTGCGCAGCTGCTCATAAGTACTGATCTGCCCATAAAGCAGGATCAGCTCCAGCAGCATCCCCAGCACGACGACACAGACAAGCCCCAGCGTCAACCGGAACGCCGCCGTGCGAAACAGGTCACTCCGGGACACGCAGGCAGAACCCGGCACCACGGATGCTGTGGATCAACGGCTCCTCGCCATCCCGGTCCACCTTGCGACGCAGCTTGCCGATATGCACGTCCACCAGATTGGTGCGGGGGACGAACCGGTAATTCCAGACATCCTCCAGCAGCATGGTCCGGGTCAGCACCGTATTGGGGCGGCGGATCATGTATTCCAGCAGCCGGAACTCCCGTGGCAGAAGGTCGATCTCCCGCCCGTCCCGTCGCACCCGCCGTTCCAGAAGGTCCATCTCCAGCGGCCCCAGCTTCAGCATGGAGGTACGGCCATAGATGGGACGGCGCAGCAGGGCTTCCAGCCGGGCGGCCAGCTCTTCCATCACGAATGGTTTTGTCAGATAATCGTCCCCGCCCGCCTTCAGGCCACTGATGCGGTCATCCACGGCTGACAGGGCCGACAGGACCAGAACCGGCATGGTCATGCCCTGCTCCCTCAGGGTCTCCAACACGCTCAGCCCGTCCATGCCCGGCAGCATGCGGTCCATCACCAGCAGGGCATAATCATCCCGGCGGGCCATCTCCAGCCCCTCGGTCCCTGTTGCTGCACGTGAAACCTCATAGCCACGCCCGCACAGATCCCCCACGATCTCTTCCGCAAGACTGTCGTCATCCTCGACAAGAAGGAGCTTTACCGGGGCCTGTCCCTCACCCTCCAGCGGAGCATCGCTGGGCCATGGCTGCCGTTCCATCTTCTTCATCTTCTTTTCCGCCGCCATCGCATCGCCCCTCCTCTGGCCACCATCACACACCAGACCGCCCTGCCGCAGCCTGTCCGGCCGCCACGCCACTGGCCCAGGCCCACTGGAAATTGTACCCTCCCAACCAGCCTGTCACATCCACGGCCTCTCCGACAACATACAGCCCCGGTACCGTGCGGGCCTCCATGGTCTGGGAGGACAGGTCTCTCGTATCCACACCGCCCCGCATGACCTCTGCCTTGGCGTAACCCTCCGTACCCGCCGGGTGGAGAACCCAGTCACTCACCTGCGCTGCCAGGGCACGCACCGCCTTCGCTGGCTGTTCCGCCAGCGGGCGGTCATCCAGCATTCCAGCAACCAACACCTTCACCAACCGGGCGGGCAGGGCCTCCAGCAGGGCGGGCGCATGAGCCTTCGGGCGCTGCTGGCAGATACCCCGCATATCCTCATGAACATCACGCCCCGGAGCCAGATTCAGGCGCAGGGCTTCATGCCCGTCCCACCATGACGATATCTGAAGGATGGCCGGGCCGGACACACCCCGATGGGTGAAGACCATCCCCCCCGTGAAGACCGGCTTCTTCCGCCCGGCCAGCGAAGCCGTGACCTGAAGGGACACACCGGCAAGATTCGGCTGGGCCGCTTCAAGACGAAAGGGCACGAGGGCCGGAGCGGGTGGCACAATCCGCAGGCCGAACTGCCGGGCCAGCTTCAGGGCAATGTCGGTGGCGCCCAGCTTGGGCAGGGCCAGCCCCCCCGTTGCCAGAATGATGGACCGTGCCCGCACCGGCCCCTGTGATGTCTCCAGTGTGAAACTGTGACCATCATGGCTCACATCACTCAGGGAACAGCCCAGCTGGAACGTAACCCCGCCAACCCGACATTCATCTTCCAGCATGGAAACAATCTGCCGGGCCGATTCATCGCAGAAAAGCTGTCCCTCTTCCTTCTCATGCCAGCGAATGCGGTATTTCTCGACAAGGGACAGAAAATCCTGCGGGCGGTACCGGGCCAGAGCGGAGCGGCAGAAACGGGGATTTTCAGAGCGGTAATATGTCCAGTCCGCCTTCAGGTTGGTGAAATTGCACCGCCCACCACCAGAAATGAGAATTTTCCGCCCCGGCTGATCGGCATGGTCCAGAAGGACAGTCCGTGCGCCCCTCTGCCCTGCCGTGGCAGCCGCCATCATGCCAGCTGCCCCCGCCCCCATGACGGCCACATCCCACATCACCATGTCTGCCCCACGCCCTTCATGACCCGTCAGAAATCAAGATCGGCATAATGGGCAGGTGGCTTCACGCCGCTGACACGGTCACCCAGAAGATCACGGAAACAGGGGCGGGACTTTATGCGGGCGTACCAGTCCCGCACGCACGGAGCCCGGCGCCAGTCGATATCACCCAGAAAATCCAGGGCGGAAATATGGGCCGCAGCCGTAAAATCTGCCGCTGTCAGAACAGAACCCCCCAGCCATGTCCGTGTTTCGGCCAGATAGCCAATGTAATCCAGATGGAAACGGAGATTCTTGTACCCTGCCTGAAGAATCTTCCCATCAGGATGCCCCTGCCCGAAAAGACGCTTCTCCACCTTTTCCCCCAGAAGGTTGACCATGACTTCCTGCTGGAAGAGCCGCTCAAACCAGTCCATGAGGCGGCGGACTTCCACCCGTTCAGCCAGATTGCGCCCCAGAAGAGAGGTCTCCGGGTAGGCATCCTCCAGATATTCGGCAATCACACGCCCGCCAGGCACGACCATGCCACTGTCCTCCACCAGAACGGGCACCTCGCCTGCCGGATTCAGTTCGTGAAACCGTTCGTTCTGCTCCCACGTCTTTTCCACGACGAGCTCAAACGGCAGCTTCTTCTCTGCCAGCATGAGCCGCACAAAACGCGATTGCGGAGACAGGGGTAAGTGATGCAGTATACGCATATGTTTTTCCTACGGCATTTTTGCATCAGGGAACAGAGACCATTCCAATCAGTCCAGACACAACCACGGTGATCCACAGTTCATGTCCAGCCCATCAGCATCTCCGTCGTTTCATCCGTCAGATGCGTCCGCAGTGCAAGCCCCAGGTACCAGCAGAATGACCATCCGTGCCCGGGGCCGGTCTTTCCTGGCACTCATTCTCTCCCCAGAAGCCCCGCTGAAGGACTGGCTGGCCGGACTGGATGAGCATATGAGGCGCGCCGCCGGATTCTTCAACCGCCAGCCCGTCATTCTGGACCTCAGCCTGCTGGATGAAAATACGGAAGGACTGGCCGGTTTCCAGCAGGAACTGCGCCAGCGCCATATCCATCTGATCGGCATTGAGGGGGGAGATCGCCACTGGGCAGCCCTCCAGTCATGGGAGTGGCCCATCGAACTCCAGGGCGGGCGCCCGAGCGGGCCCGTGAACCTGCCCGATGGCGAAGAGCCGCAGGCGGCCGAGCCCGCCACTGCGAACCTGAGCGAACCGCTCATCATCAACCGGGTCGTACGCTCTGGCCAGTCCATCCAGAATCCCGATGGGGACGTCATCGTGCTGGGGGCCGTCTCCTCTGGTGCGGAGATCATTGCCGGTGGGTCCATCCACGTTTACGGGCCGTTGCGCGGGCGGGCCATTGCCGGGGTGGACGGCCATCCCCAGGCCCGCATCTACACCGCCAAGATGGAGGCCGAACTGCTCGCCATTGACGGTTTCTACATGGTGGCCGAAGAAATGCCGGAAGACTCCGTGGGGAAAGCCGCACAGGTCTATCTGGAACAGGAACGGCTGAATGTGACTCCCCTTCAGGCAGGGACTGTCAAAATATGACTTTTTCCTTTTTTGAAAAAAGAAAACTGCCCACTTGTGATACAGAATGTCTTATCAATGCTTAATCATCACTGTAGAGTATGAAGCAACAAGGTAAGGTTCCCTTTTACTGAACCTTAATCATCTGCAATAATGTCCACAAATAAGGCTCATGAGCCGACTGCGGGAAAGCTGAAAATTTCATGGCAAAGATCGTTGTTGTTACATCCGGCAAAGGGGGCGTTGGCAAAACGACAACAACAGCCGCCCTTGGGGCCGCCTTGGCGCGAAGCGGACAGAATGTGGCTGTGGTCGACTTTGACGTCGGGCTCCGCAACCTGGACCTCATCATGGGGGTCGAACGGCGGGTCGTGTTCGACCTGATCAACGTCATCCAGGGGGAAGCCACACTCCATCAGGCCCTGATCCGTGACAAGCGCTGTGATACCCTGTCCATCCTGCCGGCCTCCCAGACCCGGGACAAGGACGCCCTGACAAGCGAGGGCATAGAACGGGTGATGAACGAGCTGCGGGAGCGCTTCGACTGGATCCTCTGTGACAGCCCAGCCGGCATTGAGCGCGGGGCCCAGCTGGCCATGCATCATGCCGACCACGCCGTGATCGTCACCAATCCGGAAGTCAGCTCCGTCCGTGACTCTGACCGCATCATCGGTATGCTCGACAGCCAGACAGCCCGGGCACAGAAAGGTGAGACGGTCGAGAAGCACCTGCTCCTGACACGCTATGACCCGAGCCGGGCCTCCCGTGGTGAGATGCTGAGTGTTGAAGATGTCGTGGGCATCCTCTCCCTGCCCCTGCTTGGCGTCATTCCCGAAAGCGAAGATGTCCTCAAGGCCTCCAACGTCGGGGCTCCGGTCACTTTTGCCTCCCCGGAGAGCGTCCCTGCCCTGGCCTATTTCGAAGCCGTGGCCCGCCTGGAAGGCAAGGACATCCCCGTCACCATCCCGACCGAAAAACGTGGTCTGTTCGACCGCATCTTCAAAAAGAGGGGATCATGAGTTTTCTGGACAGCTTCTTTTCCCGGAAACGCCCCGAGGCAAGCAGCAATGTAGCACGGGACCGGCTGCAGATCCTGCTGGCGCATGAGCGGCAGGCGCAGGAAGGTGGGGACTCAACCCTCCTCCGGACTCTCCATGCTGAAATCCTTGAAGTTCTGGCACGTCATGTCTCCATTGATGAAGACAATGTGCAGATCAAGATGGATCGGGGGCAGAAATGCTCCAAGCTGGAGATCGACATCCAGGTCCCGCAGAGTGGCCTGCGGGCGCAGGTTTCCACCATGACTCCCAATGAGGACCTGTAGTACTCCCTTTCCCTTGACCAGACCTTGTGCGGGGCCTGCCCCGCCACTGTCTCCCTATGCCTGACAGGGATGCTGCCAGGCCGGTTTCTGCAGTCTTCGCTGCTCCGCTCCCCAGAGGAGCTTTTTTTGTCCCATAATGAACGATTCATCATAGTTCATTATGTGTCCAGGACAGCACAGTACGGCGCCTTTCATGCAACAGGTGCCCTGTCACACCCTCTCTCCCATGGTCTTGAAGACGACTGTTCTATATCAGACAGGCGCATAGATGTTTCTATTTTTCACTATGAAGAATAGGAGTTTGCCCGGATGATCCCCCGTGTGCAAGGTCCTGCTTCACCTGCTGGAAAGTTGGTCTCTGATGCGTTCCCTGCCTCCTTCACGTCGCCTGACTACCCTCCCCTCCCTGCTTGGCATCGGGCTGGGCTGCATGACGGCTCTATCCTCCCAGGTCAAGGCGGCAACCAGAGACCAGACCGTGGCACCGGCACAGGAAAAAATATCTGCCACAGGAAAGCCCAAACCCATCACCAGGCGGCAGGCCACCACCCCGTTGCGTCAGAAACACGTCCAGCAGGTGCCCGGCGGAACGGAAACACTCATCGTCACAGGGACACGGGAGATCGGGAAAAAGGCCCGTGATTCCATTGCACCCATTGATGTCGTCTCCAGCCGGCAGCTCACCAGTACCGGCCAGCCAACCCTGAGAGATGCCATGCAGCTCCTGCTGCCATCCCTCACCGTCCCCACAGGCGGCTTTGATGCAGGCGCCCTGACGGATTCCATCAGCCTGAGGGGACTGAGCTCCAATGAGACGCTGATCCTCGTCAATGGGCACAGGCGGCACACCACGGCCAACATCTATGCCGATTCCGGGCCGCAGCAGGGCACGACCCCGACCGACATCGACATGATCCCCCTCTCTGCCATCGATCACATCGAAGTGCTGCGAGATGGTGCCTCGGCCCAGTACGGATCGGATGCCATTGCCGGGGTGGTGAACATCATCCTCAAGAAGCAGGATCACGGACTGACGATCCGGTCCAACAGCGGCATCACCAGCAAGGGAGACGGCTACCAGCAGGGCATCTTCATTGATGGCGGGGCCTCCTTCGGGGAGGACCGTGGCTTCATCCATGTCAGTGGCGACCTCGTGCATCAGGACCACAGCTTCCGCTCCGGACCGGACAGCCGGACCGGAACAACCATCAACAAGATCCTGAGCCAGCCGGAACAGACCCGGGAGTCCGTAGCCATCAATGCAGGCTATGACATCACCAACACGCTCCAGCTCTACAGCACGGCCACCTATGCCCACCGCCATGCGGAGGCCTTCCAGAATTACCGTCTGCCCTCATCCCTTGCCAGCACACCCGGTTACGCCGCCATCTACCCGGACGGCTATTCCCCCCTCCAGACGCTGGAAGAAAATGATTTTGAAATCACGGCAGGGCTGAAAGGCCGTCTGGCAGGCTGGCACTGGGACCTGTCCAGCACGTACGGGCGGGATTTCGACAATATCGGCCTGAAGAATGACGCCAACAAGGCCCTTCCCGCCTCCGCCCTGCAAACCACCTACAACAGGGTGCAGGGCTTCAATGACACGCAGTGGAACAACGAACTGAACCTGAACAGGAAGCTCAATCTGTCCTTCTGGCCCCACAGCATCAATCTCGCCGGAGGGGCCGGATACCGTTATGAAGCCTACTCCATTGCTGAAGGCTCCAGTGCCAGTACCTATGGCGGCGGCACCAGCCTGGCCCTCGCCGGAACAAGCCCCCGCAGTGCGGGCAACTCCAACCGTGACGTGGTCTCCGGTTATGTCGACATTTCCACCCATCTGACAAAGCACTGGCAGCTGGACATGGCCGGACGGTACGAACATTACACCGATGTCGGCAACACGCAGACCGGCAAGATTTCCACCCGTTATGACGTGTCAAGGAGGCTTGCCTTCCGGGGGACATTCAGCAACGGCTTCCACGCTCCCACACTGGCGCAGGAACATTATTCCGCCCTGACCCTCTCCCCGACCGTGGCCCGTGGGCTGGTGGCCGCCACCTCTCCCGGAGCCCTGGCCAGCGGGGCCCAGCGTCTGAAACCAGAGCAGAGCACGAATGTGGAAGGGGGCATCATTGCCGAACCCTTCAAAGGGCTGCATGTCACGACCGATTTCTACCAGATCGACCTGCGGGGCCGCATCCTGCCCGGGAACAACCTCTATGGTGTGGAAGCCGCCAACATTCTGGCAGCCAACGGCATCACCGACCTGCCCGCCAACATCACGAACAACAATCTGTCCACCCAGTGGTTTGCCAATGTGGCGAACACCCGCACGCAGGGCATGGACATGACCATCACCTACACCACGAAACTGCGCCACGCCGGGCGCATCAACTGGGATGCCGCCATCAACCTGAACCGCACCAGACTGCGCCATCAGGCGACCCGCAGCGACGGCACGCCGGTCCTCAACGCCCCCAGCCGGGCCTACATCACGACTGCGTATCCCCGCAGCAAGATCATCTTTGGTGGCACATGGGTATCCCCGGCGCATCGCTGGGCCGTTGCCCTGCATGAAATCCGGTACGGGCAGACAACCTCCGCCCTGACCTATTACCGGAACAACAATACCTCAACGGCCTCGACCACCAACTACCTCCAGTTCCATAACAGACCGAAATGGACGACCAATCTTTCGGTGACGTACAACATCAACAAAATCTGGAGTACAACACTGGGCGGGAACAACATCTTCGCCGCCTTCCCCAGCAAGGTGCCCCATGGCAACCGTTATCTGGGAGCCGCCAAATACTACCTGAGCACATCCCAGCTCGGCATCAATGGCGGCTACTATTATCTGGACGTGTCAGCCCACTTCTGAAAAGTGGGCCAGACGGTCACATCTCGGCCCATGTCCGCAGCAGGTTGTGATACACGTTGGTCAGCCGCAGGACCTCCGCATCCTTGGGGCCGTGGCTCTGGGTCAGGGCCATGATGCTCTGGTCAAGGTCGAACAGGATGGACCGGTGCTCCTGCGAGCGGATGACGGACTGCGCCCAGAAAAAAGACCCCCAGCGGCTGCCCCGTGTCACCGGAGTGACCGTATGCAGGGCCGTGGTGGGATAGACAATCATGTCCCCCGCAGGCAGGCGCACCCGCTTTTCCTCTGAAGGCCCATGAAGGACCAGCTCGCCCCCGTCATATTCATCAAGATCGGAAATGAAAAGCGTGCTGGACACGTCCGTACGGATGCGGTGCCCCGTACCGGGAATGGGCCGCAGGGCGTTATCGACATGCGCCCCGAAATTCATCCCCACATCATAACGGTTGAATAGCGGCGGCACGAGACGCAGGGGCAGCACGGCACTGTTATAGAGCGGGTTCGTGCCCAGCTTGCGCAGGACAAACGTGGAGAGCTCCTTCCCCAGCGGGCTGTCTGGAGCGATCTGAAGATTGTTCTTCACACTGCCAGACTGTGACCCGGCTGTTCCCCGGCCATCCACCCATTCTCCCGCGGCCAGACGGGACCGCAGGTCAGCCAGCTCTTCTGCCGAGAGAACTCCCGGAATATGCAACATCATGAGATCATGCCTTTCAGGCAGGCCAGCAGCCCCGCCACCTACAGGAAAAGGAGCAGACAGACCTGCCTACTCCATGTGAAACCTTCACACCATCATCCACCGGTTTCAAGACCGGACATGCAGAAGGCATGGCCGGCCCCGACACTCAGTAATCCATGGTCAGACGGCCAAGGAATGTCCGCCCCGGTGCGGGCGTGGCATAGCCGCTGAAGAGACTGTTGTAGTTCAGCCGATTGGCCAGATTGTACCCGTTGAGAGAGACCTGCCAGTGCCGCCCGAAATGATGGGAAATGACGGTGTCAAAATCCACATTGGCAGGCACTTTGGAGGTGTTGTCATTATCCAGATACACTTTCTGACGCCATGTCAGACCACCACCGATGGTGAAGTTCCACGGCGTACCGGGGAAGGCCTCATAGGCGGACCAGAGGGTCGCCTGATTGTGCGGCACGTACTGGATCTGGTTATGCATCCGCCCGCCACCATTGGAGGACGTCTTCGGGTCATACAGGGCGTAAGTGGCCGTGATGTTCCAGCCCGGCAGGATCATGCCACCAAGGGAGAGTTCCATGCCCTGGTTGCGCTGCTGGGCACCCGTGTTGATGGTGGAGTTGGAGACCGGGTCTGTCGTCAGGGCATTGCTCTTGTCCAGACGGAAAAGCGAGATGGTGGCCCCCAGGCGGTCATGCAGCAGACTGAACTTGCTGCCGACCTCATACAGGCGGGCACGCTGCGGGCGTGTATCCACGGTTCCCTTTGATCCCGGCCGGACCGGCACGGCCCCGCTGGTCACATACATGCCCGTCGGTGTGGTGGAGCTGGCATAGGTGAAATAGACCGTCTGCCACTTCGTCGGTGTCAGCACAAGGCTGGCCGTCGGGTTGAAGGTATTTGTCGTCTGCGGGAAGCTCCTGTCCGGGTTGTTCGGCAGTTCGGACAGGCCGGACGTCCGGTAGTTGCTCTGCCAACGGTCCCAGCGGAACCCGCCCTTGATGGACGCCCAGTTCGTCAGCCATATCTGGTCATACAGGAAAATGCCCGTGTCGAACCCATACCCGCGGCTGTTCGGCTTCTTGCCGATACCGGCAATATTGGGCATGGAATTGGCCTGTGCGGAGACACGGCGCACCATCGCATCCGGCACATTGTGCGGGTCTGGATACAGCATGTTGGCGGTCGGCACCGCCTTGGTGAGGGAAGCCCCCTCATAGGTGTCCTGATGACGGGAATCATGGACATATTCCATGTCAAACCCTGTCACGACCTGATGCCTCAGAAAACCTGTCTTGAAGTCGGCCTGCAAGGAGGCGACGTCCTGGAAGGACCAGCTGTTCTGCTTGTAGGGCAGCGGCACGCTCCCGTTGGTGTTGCGGGTGATCACACCGGCACCGTAATTGCCACTGTTCAGCGCATTGACGCACTTCGTGCCGCACTGCACCTTGGAGGCCTCAAAGTCACGGCTGTACTCACCGAAGCGCAGATCATTGTGGAATGTCAGATGATCGTTGAAGATGTGCTTCAGGCGCAGCGTCTCCATCGTGTCATCGGTATGATTATGGTCCTGCTGCTTGCCGTACCAGTTCTGCCGGGGCACGCCATATTCCGAGATCGGCCGCCCATAGGCGGACCCACGGGCCTTGACGACCGGCATCCCGTAATCCGGGATGCTGTTGTCCGTCTCATGCATCACCTGAAGCACGACGGTCGTCTTCGTCCCCAGTCCGAAGGCCACGGATGGCGCAATGCCCCAGCGATGATCCCAGACATGGTCCCGCCCGACCACATTGTTGGACGCCCCCAGCCCTTCCAGACGGAAGGCCGTGGTGTCGTTGATCCGCTTGTTCACATCCACCGTGCCACGGAAATAATCCGCTGACCCGCCACTGAAATCCACGTTGTAATGGTCGTTGACCGTCGGCGTCTTCGTCACGACATTGATAGCACCACCGGTCGTTCCGTTACCGAAAACCTGTGAGGACGGCCCCTTGATGACATTGACGGAATCATAGTTGAAGCTGTCACGGGAATAGACGCCGAAGTCCCGCAGGCCATCTTCGTAGATGTCATTCTGTGCCGGGAACCCACGGATGAGAAACTGGTCCCCGTTGAGACCACCGGCCCCTTCCCCGACGGAAGCCGTGATGCCGGGGACGTTGCGCAGGGCCTCATCCAGAGACTTCGCATTCTGCTGCTTGATCAGTTCCCGGGGAACGACATCAATGGTCTGCGGCGTGTGCATGACATCCTGCGGCATACGCCCCATGTCGTTGCCTGCATGCATCGTGTTGAACGGATGACCGATGACATGGATACGCTCCACCTGCGTTGCCTGCACACCATCCTGTGCCGCCCGGGATGCAGATGTTCCGGCTGTTGTCTGTTCCGCATGTGTTCCATCTGATGTGGCAACGCCATCCTGATGCAGGGCTGTTGTGTCAGCAGCATAGGCCCCCCCAGCGACACCACCCAGTGTCAGGACAGCCGAAGCCGGCTTGAGGCATTGATGGATAAAACGACTCATACAAAGGTGCTCCACATCAGGGTAATACGACCTCCACCAAGGAGAGACACCTTCCATAGATGATAATTATTCTCAGTTTCAAACCATAAAAATCATACCAAATCGTTTACAGATAAGATTGTGTCTTAATTGCCACAATATGACACACCATTACCATAATGGCTGTTTCCTGCTGTTTTTCAGCATGTTGCTACCTCCACCCCCATGTCGTGAACAGGTATTCCCGATTATTTCTTAGAACTGACAGGATAAACCGAACACAAAAACAAGAGCCCGTTGCCCAGCCCCAATGCGGAGCCATACCTTCAGGCCGGACAGTATGTCCGGCCTGAAAAAACAGCTCAGTAATCCATGGTCAGACGGCCAAGGAATGTCCGCCCCGGTGCAGGGGTAGAATAGCCACTGAAGAGCGTGTTGTAGTTCAGCCGGTTGGCCAGATTGTATCCGTTGAGAGAGACCTGCCAGTGCCGCCCGAAATGATGGGAAATGACGGTGTCAAAATCCACGTTGGCGGGCACCTTGGAGGTATTGTTGTTATCCAGATACACACCCTGCCGCCATGTCAGCCCCCCACCGATCGTGAAGTTCCATGGCAGGTTGGGGAAGGCCTCATAAGCGGACCAGAGAGTCGCCTGATTATGCGGCACGTACTGGATCTGATTATGCATGGGCCCGCCATTGTTGGAAGATGTTTTCGGATCATACAGCGCATAAGTGGCTGTGATGTTCCAACCCGTCAGGATCATCCCCCCGAGGGAGAGTTCCATGCCCTGGTTGCGCTGCTGGGCCCCCGTGTTGATGGTGGAGTTGGAGACCGGGTCTGTCGTCAGGGCATTGTCCTTGTCCAGACGGAAGAGCGAGATGGTGGCCCCCAGGCGGTCATGCAACAGGCTGAACTTGCTGCCGACCTCATACAGGCGGGCATGCTGTGGCCGGTTATCCACCGTTCCTCCATTCTTGCCCGGCCGGACCGGCACGGCCCCGCTGGTCACATACATGCCCGTTGGTGTGGTGGAGCTGGCATAGGTGAAATAGATCGTCTGCCAGCTGGTCGGTGTCAGCACGAGGCTGGCCGTCGGGTTGAAGGTATTCTTCGTCTGCGGGAAACGCTTGTCCTCATTCGGGACGGGGCGGTTTTTCTCATTCAGGGTCGTCTCTGGCCCACCTGTTACGGTGTACCCACTCTGCCAGCGGTCCCAACGGAACCCGCCCTTGATGGACGCCCAGTTTGTCAGCCAGATCTGGTCATACAGGAAGATGCCCGTATCAAACCCATAACCATGATTGTCCGGCTTTCTGCCCAGCCCGGCAATGTACGGCATGCTCTTCGGATTCTCCCCTCCCGGCACACGACGGGCCTGTGCATCCGTTACCTCATGCGGATTGGGATAGAGCAGATTGGCCGCAGGAATGGTCCCGGCATAGACGTCCTGATGACGGGAATCATGGACATATTCCATGTCAAACCCTGTCACGACCTGATGCCGGAGAGACCATGTCTTGAAGTCGGCCTGCAGGGACGCAACGTCCTGGAAGGACCAGCTGTTCTGCTTGTAGGGCAGCGGCACACTGTTGCCCGGCGTCGTGCGATTGACCAGCCCCTTGCCAAAATCACCGCCATTGATCGCATCAATACAGCCAGCCCGGCACACGACCTTCGAAGCTTCAAAATTACGGCTGTATTCACCGAAGCGCAGATCATTGTGGAAGGTGAAATGCCGATTGAAAACATGCTTCAGCCGCAATGTTTCCATCGTGTCGTCGGTGTGATTATGGTCCTGCTGCTTGCCAAAGAAATTGTGCCGCGGCACGCCATATTCAGACAAAGGCCGCCCATAAGCCGACCACTTTGTCTTGATGACCGGCATCCCGAAATCTGGCACGCTGTTATCTGTCTGGTGCATCACCTGAAGAACAACGGTCGTCTTCGTCCCCAGCCCGAAGGCCACGGAAGGCGCAATGCCCCAGCGATGATCCCAGACATGGTCCCGACCCACCACATTGTTGGACGCTCCCATGCCTTCCAGACGGAAGGCCGTCCTGTTATTGATGGTCTTGTTCACATCCACCGTGCCACGGAAATAATCCGCTGACCCGCCACTGAAATCCACGTTGTAATGGTCATTGGCCATCGGCGTCTTCGTCACGACATTGATGGCACCGCCAGTCGTTCCGTTACCGAAAACCTGTGAAGACGGCCCCTTGATGACATTGACGGAATCATAATTGAAGCTGTCACGAGCGTAGACACCGAAGTCCCGCAGGCCATCTTCGTAGATGTCATTCTGTGCCGGGAACCCACGGATGAGAAACTGGTCCCCATTCAGGCCGCCAGCCCCTTCCCCGACGGAAGCCGTGATGCCGGGGACGTTGCGCAGGGCCTCATCCAGAGACTTCACGTTCTGCTGCTTGATCAGTTCCCGAGGGACGACATCAATGGTCTGCGGCGTGTGCATGACATCCTGCGGCAGACGCCCCATGTCGTTGCCTGCATGCATCGTGTTGAACGGATGACCGATGACATGGATGCGCTCCACCTGCGTCGCCTGCACGCCCTGCGTCTGGGCATCATTGACAGAAGGCGCTGGTGTCGTCGTTTCCTGCCCTGTTGGCGTGCTTTCTTCCTGATGGGAGGCAGAAGCAGCTAAAGCCCCCCCTGCCATGCTCCCTAAAGTCAGCACCGCTGAGACCGGTTTTAGACATTGATGGATAAAACGACTCATGGAAACAACCTTTGTCCTGAAAGGGTCACGCACATCCCCAGCGGGATAGCCGCTCATAAATGCGACTAATTCTTAATTTTAACTTTAAGAAATTGTTGTCCTTTGCAGAAATTTGATAAATGTGTCGTAAAAAACACATTTATTTTAATCTTTTGTTTATTATCTATAAGACAGACACAGTTCCTCTCATGATTTTTGTTAATATTTAAACAATTAAATATTAACCATTGCGATCTCCCATAAAAAAAACTGCGCCTTCCCAAACGGGAAAGGCGCAGAATCCAGCAGATGATCCGTGTCTGAAGGGTAGATCAGTAATCCATGCTCAACCGCCCAAGGAAGGCCCGCCCCGGAGCCGGTGTTACCCGGTTCGTGAAGAGTGAGTTGTAGTTGAGACGGTTGGACAGGTTGTAGGCATTCAACGACACGACCCAGTGCCGGTTGATGCGGTGCGAGATGTAGGAATCGAACTCCACGTTGGCGGGCACCTTCGCCGTGTTGGCAAGGTCCAGATACACGCCCTGCCGCCATGTCAGCCCCCCACCGATGGTGAAGTTCCAGAGCTTGCCGGGAAAGGCTTCATAAGCAGACCACAGCGTCGCCTGATTGTGCGGCACGTACTGGATGTTCCGGCCATGATTGGGACCGGACATCACCCGCGGGTCATACAGGGCATATGTGGCCGTCACGTTCCAGCCCGGCAGGATCATGCCTCCCAGGGACAGTTCCAGCCCCTGGTTGCGTTCCTTCACACCCGTGGCCAGTACCTGCCCGGCGACCGGGTCCGTCGTCAGGGCATTGCTCTTGTCCAGCCGGAAGAGCGAGATCGTGGCCCCGAGACGGTCATGCAGCAGGCTCATCTTGGACCCCACCTCATAGAGCTGGGAGCGTTCAGGCTGGGTGGCCACCTGCCCGTTCACGGGGCGGATCGGCAGGGCACCGTTGGTCACATACATGCCCATCGGCGTCGTGGAGCTTGCATAGGTGAAGTAGAAGGTCTGCCAGCTATTGGGCGTGATCAGCAGGCTGGCCGTCGGATTGATGACGCCCTTCGTGTCATGATAATCCAACGCCGCAGACGGCGCCTTGCCCAACGGGCCACGGGCCGCCGCACTCTCCTGCCCGTCCGCTCCCCATGTCCTGTACATGGTCTGCCAGCGGTCCCAGCGCAGCCCACCCTTGGCGGACAGCCACTTGGTGAACCAGATCTGGTCATACAGGAAAAGACCCGTATCGAATCCATAGCCACGGGAATCCGGCCGCCCCAGACTGTAATTGGTGTTCTTCCAGCAGTTTCCGGAATCCGCCCGGCAGGTCGCATAACCATAATCGTCACGCTGCGGATGGTAGGTGTTCTGCCACGGAATGGCCCGGTGGGCACCCACGGCATCATACGCATACTGGCGGCGGGAATCCTGCACATATTCCATGTCGAATCCCGTCACGACCTGATGGCGCAGGAATCCCGTATTGAAGTCCGCCTGCAGGGAGGCCACGTCCTGAAAGGACCAGCTGGACTGCTTGTACGGCATCGGCCCGCCATTGAGGCCCACACCGGCAGCCGGATCGACCTTCTTGTACCCCGGATTGTATATCTGCATCTCGGAGCAGGACGCGTTGACACATTGCGGCGTGGAGGCCGCAAAGTCCCGGCTGTATTCACCGAAGCGCAGGTCATTGTGAAACGTGAAATGACGGTTGAAGACATGCTTCAGCCGCAATGTCTCCATCGTGTCATCGCTGTTGTCATGGTCCTGCGTCTTGCCGTACCAGTTGCCCCGGCGCACACCGAGAGACGACTGCTCCGTGATGGGATGGCCCTTGACGACCGGCACGCCATAATCCGGCACGTTGCGGGAGGTCTGGTGCATCACCTGCAACACAACCGTCGTTTTCGTGCCGATACCAAAAGCGATGGACGGTGCAATACCCCAGCGGTGGGAATAGGCGTAATCACGTCCCACCACGTCATTGGAATTTCCCATGCCCTCCAGACGGAAGGCCGAAGTATTCCCGATGCGTTTGTTCACATCCACCGTGCCACGGTAGAAATTCCCCGACCCACCACTGAAATCGGCTCCGTAATGATCCTTCAGTGTCGGGGTTTTAGTGATGATATTGATGGCCCCACCTGTCGTTCCGTTACCGAACACCTCGGAGGACGGCCCCTTGATGACATTGACGGAATCCTGAAAGAAACTGTCACGGGTATAAACCCCAAAATCCCGCAAACCATCTTCATAAATGTCATTTTGCGCCGGGAAGCCACGGATGAGGAACTGGTCGCCACTCATTCCTCCAGCCCCTTCCCCCACGGAAGAGGTGATACCGGGAACATTCTTCAGGGCTTCCTCAAGCGATTTTGCATTCTGCTGCTTGATGAGCTCCCGGGGGATGACATCGATCGTCTGGGCCGTGTGCATGACATCCTGCGGCATCCGGCCCATGTCGTTGCTGGCATGCATCGTGTTGAACGGGTGGCCGATGACATGAATCTGCTCAACCCCCTTGGCCTGAATTCCTCTGGAATCATCTGTTCCATCTGCAGGAGACGTTACATCCTGGGCAACCCTGTTTGCCGCTCCCGGCTCTGCATGGGCACTCCCTACAACACCCCCCATTGTCAGAACTGCAGATAACGGCCTGAGACCACTACGGATGAAACGACTCATATATACCACCAGAAAAACAACATTATTCAGAAGCCGTTCTAGGTGATAATAATTATTATTATATAATAAAGTTTAATTTAAAGATCGGACACACACCCTTCCTCACCAACAGAAGAATGGCAGGAAACTCATGTTTTTTCTAAAAAAAAGCAGATGGGAACAGTCAATGAAACCAGTCACATAGGCACAGTGAAAGGTATATCCTATTATAGGAATTAATTTATTTTATTCCCGATCAAAAGAACGGGGATGACACAGCCTGACAAGGTGACGGCGACAGAGCAGATCATCCGGGGCCCCGCTCTGCTTGCAGGCCAGCTCCAGCTCCTGCGTTGCCTCCGCTGCCTGGGAGAGAGCAACCTGAGACCAGCGCCTCATGCCCGCCAGAAAAGCATCCTTGTGACGAAAAAAGACAGGTGGCTTCAGGGCAGCCATGGCCTCCTGCCGGGACTGTCCCTCCTGCACCAGAAAAAACGCCCGCTGGAAGCGCTCCAGCACGGACAGTGTCACACGGGCAAAAGCAACAGGGCTGGCCCCATCCCCCATGGCCCGCTCAAACGCCCGGTCAGCCTCCAGCCGGTTCCCCGCCAGGGCCGCATACACCGCATCATCAAGGGACGCCTGCCCCGAATCCCCCACGCAGGCCTGGACGTCATCAACGGTCAGGGTGCTACCCGGCTCACCGTAAAGACGCAGTTTTTCCACTTCACTACGGACCAGCGTCCGATCATGCCCCAGATGACCGAGCAGCCACGCCATGCCATCACGATCCAGCCGGATATCATCTTCCGCCAGAATATCGCTCACCGTCCGGGCAAGGTTGCGCCCTTCCTCCGGATAACACCCGATGGACGCCACCTGCCTGTGTTTTTCTGCAAACTGCCGCAGCTTGGAGCGACTTCCCAATCCCGGCCCTTCCAGAACGACCAATGTATCGCTCTGATGCTCCAGAAGGGATTTCAGCTGGCCAAGAGCGCCATCCTGCACACCACGCAACCAGACAGCACGCCGCCCCCCTGTCAGGGACAGGGCCAGAGCCTCCTCCTCCAGCCTGTCCTGCTCTTCCGCTTCCAGCCGGGCCAGACGAAACGGGTCATCCAGATCATCCAGTATGGTCTGGACAGCCTCCCTCGCCCGCTCACGGATCAACCCGCCATCATCTCCGTGGAGAAGAATCACACGCCAGCTGCCAGCCTCCTTCAGAGTCTGCCTGGCAGCCTGCGTCTTGATCTTCACAGACCGTTATCCTCTTCGTCCTCCAGATTCCGGCTGTCCTCACCCGTCCATGTGGAGGCGTTGTTGCTGCTGCGCCCCGTTGCATTGGCTGGGAAGCCATCAACACCAATATAGCGCATGTCCGTCCGCTGCGTGCCGGGCAGACGGTCCAGATAGGGATCACGCCCCGGACGGATGGACTTCTCCTCTCCCAGAGACTGATGCGCCCGGAACCAGACAGCCACCTGCATGGTGATGTCATGCGCCAGGCTTTCCCCGATCCGTTTGTAAAGCGTTTCGTTATTGAGCGTCTGGGCAAAATACTGCTCAATATTCATGTTGAAGCCGTCCAGAGTGCGGGCATAGCCCCGTGCCAGCACCTTGCTGGTATCCCCGACACGATAAAGCCGCCAGTCAGCCCAGCCAACACCACGGGTACGACCCGAGGTATTGTCCTGATGGATATCGATCGACTCCAGAGAAGCCGTGGCATTCACACGCAGGATGTACCCCTCCGGCCGTTCGGGCCCATCCCCCGCCATTTCCTTTTGCAGGCCAAGGCGCAGCTCCTGCCCGAAACGGGTCGGAATGTTCGCTACATAAACATCCTTCAGCTGGGCATTGACGGCAGCATCCTTCTGCCCAGCCTGCCTGCCATAAAGTGGCTGGAAACCACACGCTCCCAGACTGGCAAGCCCGACCCCGGCCAGCAGGATGCCAAGGCCCCGGCGAGCCACTTTCTTCATCCGGGAGTTTCCGTTCATCCAGCCTCTCCCGCTCAGCCCGCTACCACAAAATTGACGATCCGGTTCGGCACATGGATCTCCTTGACGACCCGTCTGCCTTCCAGCGCTTTCGCCACATTCGGCTCGGCCCTGGCCTGTGCCAGCACAGTCTCCTTCGCCTCATCAGGGGCGCAGGTGATCGTACCACGCAGCTTGCCCAGCACCTGCACGGCAATGGTCACCTTCTTCACCGCCAGCAGGCTCTCATCCGCTTCCGGCCAGCTCCGCTCCACCACCATCGGGCCTTCCGGCTCCAGCAGCAGCATCAGCTCCTCGGCCAGATGCGGCATCATGGGAGAGACCAGCATGGCCAGAACATGGGCGGCCTCACGGCGGGCGGCAGGCAGGCCCTCACCATCCCGGCCCTCAGCCTCACCCAGCGCAGAGGACAGCTCATGCAAACGGGCCACGGCCACATTCGGCGTGAACCCTTCCAGAGCCTCCGTCACGGCGGCAATGGTGCGGTGCGTCACCTGCCGCAGCTCCTCCCCGGCAGCCCCGTGGGCGGCATCCGCTCCATCCCTTGCCGCAACGGTCTGAACCTGCCGGTAGAGACGCTGCATGAAGCGCCCGGACGCTGCCACACCAGCTGCTGTCCATTCCATGTCACGCTCCGGCGGGCTGTCGGACAGGACAAACCAGCGGGCCGTGTCGGCACCGTAACGTTCAATGATCTCCACCGGAGACACCGTGTTGCGCTTGGACTTGGACATCTTCTCCGAACGTCCGACCGTCACGGGATTGCCGTTGTCCTTGCGGACCACCTGATCCCCACGCTGCTCGACCTCATCCGGGTACAGCCACTGGGTACCATCCCGGTAGCTCTCATGCGTGACCATGCCCTGCGTGAACAGCCCGGCAAATGGCTCGCTGACATCCAGATGTCCCGTCTTCTTCATCGCCCGGGTGAAGAACCGGGCATAAAGCAGATGGAGGATGGCGTGCTCGATACCGCCGATATACTGGTCCACGGCCAACCAGCCATCAGCCGCCTTGCGATCAGTTGGCGTTGCGGCCTTTGGTGCCGTGAAACGGGCGAAATACCATGAGCTGTCCACGAACGTGTCGCAGGTATCGGTCTCACGCCGTGCAGCTGCACCGCATTTCGGGCAGGAGACGTGCTTCCATGTCGGATGGTGGTCGAGCGGATTGCCCGGCCTGTCAAACGTGACATCCTCCGGCAGCGTCACCGGCAACTGATCTTCCGGCACAGGGACAGCACCGCAGGACTCGCAATAAATGATGGGAATCGGGCAGCCCCAATACCGCTGACGGGAAATGCCCCAGTCCCGCAGGCGCCAGTTGGTCACGCCACGGCCAACGCCCAACTCTTCCACCCGCTCGATGGCAGCCCGGATGGCCTCTTTCGTACTCTTCCCGCTCAGGAAGCCGGAATTGTAGAGCGTGGCCTCACCCGTAACGGCCTTCTTGCCGACGCTGAAGCTGGCTTCCTCTTCCCCTGCAGGCAGCAGGACGGAAGGAACGTCCAGTCCATATTTGCGGGCAAAGTCCAGATCGCGCTGGTCGCCACAGGGGCAGCCGAACACCGCACCCGTGCCATATTCCGTCAGCACGAAATTGGCGATCCAGACCGGAGCCGTCTGTTCCGGGTTCAGCGGATTCACCACACGCAGCCCGGTATCGAAACCACGCTTCTCCATCGTGCTCAGGGCTTCTTCAGACGTGCCAACACGCTGACATTCTTCAATGAAGCCCTGCGCTTCCGGGTTGTCCGCCGCAATCCTGCGGGCCAGCGGATGATCCGCCGCAATACCGATGAAGCTCAGACCGAACAGCGTGTCAGGCCGTGTGGTGAAGACCTCGATGGAATCCTCATCCACGTCATAACCCTGCGGCGGGTTATGCAGGCTGAAACGGACCCGGGCCCCCTCGGAACGGCCAATCCAGCGCTCCTGCATGGTGCGGACACGCTCCGGCCACTTGTCCAGCTCCTTCAGCCCCTCCAGCAGAGGCTCGGCAAAATCAGTGATCTTGAGGAACCACTGGGAGAGCGTCTTCTTCTCCACCAGCGCACCGGACCGCCAGCCACGGCCATCGACCACCTGCTCGTTGGCCAGCACGGTCTGGTCCACCGGGTCCCAGTTGACAGACGAATCACGTCGTTCCACCAGCCCGGCAGCCAGCATGTCGAGGAACAGCTTCTGCTGCTGGCCGTAATAGTCTGGCAGACAGGTCGCAATCTCACGCTTCCAGTCCAGCGAGAAACCGAGCCGCTGGAGCGTCCCCCGCATGGTGGCGATGTTCTGGAGGGTCCATTTGCCCGGATGCACGCCCCGCTCCCGTGCGGCATTTTCTGCCGGCAGGCCGAAAGCATCCCAGCCCATCGGGTGCAGCACGGCATAGCCACGGGCACGCTTGTACCGGGCCACCACATCGCCCAGCGTGTAATTGCGCACATGCCCGACATGCAGCTGCCCAGACGGATAGGGGAACATCTCCAGCACGTAATATTTCGGTCTGTCGGCCGGGGGCACGTCCGGCACATGGAAGATGTCGGCCTCCGCCCACCGGGCCTGCCAGTGGGGCTCACGGGCGTGGAAGTCGAAACTGGAGGAGTCAGAAACGTTGCTGGCTGTCATGTCACTCATCGGATTATGTTATTTCCCACCGCCGTTTTCGGCACGCAGCTGCCGGGCCCTCTCCAGAATACGGGCCGTGATATCCGCCGCCGTATTGGGAGCAGCCGGGGTATCCTGCCACTCTCCCCCATTGATGCGTGTCTGGCGGAAGACGCTCAGCCGGATGGCATCCGACCGCAGGCGACGGTCCAGCACATAGGCCGCAATCTTGAAACGCTCATCCTGCGTCCCCGGGGGCTGGTACCAGTCTGTCAGGATGACACCCCCTTGGGCATCGGCAGAGGCCATGGGCATGAAAGAAAGCGTATCGATCGCCCCCCGCCAGAGATAGGCATTCACCCCACCACGGAGCTGGTCATCACCACCCTGTGCGCCACGGTCCACACCCAGCAGATGGTTGCGGGGCAGCGTCAGCGAGGACGGATCCCTTGGCTTGCCACCACAGCCCGCCAGCCCCCCGACAGCCATCACCGCCAGCAGCGACAGTACCATGGGGCGGCGCAGGCTGCACCGGAGAATGGAAGAACGGGATACTGGGCGGGATGATGAAAGGAACATGGGCAAACCTGCAAAGGCCGTGCCAGGGCCGGTCTTGAACAAGGCTTCCAGCATGGCAGGGGTGGAAGCATCAACTGTCAGAACAGGTCCTTCATATCGTGTTCACCCTCACAGGCCAAGGGACATGGTACGATGACAGGCTTGCGAAACCGTAAAAAAAGCGCTAGCTAAGCGTTGCGTGTCCGCGTAGCTCAGCAGGATAGAGCACAGGATTCCTAAGATAATTGGGCACCGGGATGGCAAACCGCCCGGTGAATTCGCTCAAATTCGGGGAACGCTAACGCCCTCATCAGGCCAGGCCAATCCCGAGCCAAGCCTGCCCATACGGGCAGGAAGGTGTAGAGACTGTACGGGCGACACCATGGCAGGCATAAGCCTGTGGTGAAGAGACAGTCCAGACCACGAACGGCCCTGGTACGGGTTCCGGCGGCGAAAGCCGAAGTGGCATGAATCCTGGGGTCGAGGGTTCGAATCCCCCCGCGGACACCACGCAGCACCGATAACAACCGTACTGCCGATGGAATGACAGCAGGGAAAACCCCATGACCCAGAGAGACCTCGAGGCCCTGCGGACTTTCCAGGAATGGTTTGTCTCTCTTGCCGGCCCGGGCCTGATGCGTGTTCCCCTTCATCAGCCCACCTGCCAGAGAGACGGAATGGTCGCCATTACCCTGTACCGGCGCAATGGCTATCAGGCTGAACTGGGCTACATTCCACAAGGCAGGCGATACGCCATCTCCTTCCCTGAGGGGCAATATGCCCTCCTGTCCTTTCTTGGTGGATCGTTTGACTGTGATCCCTCCACCGTACCGGGTTTCCCAGACCCGGCTGGCCGGGCCTACCTGCCAGACAGGTTTCTGGAGCAGACAGGGCCTGATACCCACGCCCCGCAGATGGAACAGGTACACCCATGCCTGTCACTATCCACAGACATACGCACCATTGCCCTGACCAACGGTGCGCCCAGCCGGGTCGTGTTTTCATCACCCGAGGGAGATGGCGTTGTCCTTCTCTTCAGTTTTTACAAAGAAGGAGAGATGGCCAGCACTATCCGGCAACTGCACATGATCGCGGAAAAAGGACCCTGATTCTTCTGGCATTTCGTAACATGATGATTTATAATTGGTTAAAATTACCCGCCGCCAACAGACGCTGAGGGGCACTATCCGCCATGGCCACCTACTCCTATAACTCCAGCTACGACAATCTGAAAGCCATCGGAACCAACCAGGTTACTGGAAAAAGGAACTGGACCTTTATCCTGGGCGGCAACACGACCAGCACCACACAGGCACAGAGCAAACTCAACAATATTTACGTAGCCGGGACCGGTGGTCTTGGAAACAACATCTCGAACTCCCTCGCCTATGTCTATCAGAATACCCTGAACAACGGTATCGCCGTAAATGGCGGCTCTCTGGCTGCCGTCGGAAAAGTCGGTATCCTCTCGGGCGCCACAGCCCTTTCCGGAGCGTCCATCGAAGCTGTGGGGCAGGGAACCGTTCTGAATGGCATTGTCGGCTCGTCAGGGGCCGTCTTCGCAGGGGCTGTCACTCTCGCCCGCACCGACCCGAATGCGCCTTACGTCAACGGACCCGGCACGGCCATCAATCCCAGCGTCGGCTCTGGTGGATATGCGCTCGTAGGCGGTGGGGCCGCCGACTTCATCGTCAAAGGCTTCCAGGTCAACGGATCGGGTGGCCTCATGGTTGGCGGGACATTCAATCCTGGCAGCCTCTACGGAATTGGTAATGGGGGAACGGGAACCGGAGGCACCATCTTCGGCAGTCAGTCCGTTTTCTCCAACGGGCTCTCACAAAACCAGATCTTTGTCGGTAACAATGCTTTGCAGACAGTTGTCAGCAATGGTCTTTCCTCCAAAGCGACCATCATAGGCGGGACGCTTCTCAATTCCGGTGGAACCACATCCGGTGCCACGATCAGCAGTGGCGGGCAGATACGCATCACCGGCGGAACCTACGTCACCTGGCTGAATGCAGGCTATCAGAGCGTGACTGGCAGTTACGGGCTGGGGACCTCCTATGACGACACCATCACCTCCGGTGGCACGGAGGTGGTCGGCAGTGACGGAACCGTGTACCGCTCCGTCCTTTCCTCCGGGGCGGTCGGGACCATCCTCGGTGGAGGGACCTCCCTCTCTGCCAACATCGCCGGGGGAACGGAGACTGTCAGTTCCGGTGGTATCCTCAGCACAGGAACTGTCAGCAATAACGGTTCCATTTTTGTCTCTTCAGGGGGCTATGCCTCCAGCGTGGACATCAGCCAGGGTTATGCTGAGGTCACATCCGGAGGCATCGGCTCCGAATTCTCTGCCAGCAATGGCGGCACCATCCAGATTGATGGTGGCGCTTCAGTCAGCCATCCTGTCGTAAATAGCGGTGGTACCCTGACCATTGCCTCTGGTGCCGTCATTTCCAACGGGGCAACCATCAATGCCAGCCCCGATACCAGCATCGTTTTCCCTTCCGGGGCGACAGCGGACTATGTCGTGACCAACAATGGCACGACCCTCATCACTCCCGGGGCCACAATCCTCAACAATGTCGTGTACGCTACCGGTAGTGGTACAACCCTCCTTTCGGGCTCCGGTGCCACCATCGGGACGGCCCTTGCCGGGTTCAACCCCAACAGCAGCCTGGCCAGCCGCGGGACCATCGCTGTCAGCAACGGAGGTGTTCTCTCTGCTGCCACGGTCCAGCTGGGTGGGGCTGTCATTCTCGGCTCTGGCGGGACAGTTGGTGGTACTCTCAGCCTCCTCGGGGGGACGGGCTCGTTCCTCTCCGGCGGCAAGATGGATACCACCACGCCGTTGCAGGTTTCAGGCATCAGCACTTCCGTGCCCATGGGGACATGGGTTGGAGCACCGCTCAACACAGTAACATTTGGTGCCGCCCTTTATGTCGACTCCGGCTACAATTTCACGGAGATTGACGTTGGCAGCAAAGCCACAGCCACCATCAACGGAGGTACTGTCGGTACCTTCACGATCGGCAGCGGTGGGACCGACACCATTACAGGCGGGGCATCTGTCACGTCTCTTGCGGCTACAAGCGGGCTGAGCACCATCTCCGGCGGAACTGTCGACAGTTTCACGGCCACAGGAGGGACCAACAATCTCGCCGCCGGGGCCTCCATCAATACGTTCAACGTCACAGGCGGTGTCAACAGCATTGGTTCTGGCGTGCTGGTCAACACGCTCAGCGCTGGCCCGGGGGCATCCCTCGCCCTCGCCAGTGGGGCGTCCGTCTCCAATGTCACGCTCAATGGCGTCAACCTCACCGTCCCTCAGGACGGAGCAGGGATCACGCTTCTTTCTGCCCTCAATGGGGCTACGAGCATCATCAGTTCCGGCGCCCGGATCGACAGCGTCTTCCTCTCATCCGGTAAGGCAACTGTCACCTCCGGGGCCTTCATCAGCCGCCTGACCATCATGAGTGGCGCCTCTGGCGTTCTGAACTCGGGAGCTTCCGTCCAGCATGTCGAGGTAGCCAATGGCGGCTGGGTCAGCGGGGCCCGCATCGCCAACAACAGTGAACTGGCTGTTTCCTCCGGCGGGACAGCTCTTCAGACACTTGTCACCTTCGATGCCGGTACGGGGCAGCATTCTGGCGCCTCCTATACCATGGTCCAATCCGGCGGGACCCTCTCCGGGGCCTCCATTATCGGGGCTTCCGGGGCCAGCAGCAGCAACAATCTGGGGGGACTGCTGACTGTGGCCTCCGGGGCGGTGCTTCTCAACACGTCCATGGGCTATAACGCCCGCATCAAGGTGGATGGGCTGAAATACAGCAATTCCGGGAAGGTGACCATCAGGAATGGTACTCTGACAGTTACAGAAAATGGGCAGACCTGGGCGGTCGGTCTCCAGGGCAATTATGACGCCACCGGATTCGTTCTGAATGACGATGGACAGGGCAACACCATCATCGCCTATCAGAAATGCTTCCTGGCAGGCAGCATGATCCGCACCCCCAAAGGCGAAAAAGCCGTGGAGCGCCTGCGCAAGGGCGAACAGATCAATGTCTTTGTGGATGGCCGGGAAGAGATCCGTGACATCACGGCTGTCATCCAGCGTCGTGCCCGTGTCAACACATCCAGACCTGAAGACATGGCTGGCTGGTCTGTTCTCATCGCCAAGGATGCCTTTGGTGAGGGGCTGCCCAACAAGGACCTTTCCGTCACGCCAGAGCACTGCTTCTACTTTGAGGGCCGCTTTGTCCCTGCCCGTATGCTCGTCAACGGCACGTCCATCCGGTATGATCACAGTCAGGTTGAATACGATTATTACCACGTGCAGACGGAACCGCACTCTGTCATCTGGGCCAATGGTGTCCTGACGGAAAGCTGGCTGGATACGGATGAAGAAGATCTGTACAAACCGGAAGACGATTCCTCGGAAGATACCCTGAAGCTGGCAGAGCGTCATCAGCTCAACTGGGACGACCACGCCGCTGCGCCGCTGGATGTCTCCCAGACTTTCGTAAAGCCGCTACATGACAGATTTGCCGCACGGGCCGTTGAACTCGGCATTGCCAAGGCCGGGACGTCGCACGGTACGCCGCATGACGGCATGACAGCCGATCCTGCTCCCTATATCCGTCTGCCAGACGGGCGGACCATCCGGCCTCAGCGGCATGAAGCCGGGCGCTACCTCTTTGCCCTCCCGGCACATGCCCGCCAGGTCACGCTGGGCTCCCGGACATTCCGGCCCTCTGAGAGTATCGGCCCACACGTGGATGACCGACGTGAGCTCGGTATTCTGGTCGGGCAGGTCTCCCTCTGGGTTGGCGAGAAGGAGCACATCATCACCCGCCATCTGACAGAAAAGAACCTGAAAGGCTGGGATGTCATTGAAGCCGGTCCCCATCGCTGGACGCAGGGTGAAGCAGAGCTTCTCCTGCATGATGCCCCCGCTGCCAGTGTTGGCCAGAACATGCTCAGCATTGAAGTACAGGCTGGCGGCCCCTACCGGCAGGTCTGACCACACCCCGGGGAAGCAGGATGGTTTCCCCGGGCTCCAAAACGTCATAGGCTGTTTCATCGCTTTCCAACGCAGGACTTGATGGCAGCCCATGACAACAGGCCTTTTCCTGACAATCATAGAAGCCATCCTGCCCATACTGGTCACGCTCGGGCTGGGTTATCTGGCAGCATGGCGGCGGGATTTTGATTCCCATCAGGCGGGTGTCCTCATCCGCCTTGTCATGCTTTATGCCCTGCCGCTGGCCCTCTTGGCCTCCATTCTCAGCACTCCACGGGAGCGGGTCCTCTCTGCGGGCCCGCTGGCTGGGCTGATCCTTGTTGCCATGCTGGGCGTGTATGTCGTCCTCTTTGCCATCCTGCGCTGGGGGCTGGGACGCCGACAGGGAGAAGCAGCCCTGATCACCATGACCGTGACAGGCCCTTCTGTTCCCTTCATCGGGATTCCTGTTCTTGGGCAGCTCTTTGGCCCAACCAGCGCCGTTCCCATTTCCGTCGCTTCGCTCATCATGAATCTCTGCCAGATTCCGCTGACACTGATCCTGATGAATCACGACCAGCAGCGCCAACAACGGCAGCAACAGGATGCCGAAACAAACCCCACATGGCAGACCACGCTACGAGAGCTGGGGGGCCATCTGCTCCATTCCTGCCGGGAACCCGTCGTCTGGGCGCCGATGCTGGCCTTCCTGATGGTTCTGGCCAATATTCACCTGCCCCTCCCCCTCAAAAGTTCACTCCAGCTGCTGGGACACGCCACGGGCGGCACGGCGCTGTTTGCCTCCGGGGTTGTCCTCTGCGCCCGGCAGGTCCGCTTCAGCCTGCCTGTAGGACTCATGGTGCTGGGCCGAAATGTCCTTATCCCTCTTGGTGTCTGCATGCTGGCCTTTGTCTGGCACCTTCCCTCTCTGACCTTGCAGGAAGGTGTCCTCGCCATGGCCATGCCCAGCGCTGCCATGAATGTCATTCTCGCCATGCGCTATCACATGATGGAGCGTGAAATCGCCTCGGTCCTTTTTTTCGGTACGATCAGCTCCATATTGACTCTGGCATTCTTCATATGGCTGACAAACGCATGACAGATTCATCCTCCTTTCCTTCATTTCTTTTTGTCTGCACCGGCAATATCTGCCGTTCTCCTCTGGCAGAGCTGGCCATGCGCCGGGAGGCGGAACAGCGCGGCCTGATGGTCGACATTGATTCCGCTGGCACGGGGAACTGGCATGAAGGCGACCGGCCTGACCCCCGTGCCCGTGCCACGGCACGGCGCCATGGTCTGGATGGCAACCAGCTCCGGGCCCGCCAGGTCAGGACCGTGGATTTTGACCGCTTCGACCATATCATCGCACTGGACCGGTCCCACCTTGCTGCCCTGAAAAAGCTTCAGCCTGCTGGTAGCAAGGCCCATGTCAGCCTTCTGCTGGATCATGTTTCCGGTCGGCAGGGGGATGATGTGGTCGACCCCTATTACGGTCCTGAAGAAAGCTTTGAAACTACGTGGCGGGATGTTGAAGCGGGCTGCAAGGCTCTGGCTGCCCGCTTTCTGGACAGACCTTCCACCTGCTAGGCAGCGGTCAGGTTGGACCTGATCCCCGCCTGCTCCCCACCTCTTGAAAGTGCGCATCATGACGGCAACACCAAAGACACAGCAGCATCTTCTCCTGCTGGAACCGCTCCCGGAACCCACACTGGCAACGCTGGGGGAACATTTCGTCATCCATCACTTCAGCACCATGGATGAACTAAAAAAAATCGCACCGGAAATCCGGGCCATTGCCACGGGCGGGTCCTATGGTGTGGCACCGGAGGTCATGGCCGCCCTCCCCCACCTGGAGATCATCGCCGTCAATGGCGTCGGGCTGGACAGGATTGACCTTGCAGAAGCCAGGAGGCGGCATATCCGGGTTACCGTCACCACGGACATTTCCACCAATGACGTGGCCGACATGGCCATGCTCCTCCTGCTGTCCCTGAAGCGGAATCTCAGAAGCAATGAGCAGTTCCTGCTGAATGGCAGCTGGGCGGCTGGGAAACTGCCCCCTCTGGCTCATTCTCTCAATGGTCGGAAACTGGGAATCGCCGGTTTCGGTCGCATCGGTCAGGCCGTAGCCCGGCGGGCACAGGCCAGCAACATGGAGGTCGCCTACTTCAACCCCCACCCCCGTGAAGGCAGCCCTCTGACTTTTGAACCCAGCCTTGAAAAACTGGCCGCATGGGCGGATGTGCTCGTCATCACCCTTCCTGCCACTGCTGCCACAAAACATATCGTCAATGCCGACATACTGGCAGCACTTGGCAAGGATGGTGTGTTGGTCAACACAGCCCGGGGCAGCGTGATTGATGAAGAAGCCCTGCTGGCCGCCCTGAAGGACAGGACGATCGCCGGGGCGGGGCTGGATGTCTTCCAGAATGAACCGACCATCAATCCGGCTTTTTCCACGCTGGACAATGTCGTGCTCCAGCCCCATCAGGCCTCCGCCACCATCGAGACACGGCTGGCCATGGGGCAGAACATCATCGACAACCTGCTGGCTCACTTCAGCGGGAAACCCCTGCTTACACCAGCCTGCTGACCCCTACGAAACATTACAGCCCGGGCCCCGTCAGACGGGTACCCGGGCTGCAAAATTCACCCTGCTGGAGCAGGCAGGCTCAGAACCATTCCTTGCGGTTCTGTACATAGATCCGATAAAAATCTTCATCAGATTTTGTCAGGTAAATCACTCCCTCGATGAAGGCGATCAACCCGATGATGACGGGAGGGAGCACCAGAATACACCCCAGAACCGACACCAGCAGCATGATCAGACCTGCCCGGGTGTATCCCAGATAAAATTTGTGGATGCCCAGCCCACCCAGAAAGAGGGCCAGAATTCCGGCAGCCGTTTTGGACTTGCCACCCACCTCTTCAAAGAGATTTCCTGCTGGCGTCTGGCCAGACCCGGGCACGATGAAAATGGACAGGGCCTCATCACCCTGCACATCAAAATCGACAACTGCACCATTCTTCAGGAAGGCACCTTCAGAGCCGAAGCTGGCCCCCTTGAAAGAGTAACGTTTTTCATCGTTCCCGCTAATGATGCCCTCACCATTGCGTATATCGTAGTTCAGGATCGTCCCGCGCATCTCATGTCTCCATCTTTACTGATTGGCCAAAACATTAAAATGAATTCGATCAGACATAAAGGAACATTTCTGTCAGAATTCCTCCCCAGACAGAAAATTGCTCCACTGGTATTTAAAAAGTAATGATTTATTCAGCAAACTGTTCCGCAATGATCCGTTCGGACAGGCTGTGATCAGGATCGAAAAGAAGCGTCACCTTCTTTTCATCGTCCAGCCTGACGATGACCTCACTCACGTCACGGATCTCCTCAGGCCCGGCCACAGCCGAAGCGGGACGTTTGTCCGTGTCATAAAGCGTAAAACGGACTGTCACGCCTGCAGGCAGGAGAGCCCCCCGCCAGTGCCGGGGCTGGAACGGAGAAATGGGCGTGAGAGACAGCAGCTCCGCCCCCAGGGGAATGATGGGCCCATGGGCCGACCGGTTATACGCTGTTGAACCAGCCGGCGTAGCCAGAATGATGCCATCACAGATCAGACGGGACATCCGCACCCGGCCATCAATCTCAATGCCTATATGAACCGTCTGACGGGTCTCCCGATACAGAAACACGTCATTGAAACCAACACCTTCATGCAGCTCGCCAGACTTTGTCCGGGCCCACATGTGCAGGGGAGCAATCTCCGTATGCTGGGCATAAGCCAGCCGCTGGGGCAGGTGATCCTCCGCCGGGCTGTTCATGAGGAAACCGATTGTCCCATAATTCATGCCAAAGACGGGAATATCACTGCCACAGATATGCAGCAGCGTCTCCAGCATGAAGCCATCCCCCCCCAGACACACCAGCACCTCGGCCTGGTCCAGCGGGACATTGCCATAACGCTCAGTAAAACGCTCCAAGGCTTCCTGTGCAGCCTCGGTGGAAGCAGCAACAAAGGCAATGTTCATGGAACGGCTCAGGGAGACCCGCCACCCTGATGCTCGATCACATCATAGGCAGCTGAACCGGGGTAGGCCCCTTTGCGGACATCCAAGACCGAAGGACAGACCAGCCTGTCCTTGTCGTACAGGGCCAGTACCCAGATTTTCCGCCCATCGAGACTGACCAGCCCATGCACCTTCACCTCATTGGCCAGACGCACGAACGGCAGCAGGGATTCCGGCATGACAACATCCCGCCCATCAGCGAACAGGACCCCATCACCCGTAATGCGACTGACCGTACCGGTGAAGACCGGAACGGGCTTCACGTCATACTGGCAGTCGGCTGCCTGAGCCACCACAGGAAGCCCGCCCAGCAGGCTCCCCATCAGGACGAAAAGAGCAGAAAATCGGGTGATCATCATGGAACCTCAATGTCTGAAGTGGCGCATCCCCGTGAAGACCATGGCAATCCCGGCAGCATCGGCTGCGTCAATCACTTCCTGGTCCCGGATGGACCCGCCGGGCTGGATGACAGCCGTGGCCCCTGCGGCAACCACACTCTCCAGCCCGTCCGCAAAGGGGAAGAACGCATCGGAAGCAGCAACGGACCCTTTTGTCAGAGCCTCGGACTCCCCGGCTGCATGCGCGGCATCCTCACTCTTGCGGGCGGCGATCCGGGCACTGTCCACGCGGGACATCTGCCCGGCACCGATACCCACCGTAGCCTGATTCTTCACATAGATCACGGCGTTGGATTTCACATGTTTGGCAACACGGAAGGAGAAGAGAAGATCCGCCATTTCCTGCGCTGTCGGCTTGCGTTTGGTCACGACCTTCAGCATGTCCTCCGTGACATGCCCGTTATCCCGGCTCTGGGCAAGGAACCCGCCAGAAACGGACCGGAAGGACAGGCCCGGAGCCTGTGCATCCGGCACACCACCGGTCAGCAGCAGGCGCAGGTTCTTCTTCTTCGCCAGAATGGTTTTCGCCCCCTCATCAGCATCAGGAGCCACAATCACCTCGGTAAAGATCGCACTGATCTGCTCCGCCGTAGCCTCATCCAGCGTGCGGTTCAGGGCCACGATTCCACCAAAGGCTGAAACCGGATCGCAGCGCAGCGCAGCCTTCCATGCCTCAACCAGCGTGGCGGCAGAAGCCACACCACACGGATTGGCATGTTTGACGATCACCACCGTCGGCTCGTCAAACTCGGCCACAGCCTCGAAGGCAGCATCCGTGTCATTCAGGTTGTTGTAGCTCAGAGCCTTGCCCTGAATCTGCTTTGCCGTGGCCAGACCGGGCCGAGCACTGCCATCCCGATAGAAGGCCGCTGCCTGATGGGGATTCTCACCATAGCGCAGCAGCTCGTCACGCTGGCCGGAGAGTGTCAGGACCGGCGGCAGGGCGACCTTGCCCTCTTCATCACCCTGGCGGGTAAACCAGGCGGAGATCATGCCATCATAAGCTGCCGTATGGGTGTAGGCCGCAGCGGCCCAGTCCCGGCGTTCGGCCAGCGTCGTGCCGCCCTGCTCCAGAGCCGCCAGAAAGCCCGCATACTGGGCCGGGCTTGTCAGGATGGCCACGGAGGCAAAATTCTTGGCGGCAGCCCGCACCATGGCCGGACCACCAATATCGATATTCTCCACGCACTGCTCTGCATCCGCACCGGATGCCACCGTGGCCGCAAAAGGATACAGATTGACGCAGACCAGATCGATCGGCGCAATGCCATGTTCCTGCATCTGCGCCTTATGCTCTTCCTTGTCCCGCCGCCCAAGGATACCGCCATGAATCCACGGTACCAGCGTCTTGACCCGGCCATCCAGAATCTCGGGGAAGCCCGTATGCTCGGAGACTTCCTTTACCGGCAGGCCAGCCTCACGCAGCGTGCGGGCCGATCCACCCGTGGAGAGGATTTCAACATTCCGGGCCACGAGGGCACGGGCCAGATCAACCAGCCCTGTCTTGTCGGAAACGGACAGAAGGGCACGACGGGGAGAAAAGCGTGTATCAGTCATGCTTGTGGCATATCCCTCACCTTCCGGCTGTGCAAGACAGATTCACATCACGACCTCGCAAAAAAGCCACGTTTCTGTCTCCCCAGCCCTACCGGACCGATCTTTCCCCGCTCCTTCCTCCAGCCTCTGCCGTCATGCGCTGCTCGGTGGCAGCCAGCACGGGCTGCCAGCCCCCACCCAGTGCCCGATAAAGACTGACAGCGGCCAGTGTCGTCTCCATCCGCAGATCCGCCAACGTCACCTGACTGGAGAGCAACATGGACTCCGCCCGGTCCACTTCCAGAAAAGGTACGGCCCCATCCTCATATTGCAGGCGGGCAGCCCGGTAAGCCTTCCGGTTCTGCGCCACAAGTTCCGTGACATGCTGATAGCGGAGCTGAATCTGGGCCAGCCTCGTGATGGCATCATCCACATCCCGCCACGCATTCAGGACCGTCTGCCGATACGCCAGAGCAGCTTCCTGCTGCTCGGCCTTCTTCAGGGACAGCGTGCCCCGCAGGCGCCCCCCCTCAAAGATCGGCACGTTCACGGTCGGGCCAAGCGTGAAATACTTGGCCGCAGGCATGAAGAAGTCCCCGGCCGAAAGGCTCTGCGTCCCCAGATTGCCCGCCAGATTGATATCCGGATAGAAGGCCGCCTTCGCTGCCCCGACCTCCGCCGTGGCCGCATGGAGGCGGGCATCCGCCACCATGATGTCCGGCCTGCGCTGCGCCAGACTGGAGGGCACATCCACCCCGACAGAAACGGGCACATCCAGCTGGGGCTGGACCGGCAGAAGGTCCTCCTCCAGCGCACGGGGCGGAAGGTCCAGCATGACCCCCATCGTGTTGATCAGGGCGGCCTGCATGTCCCGCAGGGGCGGCAGGGCACTGTCTGTCTGCTCCACCTGCCCACGGGCCTGCGCCACTTCCAGATCATTGGCCGCCCCCTCCTTCTGGCGGGCCAGCACGAGGGCCAGATCATGCCGCACGAGGGCCTGATGCCGTTCTGTCAGGCCTATCTGGGCCTGAACCGCCCGCAGGCGCAGATAGGCCTCCACGAAATCGGCCAGACGGGCCAGCGCAATGCCACGGGCATAGGCCTGCTGCTCGTCCACACGGGCCTTTCCGGCTTCCACAAGGCGACGGATGCGGCCAAACACATCCATGTCCCACGAGGCCGAGCCGATATTGGCATACTGCTCATATTGCAGGTTGGAGCCCGGAGCTGGCTGGGCGAGCGTCAGGAAGCCCTTCCGGCTCTGCTGTGTCCATGTATAGGACCCGGCCCAGTTCAGGCTGGGAACACCTTCCGCCGCCACGACCTTCAGCTGCCCCCGGGCCTGAAGCACACGGGTGGCGGCCTGCCGGATATCCAGATTCTCCCGGGAGAGCCGCTCCACAAGCCGGTTCAGGACAGGGTCATGCCATTGCTGCCACCAGCTGACATCCACCGTGGCCGGACTGGTGAAACCACGGCTCCGCCTCTCCCGCACATCCGCCGCCTTCTGCCAGGCGGCAGGCTGATCGTTCTCCTTCGGGGTATGATAGTCCGGCCCCATCCGCACACATCCACCCAGAGAGACCAGCCCCAGCATGGCCCATCTGGCCACTTTCCCCCGACCGCAGACAGACAGACCCTTCATGCTCATTTGTCCGTCACCGCCCGGTCCGTCCGGGTCTGCGCCCTGACCACGGAACTCAGCCCCGTATCCACGGTCGTCTCGACAGAGAAACCCATCCGCAGCAGGCGGGCCAGAGGCTGCCCCGGCACCAGCGTGATCTTGACGGGCAGACGCTGGACGATCTTGGTGAAGTTGCCGGTCGCATTCTCCGGGGCCAGAGGCGCAAAGGCCGCACCGGAGGCCGGAGGCACGCTGTCCACAACACCATCAAGGTCGATGTCGTACGCATCCACATGGATGTGGGCCTTCTGGCCGGGGCGCATGTGCTGGAGGGCCAGCTCCCGATAGTTCGCCTCGATCCAGAGCTGGTCCATCGGCACGACCACCATCAGGGCTGCGCCATCAGGCACATAGTTGCCGCTCTGCACCGTGCGCTCCCCGACCATGCCATCAAAGGGCGCACGGATGGCCGTATAGGACAGGTTCAGCTCGGCCTGATGCACCCGTGCCCGGTCCACGTCCACCTGACGGCGGCTGGAATCCTGCCGGGCCTCCAGCACACGGAGCTGCGCCTCGGCGGCATCCCTCTGGGCCTCCGCTGCCTGAAGGGACGCCGTCAGATCATCCAGACTGGCCCGGGTCCGCTCACCCTCTTCCCGGCTGCCTGCACCATTGAGGGCCAGATGGGCATAGCGGCTGGCATTCTGCCGTGCGAACAGGAGCTGGGCGGAAAGCTGGGCCACCCGTGCCTTTGCCTCGGCAATGATGGCGGGCTGGCGGGCCACGCTGGCAGCGGCATCCATCACGAGGGCACGGTCATGGGCTTCCACCGCCCGGGCCTGGTCTAGGGCCGTCTGATAGTCCCGTGGGTCCAGCTGCACCAGAATGTCCCCGGCATGGACGGTCTGGTTGTCATCCACCGGGACGGACACGACCTGCCCCGGCACACGGGGAGCAATGACGCTGTAATGGGCCGTCACATAGGCATCATTCGTCCAGACATGCGCTGCGGGCACAAAAACAATGACCAGCACGCTGATGATGAAGGCAAGGATGATCCCCCCGGCCAGCAGGAACGGCCAGCGTCGCCGTCTTTCCCGTGCCAGAGCAGCCCCGTCACTCGGAACCGTTCTGGTGACACTGGCCTGCGGGCGGGCATCTCCGGCCTGTTTGTCTGATTTCTGCGTCATCCCCATCTCCCCCGCCTTGTCATGCCCATCATCCCGTGTCTCTGCTCTTCCCTCATGCCCTGATTGTCTCCTTGTGATGAGCTGCCGGATGGTCAGGGGATTTCCTTGCTCCACGGGGAGCGAACACGACCCATGGCGGATAGGTCCGCACGGGGACAAGCAGGATGAAAACCATCAATAGCCCCAGCAGGGCGGCCAGAACGCAGAACAGGTCCGACAGGGTCAGAACGGCTGTCTGATGATGGAACTGCTCCTTGAGGTACCCCATGCTTCCCCGATAGCGGGGCCGTCCGTCTGGCAGGAGCGGTGTCGGACTCTGGATGAGCGGGCTGCTGCCCTGCACCAGCGCATAACGATACTGCCCCAGATGATCCGCCAGCCTGTCCGAATGAAGCCCGCCCCGCCAGCGGCCCACAAGCTCCATCAGCCATGTACCACCAACCATCATGAAGGCCCGTGGCATGTTCACCAGAGCCACGGCAAAGGGCGATTCTTCCGCCACCACAGCATTGGTGGACATCAGCAGAAGGGAGGACAGCACCATCACACCGCCAATCCCCTGAAGAAACTGCCAGAGATAGAATTCCGGCCTCTGCCACACGGAAGTGACCAGTGAATCTCCACAACAGGCGATGAACATGCAGACCATGCCGAAGAAGCCGACAATCCGGCAATCCACATCCCGCCGGTTGAGCAGGTAACCCACCAGCGGGGCTATGGCGATCTCCACGGCGGCGACTTCCAGCGTCACGAGATAGCTCTGCTCGGGCCGGTACCCCACAACCTTCGTCAGAAACTGCAAGGGCACGGCGGAGGCCGAAAGGGACACCACCACGAACAGGCTGATCCCCCCGACCCCGTAAATGTAATTGTTCCGGCTGAGCAGCTGAAAACGGAAAAACGGCAGAGGATGCTTCCATTCATTCCAGATCAGCAGTGGCACGGCTGCCAGCCCGATGGCGCCCAGCACACAGACCAGCGGTGAATTGAACCAGTCCAGCCAGTCCCCAAGGGAGAGGACGGTCGTCAGGCACCAGGCCGCCACGGCAAAGAACAGAAGGCCATACCCGTTGAAAATCTGGAGCCGATGATGCTGTGGCTCCATGACGGGCATCCCGTACCAGATGAGTAGCCCTGCCAATGCTCCCAGCGGAATGGCCTGAAGGAAGATCCACTGCCAGCTGAGCAGGTCCGTCCATAATCCGGCAAGCATTGTCCCAAGATAGGGGAAACAGGTGGAAACCAGCGTGTAGGCCACCAGGCCATAGGCCCGGAGGTTGAAGGGCAGTATCTTGAGAATGGAAAACATGAGCAGCGGGATGGCGAAACCACCGGCCAGCCCCTGCACACTCCGCAGGATGTAAAGCAGGAGCGGCGTCTGGCAGAACGCCGTGGGCACGATGCTGCACACCGCCAGTCCCAGCACGAAAAAGGCCCACCGCCGCAGGCTGAAAGTAATGGCCATCCACGGCGAAAGTCCGGCCCCGATGACCTGTGCTGACGTATAGAGACTGACAAACCAGCGGGACGGATCATGGCTCAGCCCCATCCCGCCCATGATGTCATTGAGACCCTGCGCCGAGACCTGTTCGTTCAGTGTCGTCATGATGGCCGTCAGCAGCACACCGGACAGGCCGATGATTGACGTCATATGAGTACGAACAGCCTGCAACAATCCCTCCTGACTGACTGGTCAGAGTTGTATCAGGGAACGGGATACATTTTAACTGAAAGATCACTTTTTCATGATTATCCGACCAGTCTGTTACCTGAATACAACAGGCACCCCGTCCACACTCTTTCCTGTAGCGAGATACAAAAATGGCGGGGTACAGCCATGCCGTACAGCCCGCCATCTTTCAGACCGGGGGAACTCCCCCCGGTTCATGCAGCGCCAGTCTTAGCGCAGGCCCAGAGCCTTGGTCCGCTTGGCGACTTCCTCAGGAGACGCATCGCCAGCTGTCAGCCAGGAACCACCGACACAGCCAACGGTCGGCAGGGCCAGCCAGTCCTTGTAGGTAGCCTCGGTGATGCCGCCTGTCGGGCAGAAACGCACGCCAAGGTTGCCAAACACGGCGGACAGACCCTTGAGGGCCGGGATGCCACCGTTGGTCATGGCCGGGAAGAACTTGAAGCGGCGCAGCCCCAGGTCCAGACCCATCATGATGTCGCTGGCATTGGCCGTGCCGGGCAGGAACGGAATGTCACGCTCCAGCGCACCCTTGGCCAGAGCCGGCGTGATGCCGGGGCTGACGATGAACTTCGCACCGGCCTTGATGGCTTTGTCCATCTGCTCGGTATTCAGCACCGTACCGGCACCGACCAGAGCTCCCTCAACCTTGGACATCTCAGAGATGACATCCAGAGCAGCCGGTGTACGCAGTGTCACTTCCAGAGTGGAGATGCCACCAGCGACCAGAGCCTCGGCGATCGGACGGGCCTTGGCCACATCCTCAACCACCAGAACAGGCATAATCGGGCTGCGGTCCATCACCGCATCCAGTCTCTCGATGTAGCTCATACCTCGGTTCCTTTCTCAACATCGTCACCGATTTCTTCAAGTTCACGATCCATCATGAACAGCATCGGTGAAGCACCCTCTTCGGCGGACGGAGCCACCTCACGCATGAGGGCGAACAGTTCACGCCCCGTACCGGCTGTCGCACGGTGCGGCTTGGTCGGCGTGCGGGCGGCCCATTCCTTCTCATCCACCAGAGCTTCCAGCTTGCCGGTGCGGGCACAGACACGGATGACATCGCCATCACGCACCTTGGCGAGCGGTCCGTCCACCTGGGCTTCTGGACCAACATGCACCACGGCCGGAACCTTGCCGCTGGCACCGGAGAGACGGCCATCCGTCACCAGAGCCACCTTGAAACCCTGGTCCAGCTCGACGCCGAGGGACGGGATCAGGTTATGCAGCTCGGGCATCCCGTTGCCGCGGGGCCCCTGGCCGATGACGACCACAACGACATCACGATGCAGCTCGCCAGCCTTCTGGGCTTCCTTCACGGCGGTCTGGGACTGGAAGACACGGGCCGGAGCCTCGATGGTCAGCAGGTTGTCTGCCACGGCGCTGGACTTGTACACGCCACGGCCCAGATTGCCCTGAAGCAGCTGGATGCCCCCCACCGGGTGGAACGGCTCCTTCGCACCACGCAGGATTTCCGGATCGCTGGAAGGCTTGGCCGGCGTGTAGACGACGTTCTTGTCATTCCCCATCAGGGCACGCTTGGCGTAGTCCTCAAGGCCGTTTTCGGAGATGGTCGGAGCATCACGGTGCAGCAGACCTGCATCGGACAGCTCGGCGATGACCGTCGGCAGGCCACCAACCTCGTTGAACTTGTTCACATCGGACGGACCGCTCGGATAGACCTTGCAGAGTGTCGGCACGACGGCGGAGAGATCGGAGAAATCTTCCCAGTTCACGATGATGCCAGCAGCACGGGCCACGGCCGGGATATGGATGGTATGGTTCGTGGAACCACCTGTTGCCATCAGGCCGACAATCGCATTGACGATGGCCTTCTCATTGACAACTTCCGCCATCGGGCGGGGATCCTTGCCCTTGTTGCTGATCTCGACCAGACGATGCACACCGGCACGTGTCATGGCCTGACGCAGTGGCGTATCAACCGGAATGAAGGAGGAATCCGGCATCATCAGCCCAAGGAACTCCGCCATCATCTGGTTGGTATTGGCCGTACCATAGAAAGTACAGGTCCCTTCGCTGTGATAGGAAGCCATTTCGGCTTTCATCAGCTCATCCTTGCCGATCTTGCCCTGCACATAGAGCTGACGGACACGGACCTTTTCCTTGTTCGGCAGGCCGGAGGTCATCGGGCCGGAGGGGATCAGCATACCCGGCAGGTGGCCGAAGCGCAGCGCACCCATCAGCAGGCCCGGCACGATCTTGTCGCAGATGCCAAGCAGAGCAACACCATCATACATGGCATGGCTGAGACCGACAGCCGTGGACTGGGCGATCACATCACGGGAGAACAGGGAGAGGTCCATCCCCTCCTGCCCCTGCGTAACGCCGTCACACATGGCCGGAGCCCCACCAGCAACCTGAGCCGTGGCACCAACCTCACGCGCAAAAACCTTCATCTGCTCTGGATAACGGCCATAGGGCTCGTGTGCGGAGAGCATGTCATTATAGGTCGTAATGATCCCCAGATTGGGACGCTGCTCAAACACCAGCTCCTGCTTGTCAGCAGCGCTGGAGGCAGCGACGGCGTGAGCCAGGTTGCCACAGGTCAGCCGGGACCTGTCTGCACCTTTTTCACGATTACGCTCCATAAGAGTGAGGTAACGACGGCGGGACGTCTTGGACCGCTCAATAATTCTGGACGTTACACTCTCAACAACGGAATTCAGAGACATTGAAGCACTCGCTGTTCGGCTGGACACCCCACAGACAGACGGATAATTCCCCCTGAGAGACACGGTATCATATTATCATCGCTCGCTTTCCACTCTCATCGAGGAAAGCACGCATCGCCTTTTTTAGGGAAAGACGTCTCACCGGGCAAGCGGGCCACCCATGCACATCTCAGTCATCATCATCTCGCCTACGGCAAGTCCATTTTACGAAAAAGGGCAGTTTCCGGTGGGTTTTTAAAGAAAAACCCAGCTGGAGCCTCATGCTGCCATGCATGAAACTCCAGTCTGGGCTTTGTGAAACGAACCCCTCGGCATGCCGGATCAGAGCTCAGCTGGGCGAGTCACGCCCCTGCTCCTCCTCACGGAAGCTCGGCCACTGGCCATCAGCCAGAGAAACGAGAGACGGCGTGGCCACATGGAGACGGCGGCCATATACCCAGTCATTGGTCAGAACATTACGTACATACTGGCGCGTTTCCGGACTGGGCAGACACTCTATGAACATCAGCGGGTCCTGAAGACCCTTCTGGCCGCTTTCCCATCGGAGAATGGCCTGCGGTCCCGCATTGTAGGAGGCCAGAACTTTCAGCAGCGACGCCCCATCACTCTGTTCCCCCTGGGCAAGGCTGTGGGCCAGATAAAGCATATAGAGCTGCCCGACCTCCAGATTATAGCCCGGCTCCCGCAGGCGGCGCTGCATTTCCTGATTGAAATCATCACTGGAGGCCGCTGCAACCGTCTGAGGCAGGTGGTACTGCTCACTTACGAAGCTGGCCGTCGTCGGCCTCACCTGCATCATCCCGTACGCCCCGGCAGCCGATGATGCCGTGGCGTCAAAATTGGATTCCATCCGGGCCACCGCATAAACGAGCGCCGACGACAGACGGAAACCATGATGGGGCCGCAGGTCGGGCAATGGCCCCAGAGCATCCTTGAACTCTTCTTTATGATCCAGTTTTGCCAGCGCCTGCTCCATCTGGTCAGCCAGAGCACGCATCCCGGCCTTTCTGACGACGAGCTGGAGCGAATGTGCCCGAACAGGGTCAGCCAGCGCATCCTGCCACATCTGGCGGGCCAGCATCTCGGCACGCCCCTGCTCACCGAGCTGGATCAGGGCGAAAAGATGCTCCCCCTCCCCCATGGAGGCCACGACATTAATGTCCACCTCACTCAGGGATGCCTGCTTCGCACCAGCCCGCCCGATCGTGGAAAGGGCGCCGGAAACGGCAGCGGCCTGTGATTTCTCGGAATGCAGCAGGCGCCCGGCCAGCAGGCCATAGAAACTCTCACTCTGCACGGATGTCCGGCGCAGCCATGTACGATACAGGGCTGTCTTGCCGTGCCGCTCCGCCACACGTCCGGCCCAGAAAGACGCCGCAGCCTGCACGTCACCATCTGTCTGCTCGGCATTGGCCGCCGTCTCGAACAGGCTGTAGGCCGCATCAAGCTGGCCCTCCCGCCAGGCAGCCAGACCAGCTGCAAAAGCAGGAAGCCCAACCCGGTACTGCCCTTTCTCCAGTCCGGCAGAACCAACACGCAGCGCTGTCCGTGTATCACCCTGGCTCAGAGCCTGCATGGCAATCTCGCCATACAGCTGGGCAGCATAAGCCGGAGACATCCCCGGTGTGACACGCAGCTGGGCCAGTGCCCTGCGGACACCTTCCTCCCCGGAGGAGGCCTTGTCCATGAGGTCCCGCTCCAGAAAACCATTGCGGACCAGTGTCTGGGAAAAGGACGTCGCCCGGTCGGACTGCTGGATATCCGCAACATTCCGGTACCCGGCAGACGGGGCAGCAGCAGACACCCCCCGACGCAGCTCTTCCTGCTTCTGCCTGAGCAGCGGGGCATCAGGAAGAGCCGGATAACGACGGAGCCAGCTGTCCAGCTCGGACTCGGAAGGAGTGAAATATATACTCAGGTACCGCTCGGCCAGATAATCCGGCAGCAGGAGCTGTCCCGCCGTGCCATCCGTCCCCGGGCCATGGGTCAATTCCCCGAGACGGGCCGCATCACCTGAGCGGACTGCCGCAAAAAGCGCCCTGTAGTGTCCGGCCACCGTGGCCGGCAAAGGATGAGGCAGGGAAACCCCCACCATGGAAGAAGGTGGTGCATCGTGGCCCTCACCGTCTGAATACTCCGGCACGTGGGACGGAAAAGAAAGAGCCTGCCCCTGCGCCGGAAAAACAGTGTTTCCCGCCAGAATGGCAGCACCGAGAACGGCACCACGCCACACTGCGGGAGACCCACATGGCAATATCCATCGCATAATGCCGAGGGACGTAACCCGCTTTTATTTTTCTGGCAACCCTTGACGTCAAGCCAGACAATTCCAGTGTGCCTTTCATAGTAACGGCTCCCTAGCCAGGAATCCAGAATATTCTTCTGATTTTACACGCTGTTAGCTTTTTTTCTGTATCTGGTCAGCGATAGAATTAAGAAATTATGAAATTCACTCCCATTCCGGCCCTCAGCCTCCTGCATCAACACCTGTTCCCGACTACGAATCGGCAGCCTGCGCTGCTTCCTGTGAGAGAGTCGCATCCAGCAGGAGCATGTCAGCCCACAGCGCCTTCCGTCGTCCCGCCGTTTCCCCCAGCTGGGCCGGGTGCCAGAGAGGTAACAGAGGCACACCCCCCTCCAGCCCCGGCACATGAGCCTCATGCCAGCGCCCCCGCAACTGACTCAGCCGGGAGGTATTCTGTAAGAGCATGGCAGCGGGCGTACTGCCCATCGTCACAATCCGGCGAGGTCGTGCCAGTGCCACTGCCCTGTGCAGAATGGGCAGGCAGGCTTCCACATCACGCTGTGAGGCACGCTGCCCTCCCGGCGGGCGCCAGGGGATGGCCGGCGCCATGGAAAGCTGGGACCGCTTCAACCCTATGGAGGCCAATATCCTGTCCAACAGGGCCCCCATGGGACCAGCGAAAAGAGTTCCATGCCGGTCCTCATCCTCATTTGGCACATCCCCCACCAGCAGAAATGGGGCTCCCTCCACGATGACAGGTGCCAGATGATGCTTGGCCGTCCGCATCAGGCCAACGCCCGGCAGCTGCTGGCTGGCCTTCAGCAGGGCGGCAACATCCCGGGCCGCAGCGATATCAGCCAACACCTCGTCCCGCCCCCTGACAACACGACGGGACGCGGAAGGTTTCTCCACTGGAGCAGCAGCCTTCTGGCGGGCCCGCACACGATCCGGCAGAACAGGGCTCTCACCCCAGACATCCCACGGCATGTCCTCCATGACAGCATCCACACCCCATTCCTGATGCAGACGGAGGGCAGCAAGAGCATCCTGAGCAGAGCAGGCCGGGAAAGATGCCATGATGAGCGAGATCTCTTCTCTACAGTTCCACGGGATGAAGGGGCGGCTGCACCCCCTCATGGTCTTTGAGCTTTCAATTTGTTACATAGCCTCATCGGAAATGAACACCCCTCCCCCGGACATGGTGCCAGAGCAGATCAGTCTCCCGCCTTGCCCGGCCTCTTCTGCAAGGATGCCCTGCCATGGCGCTGCATCAGGATATGGCTCACGCCAAGATCAATCTGTTCCTCCACGTCACCGGGCGCCGTGAAGACGGATACCACCTGCTGGACAGTCTGGCTGTCTTTGCTGGAGCGGGTGACCATCTCCACCTCTCCACCGGACCACAGGGTCAGGCAGACAGCCTCACGCTACAGGGTCCTTTCGCAAAAGGGCTGGAAGCGGATGAAAACAACCTTGTCCTGAAGGCCGCCCGGGCCCTGCGCCAGACCCGGGGGGAGGAAGCAGCCAGACAGCCCGCCGCTGCCCTCACGCTGGAAAAACGGCTACCGGTGGCATCCGGCATTGGCGGGGGCTCTGCCGATGCCGCCTGCGCCCTGCGCCTGCTGACCCGTCACTGGAGCCTCCCAATGGAAGCGGCCGCCCATGTCGCCCCAACACTGGGGGCGGATGTCCCAGTCTGTCTGGCACAAAAAGCCACACGCATGGAAGGGATTGGTGACATCCTGACAGCAGCCCCGCCCCTGCCAGAGATGGGGATGCTTCTGGTCAATCCGGGGGTCGGTGTCTCCACCCCGAGCATTTTCCGACGTCTGGCAGAAACAGGCGGCATCACCCCCCGCCCGCCACTTGCCTTCCCGGAAGCAGGCTGGCCCACGCTGGACGCTCTCATCGCCTTTCTGGCGCAGACGGAAAACGACCTCCAACCCCATGCCATCGCTCAGGCGCCCGTCATTGCGACCGTACTGGAAACTCTGGCAACCCTACCGCAGGTGCGGTTCCATCGCATGAGTGGGTCAGGAGCGACCTGTTTCGCCCTGTTCGAGACAGCTGACCAAGCCATCAGGGCCGCAGACCATCTGATGGACAGGGACATAGCCCAGGCATGGTGGCACTGGGCAGGACCGGTCCTGCCCTGAACCCACCGGCATTCAGAATGCCCTGCAACAGAAAAGGCCCGCTGCGGAAGAGCGGCCTTTTTCCATATCAGGAACAACCGGAACCAGCTTACTGTGCTGCACTCTTCAGCCGGGTGTTGCATTCGGAGTAATAACCGCCACCCTTCTGGATCCATTTCAGGCTGCCATTACGCCCGCTGCTTTTATTGGCATTATACTGTGCCAGGCAGGTCTTCATACGCGCCTTGCCCGGTGAGAGAGACGCAAACTCCGGCGAAACACGAGCCGGGAACAGGACATTCCCGCTGGCAACCGGAGCAGCTGCAGCTGGCGCAGCCGGCTTGCCTGTCTCAGCCGGGGCAGAAGCGACCGGCGTGGAGGCAGCAGGAGACTGGGACTGAGCCGCCGCAGCGCTGCCCGTGCAATGGTCCAGCTTGAAATCGGCATACTTCTGACCATTCAGCGTACCGGCCTTCTTCGCATCGCTGAAAGCCTGACGACAGGCCGCCGCAGACATCTTGCCCGCTGGAGACGGAGCAGCCAGAGCGCCCTGAACACCCAGTACGGAACAGGCCACCATGGGCAGGCACAGACGCAACAGTTTCATAGTCTCACCCCTTTTTCATCGTTCGTGATAGCGCAGCCACAGGGGCAGAACGCCACAGTCAGCCGGGCGGATAGCCCGGCCTCACCGTACTGCCTACCAGCCTTATAGGGCTGCCCTGCCTCCGGCAAGAGACAAAACAGCCCTGCCAGTGCCTCAGTTCAGTCGCTCGCCATGCTGGGTCAGGTCCAGACCCATCTGCTCTTCCTCGGCAGAGACACGCATACCGATCAGCCTGTCCACAACCCAGAAAATGAGGGCCGTCAGCACGACAGACCAGACAATCGTGACACCGACAGCCTCAGCCTGCCGGAGAAGCTGGCTCCATCCGCCGCTCACACCGGCAGGACTGGCTGCCGTCGCTGAAAGCGGCCCATAAGCAAACACACCTGTCAGAAGGGCTCCGACAATGCCACCAACACCATGCACACCAAAGGCATCCAGACTGTCATCATAGCCCAGCCTGTTCTTCAGCACGGCAGCGCTGTAGAAGCAGACGCCACCGGCTATCAGCCCGATGGCCAGAGCCCCACCGGGCAGCACATAGCCAGCAGCCGGGGTCACAGCCACAAGGCCCGCCACCGCACCGGAGATGATGCCCAGCGCCGTCGGCTTGCCATGCCGCCACCATTCCACCACCATCCAGCCAACACCACCACCAGCAGCGGCGATCTGCGTTGTCAGCATGGCCATGCCGGCACGGCCATTCGCACCGAGTGCCGACCCGGCATTGAAGCCGAACCAGCCCACCCAGAGCAGGGAAGCCCCGATGATGGCATAGGCCAGATTGTGCGGGGACATATCATCCCGCTTCAGCCCATACCGACGGCCGATCATGATGGCACAGACAAGACCAGCCACCCCGGAATTGATATGCACGACCGTTCCACCCGCAAAATCCACGGCACCAAGACCAGCCACCCAGCCCAGCGGACTCCAGACCCAATGGGCAATGGGAGAATAGACCAGCAGGGACCAGAGGATCGTGAACACGCAAAGTGCCGCAAAGCGGATTCGCCCGGCAAAAGCGCCTGTCAGCAGGGCTGGCGTGATGATGGCGAAGGTCATCTGATACATCAGATAGACACTTTCCGGGATGGTCATGGGGGTTTCAGCCGAAGTCCCGGCGCCCAGCGTGAAGGCTCCGTCCGCACCCTGATGGATATGCTCTGCCACACCCCCCAGGAAGAAACGGGACAGATCACCAATCCAGGGTGTGCCCGTCGTGAAGGCCAGACTGTAGCCCAGCACCATCCAGACAATGCTCACAATACAGCATATGCCAAAAGACTGGATCATGGTGGACAACACGTTTTTGCGCCGCACCATCCCGGCATAGAAAAGAGCCAGACCAGGAATGGTCATCAACAGGACCAGCGCCGTGCTGACCAGCATCCAGGCGGTATCACCCGTATCAATCGCACGCATCACAGAGCTCCCTCGCCGGTTTCCCCAGTACGGATGCGCACCATCTGTTCCACATTGGTAACCATGATCTTCCCATCACCGATGCGGCCTGTCCGGGCCGTCTCCGTGATGGCCTGGATGATGTCTGGCACGCGCTCATCCGCCACGACTGTCTCCACCCTGATCTTGGCAATGAAGCTGACCGTATATTCCGCCCCACGGTAAATTTCCGTCTGGCCTTTCTGGCGCCCAAAGCCCCGTACCTCCGTCACTGTCAGGCCATGCACGCCAAGCTCGGCAAGAGCCTCCCGCACATCGTCCAGTTTGAACGGTTTGATGATCGCCGTTACAAGTTTCATCCCTTGCGGCCCTCTCCCATGGCTCTTCTGCTGCATGAAGACAAAATCGTGCCACCTTCATAACGATTTCTGCAAGACTTTCTTTTCCGCAAGGATAGGGCTAGACACGATAGACCTGCTCCTTTGACGGAAAGTACCGCCATGACGGGAGCATCCTGCCATTCACCGGGCCGGAAGGAACATCTGCCATGGGCACGGATTACGACCTCTGCATAAATGGTGGTGGCCCCATCGGGGCGACACTGGCCTGCCTGCTTGCGCAGAAAGGGCTGCGCATCCTCCTTCTGGAGCGGGCTCCCCTCTCTCCCACCCCGGCGCAGAATCCCGATGGCCGGGCGTATGCCCTTGCTGAAGGCGTCCGCCCCCTGCTGGAAGAAGCGGGAATCTGGCAGGCCCTGCCCCTGTCTCCCCAACCCATCACCACCATCCATGTCACCGATAGTCAGGGGCGCATTCCCTCGGCATCCCGCAGCAGCATTGCAGACGGGCTGAGCTTTACCGGTGATGATGCCCCAGAAGGCCGCCCCTTCGGCTGGATGGTGGAAGCCCACAACCTTCTGGCAGCCATCGCCCGTACCCTGATGGCCCAGCCAGGGCTGGATGTCCGGGCACCAGCAACGGGCCGCTTCACCTTCTCGCCCGACAGCGCCCGGATCACCCTAGATACGGGGGACACCGTTACGGCCTCCCTTGTCATTGCCGCAGACGGGCGACGCTCTCTCCTCCGCGAGCAGGCCGGCATCGGGCTGACCCGCATTCCCTATCACAAGGTTGCCCTGGTCAACGTTCTGGCCCATGAGAAACCCCATCATGGCAGTGCTCTGGAAAACTTCCTGCCGCAGGGGCCTTTCGCCCGGCTCCCTCTTCCTGCCACCGAAGCCCACCCTCACCGCTCCGCCATCGTCTGGACAGACCGGCCCGAGCGCATCGACCATTTCACCCGGCTTGATGCCCGCAGCTTTGCCCGGCTGGTTCAGGACCGTCTCTGTGGGGAAGACCTTGGTGCGCTGGAGCAGGCGGGCACCCACTGGACGTACCCTCTGGCATCGCAATATGCCCATCGCTATTGCGCCACACGGCTGCTTCTGGCCGGGGATGCAGCGCACGGGCTGCACCCCGTGGCGGGTCAGGGCATGAATCTCGGCTTCCGTGATGTCCGCACCCTGAATGACCTTCTGGGAGACGCCCATGCGCAGGGACAGGATCTAGGAGACCCTGCACTGCTGAGACGCTATCAGCGTCTCAGCCGTCCGGGCAATCTCGCCATGCTGGCAGGCTGCGACATGATGGAGCGGCTCTTCAGCACCGACATGCCCCTCATCCGTCATGCTCGCCATGCGGGACTCATGGCCCTGAAGCGCCTGCCATCCCTGCGTCATGGTTTTGTCCAACGTGCCATGGGGCTATAAGAAAACAGCTATGGCCACTTTTCTCGACAGGTTTCCACACTCCTCATCAGAGCCCGGATTTCTGGAAGAATTCTGGACCACCATGCGGGCGCAGGCCTGCGGCTGTTCCGATGCTCTGATCCAGGGGCTTTTTGCAGTGAATATCTGCAACCATGCGGATTTTGCCTCTGCCCTGACATCACTGATCAGCGCCAAGCTGACAGACCGGGCCATGTCGGAAGCCGCCCTGATGCACCTTGTCGCCTCCACGCTGGAGGCCAGTCCCGACATCGTCCGGGCTGCAGCATCAGATATCGTGGCGACCTTCCAGCGGGACCCCGCCTGCCCGGACCTTGCTACGCCGTTCCTGTTCTTCAAGGGGTTTCATGCCCTGCAATCCTACCGTATTGCCCATCATCTCTGGCTGGCTGGCCGCAGACCACTGGCCTATCACTTCCAGAGCCGTGTGAACGAGAAATTCGGTATAGACATCCACCCTGCCGCCCGCATCGGCCAGCGCATCACAATCGATCACGGCACAGGTATCGTCATCGGGGAAACCACCATCATTGAGGATGACGTCTCCCTCTTTCAGGGGGTCACGCTCGGGGGAACCGGCAAAAACAGCGGGCAGCGCCATCCTGTCATCCGGCAGGGCTGCATGATTGGCGCTGGTGCCAAAATACTGGGCCATCTGGAAATCGGTGCCCATGCCCGTGTCGGAGCCGCTTCTGTCGTGCTGGGCAATGTCCCGCCCCGTTCCACCGCCGTGGGCAACCCCGCCCGTATCGTCCGTTTTGGCGACATGGACCAGGACTTCACGAATTATCAGATATGACCGGCACGCCCCGACTTATCCCCAGTTCAGGGGACAGGTTGGGGCATCATCCTGTGTGCCGGGACGGGAAGAATGTGGATGGAATCAGGCGACTCCTGAGAAAACCGCCCTCTTCTACTGTTGATGATCTGTTCCGGCCCTCTTTTCAGCTCACCACAAAGCCGGAATACCCACCAATGAAAAAGCCGGACCGATGCATGACTGCACCGGCCCGGCTCCTTTCCCAGGATTCAGCTCCTGAAAGCCTCAGCCCTTACTGGCGGGAAAAATGGAAGCTCATCCCGTAATCATAGGTCTGACCCGGCTTCAGCTCGATGCTCGGGAAACTCGGCATGTTCGGGCTGTTCGGGAAGAATTCAGGTTCGAAAGCCAGAGATTCCCATTTGCCATAGGGGCGGCCAGACGGACCCTGATAATTGCCATACAGATGGTTGCCAGAATAGAACTGCATCCCCGGCATGTTGGTGGCAACTTCCATCACACGGCCGGAACGGGGATCCGTCACACGGGCCACGACACGCTCCGTATTGCCCGGCTGGGATGGGCCGATGAGGACCATGCACTTGTCATAGCCACCCTGCGGAGCCATCTGCGGGTCTGCACTGCCCAGGCCTTCACCCACCGTGCGGGGCTGACGGAAATCGAACGGCGTCCCCTCAACAGAGGCCAGCTCACCCGTCGGAATGGAGTGCTCGTCTGTCCTCAGGAAACGGTCAGCATAGATCTGCACCACTTCCGGAGCAATGCTCCCGGAACCCTCGCCATTGAGGTTCCAGTAGTTGTGCGTGGACAGGTTCACGACCGTCGGAGCCTTGGTCGTCGCATTGAACTTCAGGCTCAGCGTGTCGTTGCCGCTCAGACGATAGGTAACCTGCGTCTTCAGCTCACCCGGGAAGCCCTGATCACCATCGGGGCTGACCATCTTCAGCACAACATAGGCCCCCTGGGAGTCCACGCCCTTGCGAACGATCTTCCAGAGTTTGCGGTCAAAGCTCTCAGCACCGCCATGGAGGGTGTTCGGCCCCTCATTGACGCTCGTATGATACTTCTCACCTTCCAGAGTGAAGACACCACCGGAAATACGGTTGGCCACACGCCCCAGCACGGCACCGAAGTGCGGGTCGGAGTTATGGTTTTCGTACCCGGCAATGTTCGGAAAGCCCAGAACAACGTTCCCCAGACGGCCATTGCGGTCCGGCACGTCCATCTCATGGATGATGGCGCCATAGGTCAGCACGACAACCTTCACCCCATGATCATTGGTCAGGGTGATTGCCTGCACCTTCTTGCCAGTGGAAAGACGACCCCAGTCCTTTGTCTGGACCGTTGGCGCTGCGGCAGCCATGCCAGACAGGGCCACACTGGCAACCAAAGCGCTGGCAGACAGAAGCCAGCTGCGACTCTTCAGAAAAGACATAAAATCTCTCGCACTCCACGAAATACAGGACCCGCCAGGACGACGGGCTGCGCTCCTCCCGGGAGGGGGCAGGAAGCGTCCCCTTCAGGGCTGGTGTCCATCAGAAAACCTAACGATGCAAAAATGCAATACTTCTTTTTCTTAACATGCCTGATATTCGAAAGGGGTAGGCAGCATGGAGCAAGTACCATATGCTTGAGTTCACTGGTCTTCATGACTTGCGCATGTGGAATCAGACGTATGTTACGGCCCGTTCCCGTTAAAGGTATGCCGCTGCCATCTCCTGGTGGATGACGTGGCAAGCCGCATAGCCGGGCCTTGAAGAAAGAAAAAAACAGGAGCGGCAGCAGCATGGCGTGCACAGGCAGCACAAAACAGCATCATCGAGGCAGACTCACTGCACTTTCCGCACTGGTCGGCTGCCTGGCCCTGCTGTCGCTCGGCGGGTGTGGTTCCCTCCACGCCAAGCCGCCGACCGACCCGGACGATCTGGCGGATTACAAGGCGGTCAACGACCCTTACGAGCCTTTCAACCGCAAGATGTTCAGCCTCAACATGTGGGTCTATCACAAGGCCCTGCGGCCGGTAGGACGGTTCTGGAAAAACAACATTCCCCAGCCCATCCGCACCTCTGTCGCCACGCTGAACGAGACATGGCGCCAACCCGCCGTCTTCTTCTCCGATGTGGGGGCAGGGCGCCCGCGGCGTGCGGGGGATTCCTTCATGCGTTTCCTGCTGAACATGACGACGGCTGGCTTCTATGACGTTGCCCAGCATCTTGGCTACAAGCAGCATGAGACAGACCCTGGCATGGTCATGGCGCTGTGGGGGGTCAAATCCGGGCCTTACATTTTCCTGCCCGGGCTTGGTCCTACCAATTTCCGTGATGCCGCAGGCTATGCCATCGGCCAGGGGCTGACACCCATCAACTACGTGCCCAGAGGGTATGGCCTCATCAGCTTCAACTGGGGCTACAACATTCTCGGCACCTTCAATACCTTTGCAGACAGTACAGACCAGCTGGACCAGCTGGAACACCAAAGTCTCGACCCTTATGCTTTCATGCGAAGTGCATGGCAGCAGCAGCGTCAGAGCCAGATCGATACCCTCAAGGCTGATCACCGCGCCACCACCCCCGACTGGTACTGACCATTCCGTCCCCATGAGGACAGCCTTTATTGGAAGGATCCCTAAACATGATGCTCCGTCAGCTTACACGCCGCACCATTCTGGGAGCTGCCAGCCTGTTCGCTCTCATTCCCACGCTGGCCTTCGCCACTCCCTCCAGTGATGAAGCAAAGGCGTTTGTCAATGATTTTGGCGGGAAACTGGTGGCCGTCCTGAACAGCGACACTTCGCTGGCCAAAAAGCGCGAAGCCCTTCTGCCCCTCCTGCGGGCCAATGTGGACGTACCAGGAATCGGCCGCTACTGCCTGGGCCGCTACTGGCGGATCGCCACGCCGGAACAGCAGAAGCTTTATCTTGAGCTGTTTCAGGACGTACTGCTGAATGCTGTCACGGCCCGCGTGGGGGAATATCAGAACATTTCCGTCCGCCTGGTGGACAGTGTGCCCTCCCCGGCAGGCCAGAAGGTGACCCTTCAGATTTCCCGTCCGCATCAGCCCCCCATCCTGATGACGGCCGTCATTGATGGCGAACCGCCCAAGGTGGTGGACCTGTATGGTGAGGGTGCCAGCATGCGCCTGACACAGCGCAGCGACTACACGACCTACCTCACCCGCCATGGCGGGCAGGTGCAGACATTGATCGACGCCCTCAAGCATCAGCTGGGTCGTCACTGATCTCTCCATTCACAACGGATCAGCAACGTGGAGGGGGCCATAAGCCCCCTTTTCGCTGACTGGCCTGTTTCTCCAACCATGTCCCCGGAATGACTGACGACCTCTCCCTCTTCGATTTCACGCTCCCTCGTGACCATATCGCCACAGAACCTGCCCGCCCCCGTGACATGGCACAGCTCCTGCATGTCGTCCCACCGGCCCTTGCAGGAACTGATGATGCAACCCTCTCCCTCCATCGCATCCGCAATCTTCCCGAACTGCTGAAGGAAGGCGACCTGCTCGTCGCCAATGATACGGAAGTCATCCGGGCAAAAATGGAGGCCCGACGGGGTGACGCAAAAATCGGCATCACGCTGGACCGCATCCTGCCGGAAGGGCAGTGGCATGCTCTCGCCCGCAATGCCCGCAAGCTCCGCCCCGGCGACCGGCTCCACTTCGAGGATGATCCCGTCACGGCGGACGTCCTGACCAATGAGGGCGATGGGGCCGTGACCCTCCGCTTCTCGGTCGAAGGCGATGAGTTCGATGACTTTCTGGAACGCCGGGCCGCCCTGGCCCTGCCGCCTTACATTGCCCGCCCCAATGGTCCGACTGAAGCCGACAACAGCGACTACCGCACCATTTTCTCCCGCTTTCGTGGGGCCGTGGCAGCACCGACAGCGGGACTGCATTTCACGGAAGAACTGCTGGAGGCCCTTGCGGCCAGAGGCATACAAAAACAGACCCTCACCCTGCATGTCGGAGCCGGGACGTTCCTGCCCGTCCGCAGCACCATTGCCGAACATAAAATGCATGCGGAATGGGGCCATATTGATGAGGAAACGGCCCGTCTCATCAACGGGACCCGTGCCAATGGCGGCCGTGTCGTTGCCGTAGGCACCACCAGCCTGCGCCTGCTGGAAAGTGCGGCGGATGAACAGGGTATCGTTCATCCATGGACAGGCGAAACCTCCATCTTCATCCGGCCGGGCTACCGCTTCCGGGCGGTGGACGCCCTGCTGACCAACTTCCACCTGCCCCGCTCCACCCTTTTCATGCTGGTCTGTGCCTTTGCCGGTACGGAGACCATGCGCCATGCCTATCATCACGCCATTGCCGAAGGGCTGCGCTTCTATTCCTACGGTGATGCCTGCCTTCTGGAACGTGCCCCATGACGACCGAGTCCATCCGCCCCAACCTTACCCCATCCGACCGCATGCACTGGCAGAAAGACGCCCAGTGTGGGCGGGCCCGGGCAGGCTGGCTGCATACCCGTCATGGCAGCGTACCGACACCGACCTTCATGCCGGTCGGAACCGTCGGGACCGTCAAGGGCATCACGATGGACAATGTGCGGGCCACCGGGGCGGGCATCGTGCTGGGCAACACCTATCACCTCATGCTGCGCCCCACGGCAGAGCGGGTCCAGCGTCTCGGCGGGCTGCACCGCATGATGGACTGGCCCGGCCCCATCCTGACAGATTCCGGCGGATTCCAGGTCATGTCTCTGGGGCCGCTGCGGAAGATGGATGAAGATGGCGTCACCTTCCGTTCCCACATTGATGGCAGCTCCCACCGTCTGACGCCTGAAAGCTCGACGGACATCCAGTACAAACTGGATGCCACCATCACCATGGCCTTTGATGAATGTCCGGCCCTGCCCGCCACGAAGGACGTGCTGGAAGCCTCCATGGAGCGGTCCATGCGATGGGCCGCCCGCTCCCGTGAAGCCTTCATCGCCCGCCCCGGCTATGGGCAGTTCGGCATCGTGCAGGGCGGCACGGAACAGGACCTGCGGGAACGCTCCGCCCTTGCCCTGCGGGAGATCGGCTTCGAGGGCTACGCCATCGGGGGGCTTGCCGTAGGCGAAGGGCAGGAGCTGATGTTCTCCACGCTGGATTACACGACTCCCATGCTGCCCGAGGACCAGCCCCGCTATCTGATGGGCGTCGGCACGCCAGATGACCTGCTGGGTGCCGTCATGCGGGGCTGCGACATGTTCGACTGCGTCATGCCGTCCCGTGCAGGCCGTACTGCCCGGGCCTATACGGAGCGGGGCACGCTAAATCTCCGCAATGCCCGCTTCGCCGAGGACACCCGCCCCATCTCCCCCGAAGATGACAGCCCGATGGCAGGCCGGTACAGCCGGGCCTATCTGCACCACCTCTTCCGGGCCAACGAGATGCTCGGGCCGATGCTCCTGACCCTCCACAATCTCGCCTATTATCAGCGGCTCATGCGCCAGATACGGGCCGCCATCGTGGCAGGAACGCTGGAACAGACCGCCACCCAGCTCCGCCAGAACTGGGCCAGGGGCGACTGGAGCGAGGATGAATGGCCCATGCCCCGCTACCAGCAGGGCTAGGTCGTTCCTTCAGGGCACCTGTCCTTCATAGCTCCCCCAATGGGTGGCCAGCTCCCGCACGATTGGGCTGGCCACCTGATAGGCCGCACTGGTGGAGGCATAAAGGCCCGGCAGGTTTTCCTCATGCGCTGCATTGGCCAGCATGGTGGCCGGTGCCACGCCGTTGGGCGGCATGTCGAAATTGCTGGTCGTCCGCAGGATAAGGAGGCGCCGGTCATCCACACGTCCTGCTCTGGCCTGCAACGCCAGTGCCTGACAGAGGCCAATGTCCTCCTCTGCCGTCGTGACCATCTCGCCCTGATGGTCCGTCCAGTAAGCGACCCAGCGTTCCGCCCACCGGTTCATGAGTGCTCCAAGCCAGTATGTCTCACCGGAGATCGTATCACCCATCATCACATGCGGCGGCTTCAGTGCCTCGGGGAAACCCTGATAGGCCCGGCGATGGGCCTGAAGTTTTTCATTGTCCGGCAGAGCGATATGGCGTGTCCTTTCATAAGCCCAGCGCACAAGGGAAGGTCGCAACGTATAGGCCATGTCCCCAGCGATGGAATGGAGCGGTGGCCGTGGCTGCTCATCCGGTACATGGCCCTGCAACGGCGTAAAACCATCCGGCCAATCGGACGGAATTTCACGTGAATCAATCAGATGGGCTGCCCCGCCATTCACGACATGCAGCGCCCAGGCGGCAGACCCGATGCTGCCCTTATTGGGATTCACACCGGCAATCCCTGCCAGAACGAAATAGGCATGGCGGAGGTCAAACCGGGGGTCCAGCGCCAGAGCGGTAATGGCCGCTGCCATATGGCCCGGTCCCTCACCACTGACCAGCCCAAGCACATGGTCTTGCGCATTATAGCGAAGGACACCGTGCTCCATCCCCGGTGCGGGCAGTGTTTGTTCCAGCGGGTACTGTTCCACCCAGTGCTGGAACTCTCCCGGCATGTCGCCACTATCCTGCCCCAGCTCGAAGGTTGTCACCACCACGACGTGTACCTCCAGCGGGGCAGCCTGTGCCGGACGGGCAGACCCCGCCCCCGCTGCCACCAGCCCGACCAGAAGACCAAGACCATACATCCAGCCCGCCTTCACTGCCTGTCTCATCACATGCCTTTCCTTCCCATCGTTCTCTCCGGCCTGTCTCAGGGCACGGACCGCAGCAGGGGATTCTTCATCACATCCTGCCCGAAAGCCTGAAAACGGGCCTCCAGCTGCCATTGCAGCCGTGCCTTCATATTGTCCTTCAGAAACCGTTCGCAGGCCGGAGCGGCGCTTCCACCCGGCACCATGCCCGAACAGGCCGGCACAGCCTGCCCCAGATGATGCCCGGCCCAGAGGCTCTGCCCCGGCATGAACCCATATTCCAGCCCCGTACGGGACAGCTGGACAAGTGTCGGATAATCCAGATGGTAGGCCAATACGGCCCGCATGTATTCCTGCGTCAGATCGCTACGGGATACACCTTCATCATCTGTCGAGAGCGCCACGGGCACACCGGCCTGCCTGTAAAGCGAAAAAGGATGCCGCCCATCCCTGATACCCAGAATCTCATCATTGCTGGTCAGATTGATCTCCACCAGAATGGAGCGCCGTGCCATCTCTTCCAGCAGAGAGGCCGGGTCATGCTCCCACAGAACATCCACACCATGGCCGATCCGCTTGGCCCCCGCCACGTCAATCGCCGCCCGGATATGATGGTCCAGATCGCCCAGCGGCACGAGAGACGGTGTCACCTCCCCCGCATGAAGGCTCAGATTCGTCCCCGGATACAGCCGGTTCAGAGTACGGAACATCTGCATGTGCAGGTCATAGTCCCGCAGGGCCACCGGATCATCTTCCGGCGCCACGATGTTGACGCCGACCAGCCGGGTATCCTGGCGAGCACTCTCATACGCCGCCACGAGCTGTACCCAGACAAACGGTGCCGGAAATGTCCGCAGGGCGGAATACTGATAGCGCACCGTCACCCCACACCCTGCGGAAGCCTGCGCTGTGCCGCACTTCATGATGGTTCGGGCACGGGCCTCCATCTCATCAATGGCCGCATGGGACAGGGCTGCCATCTGCCCCAGGGCGGGCTTCAGAGCCTCATAAGCCCGACTGAAATCAGCTTCCGTCCTCAAGGGAGGCAGGGCAGCAGCCTTCATCATCTCCCCCAATGCATCAAAGGTAATGGGAGCGATCTGCAATTCCAGATACTGCACATTGTCACGGGCAGCCCGCTCGGCAGCCTCGGCCAGCATGTCCCCCTGATGCCTTGGCTCCACCACCATGAACCGCAGAAAGGTCGCAAAGAAATGATCATGGCCGGAGCGGTCATGTTCCGTAGGAATGAAATTGCGCATGGACAACGCATTGACCATCTCATTCCAGCCGGTTTCATTCCCTGGCAGACCATCTGCCGGGACCTGCCCCTCCCCCGGCTTTGGGCAATGACTGGCCAGAATGGTCCGCTCCTTCAGCGAAACGCAGAGGCCATCCCCCGCTGCCCATTTGAGGAAACTCTCGGCATAGACCGCCCCGGAAAGATGGTTGTGCAGGTCCGCTCCCTTGGGGAAGGCCCTAAGGAACAGCTCCAGCCGGACAGGGTCGGTCTTCACCCTTTCGAACAGGGTCACCACGGAAGGCGGGGCCGCCACCGGGTCAGCAGACACCCGACCTGTCTGGCCAGCAAGAAAGACAAAAAAGGCAAAAACAGCAGAACAAAAGAATCTCATGCCTCATGATGGCGGCCTGCGCCGGAGCTGACAAGAAAATCCCTTTCCACACACAATGCCAGCTGCCACACTTCCCCCATGCACGCTCCTCCTCCACCCCCACCACAGTTGCAGAAGCGCAGCCTCAGCCTGTACGGGCACAGAACCTCCATCGCTCTGGAAGCCGAATTCTGGCAGGTTCTGGAGACCATGGCCCGTGCCGAACAGCTTGCCCTGGCAGCCTTCATCGCCCGGCTGGACAGGCATCGCCCCCCGGAACAGACGCTGGCCTCCCTGCTTCGCCTCACGGCACTACGCTTTGCCCTGAACCAGGCCCCGTCAGCCCCCGTGTGACCCGTCTTGGAAAGACCGCATATTCCTGTTCCGCCCTCCCCTGTCCCCGTGATAGAGTTTACAACCATGTGAACAGGGAGGGCATCGATGGCTTTCTGGGGGAAAATGTTTGGTGGTATTGCCGGTTTTGCCGCCGGGGGGCCGGTCGGCGGTCTTCTCGGGGCCATTCTGGGCCATATGAGCGATACGGACAGACTGTTGACCCCGCTCTCCGGCACATGGGGCGACCGTTTCCCCGCACGGGGGCAGCCCGACCCGCATAATGCCGCCTTCTTCACCGCCGCAAAACTCTCTGCCCTGCTGGGAAAGACGGATCAGCTCTACGGCCTTGGTGTCGTCACGCTCTCCGCCAAGCTGGCCAAAATCGATGGCCCCGTGAACCGGGCCGAGATTGAAGCCTTCAAGACGGCCTTCCGGTTCCCTGAAGACAACCAGAAAGAGGTTGGCCTGCTTTTTGATCGGGCCCGGAACCGGACGGACGATTTCGAACTTTATGCCCGTGAGCTGGGGCGTGCCTTTGCCGACAAGCCGGAGCCGCTGGAAACACTGCTCAGCGTCCTCTTCCGCATTGCCAGGGCAGACCTGCCTGCCGGGGCCCCGCTGCATCCGGCAGAAATGGACTATCTCCGCCGGACGCACAAAGCCTTCCGCCTTTCAGAACGGGCCTGGGAGCGGGCCGAGGACGGCCAGCCCCGGGCTGCCTCCACATCATCAACGGCAGAGTGCTATCGTGTGCTGGGCATCAGTGCAACGGCAACGGATGGCGAAGTCCGGACACGCTGGCGTGTGCTGATCCGTGAACATCACCCGGACCGTCTTGCCCAGCGCCCCATGAGCGATGCTCAACGGAAAGCAGCACAGGAGCGTGTGGCCCGCATCAATGCCGCATGGGACCAGATAAAGCGGGACCGTGGCCTGTAAGGCGGGTCTGCTCCATCACGGCTGGGGTTGCTGTCCCCCCAATGGCACAGCCACCCAGCGCAGCCCCTCACCATCCTGCACCAACAGAAGAATATCCGTCCGCTTCAGCTCACGGGCACGGTCCAGCGCAGCCTGCAGGGCCTCCGGTGTATTGACCTCCTGCTGCCCGACCTGAAGCACCAGATTCCCTTCCGTCAACCCACGGCTGGCAGCGGGGCTACCCTCATAGACACGCATCACCAGCACACCCCTCTGGCTGTCAGTCAGGCCATACTGCGTCCGGGCCGCTTCATCGACCACGCCCAGCTTCACCCCCAGTTCTTTCAGGGTCTTTACCGGATGTTCCGGCGGGTGCGTGTCGGAAGGAAGGGGATCCTTCTCATCGGGGTTGCGCCCCAGGGTCAGATCCAGCGTCTGATAGCTGCCACGCCGCCAAAGGGTGAAATGCACCGTCTCTCCCGGTTGATACCCCGCCACGAGCCGGGGCAGGGTCTGGCCTGTCACCGGCTGACCATTCAGGGCTGTCAGAATGTCCCCAACCTGCAAACCTGCCTTCCGGGCCGGCCCATCCTTGCTGACCTCGGCAACGATGGCCCCCGTTCCCCGTTCTTTTCCGGGCACATCCGCTTTCCAGAAATCAAGGTCTTCTGCCATGTTGCGGGTGACATCCTGATAGCGCACACCCAACCAGCCACGCCGGACATGGCCTGTCTGCCGCAACTGGTTGATGATGCCTCGGGCATCATCCGAAGGAATGGCAAAGCCGATGCCGATGGAATCCCCACCAGACCCGCCATAAATCAACGTATTGATCCCGATGACCTCACCCTTCAGATTGAAGAGCGGGCCACCTGAATTACCGTGATTGATGGCTGCGTCCGTCTGGATGAAGTCGTCATACAAACCGTGATCGACATTCCGCTTGCGGGACGAAATGATGCCAGCTGTCACCGTGCCACTCAGACCGAACGGATTGCCGATGGCCAGCACCCAGTCTCCGATGCGGGCATCGTCACTATGCCCCAGCGGGACGGACGGCAGGGGCCGGTCTGCCTTCACCTGAAGGACGGCAAGGTCCTCCTTGCTATCCCGCCCGACAATCCGTGCCGGATATTCCGTCCCATCCGACAGGGTCACGCTCACCTGCTGGGCATTGTCAATGACGTGATTGTTCGTCACCACCACGCCAGAAGGATCGATGATGAAGCCGGACCCCAGCGCCTGTACCTGACGGGCAGGGTGACCATCGGCATGACGGCGGTGGAGATAGTCATGGAAAAACTTCTCGAGCGGTGACCCTGGCGGGAAAGGGGATGATTGCGGCCCGGACGGTGTACTGCCATCCGGCCCGTCCGGCTGCTGTTCATCAGGGTGGATCACGCTGGAGACGGAAATATTCACCACAGCAGGCAGGAGCCGCTCCACCAGTGCCGCAAAACCGGGCATCATGGCCGCCTCATGCGCAGCACGGGTTGTCACGCTCCCCCCCTGCGGCAGCTCTTCCCCCGGCAGGGTCGGCATCGGCACATCATCCTGCGCCCAGGCTCCACCGGACTGGCCAAGAATACCAGAAAGCACGAAACAGGACAGCCAGCGGGCCACCCTCATGCGGGAGGAAGACAGAAGAGAAGAAGACATGAATCGGCTCATGCTGTAGAATCTACTCCACGGCGGACCGGACGTCATCCTTCCAGCCTGCAAGTTTGTGTTTTTTTGCCTCATGAGGGGCGTTGCATGAGAGGTCCTGCCCCATGACAGCCACCGACATCTCTTCCCTGAAAGACCTCATCTCCGACTTTCTCACAGCAGAAGAGCCTGCACGTCAGACCAGCATAGAAGCCCTGACACTGGAAAAGGGCCATCTCCACCTCATTCTGCGGACAACAGCTAAAGGTGCGGCGTTCCTCCAGGACGCTCAGACGACACTGGAGGACAGGCTCAGGCAGCACCCCGCCGTCAGCAGTCTGACCCTGTCCCTCACAGCTCATCGCCCGGCAGGCCCCGCCCCCCGCAAGGTCGGTGCAGAAAGCGGGCACCGGCCTCTGGCTCTCGGGAAGCGACTCACAGGCCGCTCCGCCCCCCCGGAAGCCTGCTTGCCCGATGTGCGGGCCGTCATTGCCGTGGCGTCCGGCAAGGGAGGCGTGGGGAAGTCCACCACAGCCGTCAATCTGGCATGCAGCCTGGCCCGGCTGGACCTTCGGACCGGCCTGCTGGATGCTGACATTTACGGCCCCTCTCTTCCCCACATGCTGGGTGAAACCCAGAAACCTGTTGTCGAGAATGGCAGGCTGCGCCCACTGGAACGCTGGGGCATGGAGACGATGTCCATCGGCTATCTGGTTGACAAGGAACAGGCCATGATCTGGCGTGGTCCCATGGTCATGGGCGCCCTGACCCAGCTCATGAGTGATGTGTCCTGGGGGGCGCTGGATGTACTGGTGGTCGATCTGCCACCCGGCACCGGAGATGCCCAGCTGACCCTGACCCGCAAGCTTTCGGACAAGCTGAAGGCCGGTGGGGCCGTCATCGTCTCCACCCCGCAGGACATTGCCCTGCTTGATGCCCGCCGGGGTGTCACGCTGTTTGAGAAGACCGAAACGCCCGTGCTGGGGCTGATCGAGAACATGTCCTATTTCTGCTGCCCGCACTGTCAGGAACGGACTGACCTCTTCGGCCATGGTGGGGCCCGCAAGGAAGCCGAGGCCCTCAACATTCCTTTCCTTGGGGAAATTCCCCTGCTGCGGGATATAAGATGCAGTGCTGATGAAGGAACCCCTCTTGTCCTGCGTGACCCGGATCATCCTGCATCACAGGCTTACAAAGCCATTGCCCGCACCCTGAAGGATAGACTGTTTCCCTCTTCGTGCTGACCGGCAATCCTGCCCACCTCTTTGACCAACCCACGGAAGCCCATGCCGACTTTCTGCCATCCCCGTTTCTTCCTCCTGACAGGCCTTGTGCTCTCCCTGCTCAACATGGGGGGCTGTAACAGACCCAACCAGGCCATCGGCCATCGTGGCCTTTCTTCTGATGGCTATGGCTTTGTACAGGATGGCCCTGTCCTTGCGCCCCCAGCCCATCTCATGCAGCACCAGGAGCCCGCCACCACGGGCCGCTGACCTGCCCGGCTGTTTCCTGGCCGGGATTTTTTCCCCACTCCCCTGATTTTCCACTTGATTTCTGGAGGGAAAAATGAGATGTACGCCCCCGTTGCCGGATTAGCACAGTGGTAGTGCAGCGGTTTTGTAAACCGAAGGCCGGGAGTTCGAATCTCTCATCCGGCACCACGATTTTCCCTTAAATTATACCCACTCCGCTGGCTCTCTGAGAGAAAGAGCTTTATGGAGTATTATGCTCGCCAAGCTGCTTGTACCACGACCTGTTTCAACTCTGTATTCCATTAGGGCAATGCTATGTTTTTTTGTATCCCCTGTCATGATTGTATGTTTAATGAACTAAAAGAGAAAAATATTTCTTACATCTCAGAGACAGTAAACAATGACATAATAAAAAAAGATCCAAGGTTCTATACCGAAGGTTTCAATGATGAAGGTTTTTTTCATTTCACATGCATCCATGGACACGAAAACCTAACTATATTACAAAACAGCAAATTCGAAATACTATCACAAATGGCTCTATATTCACTTGCAAAAGGTTTTTATAGGGAGTCCATATTCTCGTTTTCCACGTGCCTTGAAAGGTTATTCGAATACTTTATCCGATTTTATGCCCACAAAAATTCAATAGATGAAAAGCAAATTGAAAAGTCTTGGAAGAATGTCCGCAATCAATCAGAAAGGCAAATCGGTGCTTTTGTATTTATGTATCTCCTCCAAAAAAAAGAAACACCTCTCCTGTTGGACACAAACATCACCAAAATCAGAAATGATGCTGTCCACAAAGGAAAATTCCCCACCAAAGAAGAAGCTATGGTTTTTGCTGAAAAAGTAATAAAAGTTGCCCACCCTATTATGGATTCCATGGTGAATGATGGAATTAACATCAACAGCCCTCCCTCTCCTGATTTTACAGAAAGACTTAAGAAGGCCATAGCAAGACATAAAAAAATACGCCCAGCTTTCATTGGAATCTCGACCCTTCTTTCACTGAACAATTATCGTACGCAGTATAATATTTTTACTGACACCAGAAATGAATTAGAACGGAGGATGAAACATATGTTGACTTATGGTAGATAATTCTCAAATTCCCAATACATACTGCAAAAGAATATTGAAAAATCATTAGCACCCACATCAAAGGCATCCCCTACTCCATGAAAAGCACCCTGCCCGGCTTCGTCACACTGTCCCGCTTGTTCGACATGTTTGAAGGAGCGGCCATGCTGGTCCTGTCCATCTGCATCACGCTGGTGGCCTGCCTGGGGCTGCTGCATGTCGTGGTGGCAGTGGCAAAGCTCATCATCCATGCCGGCCTCAGCCCCACGGAGCCTGCCATATTGCAGGAAGTCTTCGGGCTGTTCTTCACCGTCCTGATCGCCTTGGAATTCCGCCACTCCATCCTCGTTCTTCCCGGTTCGGAATCACAGGGAATGATCCGCATGAGGTCCGTCCTGCTCATCGGCATGATGGCAGCCGTACGCAAGTTCATCGTGCTGGACCTGAATGGCGTGAATGTCCGTGAACTTCTGGCGCTTTCAGCCGCTGTTCTGTCACTCTCCGCCGCTTACTGGCTCGTCCGTGGCAAAGCCATGACCCGCACGGACCCTACGCCTCAGCCTCCTCCATCCAACCAGTAAGCCCATAAAAAAACCCCTTTCCGGCCTGTGGCTGGAAAGGGGCCCGAGCCTCCTGCTTCCCCTCTGCATCGGGAAGCAGGAAGCGTCATCAGAAGAGCTGGATGTGGGACTTGAAGCCCAGCATGGCGGCATCCTTCAGGACACGCTGCATCCCCGGATGGAAGTAATACTGGAAATCCGGCGCAAAGGTCACACCCCGCATGACATGGATGCGGTAGGTGGCCTCCAGCGTGCTGCCCCAGCGCTGCACACCATAAGACCCCCACAGGAGCGGCGCCCCGCCACTCGCATAATAGGCGGTCGCCCCCTCCGGAGCCATCCCATGATCCACCTGGAACCGCTGCGCAGCACGGGTATAGCTGCTGGAACCGGTATAGGAGAAGGAAACACCCACCGTATCCAGCGGGCGGGCTGGCCAGAAGCCCGTATCCACAAGACCGAATGCATACAGCTTGCCACGCATGGCTGTGGCTGGCTTGTTCCAGTATGCATCAAAGAAGGCCACCAGTCCCCCTTCTGGCGTGTCCTGTGTCTTGTTCTTCATGATCATCTGGTCCGCGAGGAACCACATGCTCCAGTTGAAATTACGACGGATACCCGTACCGGGAACCTCATCGCCCACCCCCTGACAGGTCGGGCAGTTGGGAATGGTCATCCGGGTCCGCCATGCATTGCGCCGATTGGGAGGACTATACACACCAAGATAATGGTCGGACGTATCCGGGGAGAACCCAAATTTGTAGTGACCCGGCAGCTGCTGTTTACCAAACTCAGGCTCCCAGCCAACCTCGATCGGGGTCACGACCCCGCTGATGGTCCCGCCATTGAACTTGAACCCGCTGCGATTCTGCTGCACGCCATAAATACCGCGCTCGGGAAAATAGACACCGACCTGGATGTAGGTACTGTCTGTAGGACGGCCACGAATACGGGCCCCCCAGCTTGACCCCGGATAGGATGACCGTGTGTACGTATCCGTAACGGCCTTGGGGTTTCCGCAGAAAGCGTTGTTCATGAAGTTACAGTAGATCGGGCTGATGGCGAAGTCCGAATCCATGGACATGCGGCCTGCTGCGATATTCAGCCGTCCACCCCAGAGAGTCTCTTCCCCGTAGAAATAGACGAGATGGAACGCCACGTTACCACCACCACCATAGATTTCCTGGCTGGGGTTCACATTGTCGCCAAACATCCTGCTGGCTGGAATACCGTAACGGCCTACACCGATGACATGGGTCTGGAACCCGGGGATCCCGGCCAGCTTGTACCAGTCAATGTCATTCTCGAAACCATACTGTCCCGTATTGGAGGACCCCTGCCTCAACCCCAGCCCTTTCCTCGGAGAGGTGATGGCACCAGAAAATTCGTTGGTGTTGTCCAGCAGGACGACCACACCACGGTCCCGCAGCCACTCATTCCAACGCATTTTCTGGAAGAGTGCTTCTGGCCGGGGCAGCGGCGGCCCATCATTATTGGTCGGATCCCCTTCATGCAAAGGAATGTTCACGCGCTCGAGCAGCTCACGCCCGTTCTCACCGAACACACCGAATTCTTCCGTCGGATAATTGGAATATGGCCGACGCCGCAACCCCATGTCATGGATATAATGGGCCGCCGTCTTCTCGGCATCCACTACCTTCGGTTTCTGCACCACGGATACCTGCTGGACAGGTTTTCCGTCCCGTGTAAGGATAACCTGTCGCTCTGGTGCTTTCTCTGTCTGCTTTACGACGGCAGGTGTCTGCATGGCATGAGACAGGGCACCCTGGGCCGAATAGAGCAGAGGCTGACCTGCCCGGCTGCCATCAGCGGCCATCGAAGGCGAAGCCCCAAAAGACATTGCCGCCACGGATGGCAGCAGAACAGAGCAGGCCCCCACACGGGACCTGTTTAAAAAAATACGCAGAATAGTCAGCATGGAAAACGCTGCCATATTCCCACTTCTCCCCAACAACTGGCCCGATTGCACAAAACACACCGCAAAAGTGGCCCCGTCACTTCTTATAGGGAAAATCTGACGAAAAAAAGTAGCTCATACAGCCTGCTTGCTCTGAAAGAAATCAAGTGACCTGCTGAGCACATCACGGCACACCCGCTCGGGACAGCCGGCTGTCTTGAGGATATGTTCCTCCGGACAGAAGGCAAGCATGCGCGCCACCCTGCCCATCATGCCAGGGTACAGCCCCATATAGGCCTCCACCAGACATTTCTTTGGCAGAACCGCCGTACTGCTACAGGCCGGGGCTGAAGGGCCAAGCTTCAGCAGTGCCAGATTTTCCATGACGATGCCACAGATGGCCAGACGCATCTTCTGCAACGCCCGGGCTGACAGGACGTCCATTCCGTACAGCCACGTCACCAGAACATTGACCCAGACACCCAGGGAAAGCGCTTTGACATCCAGCTTCGTCAGCTCATAAAAGCCGCTGCTGGTCTGACCGGGCAAGGTATCCACAAACCATGAAGCAAGGTCAAAACAGGCTGCCAGCCGCCCGATGTTCAACGCTTCTCCTATGGAACAACGCTGGAACATGCTGGCAGGGATGAAAGAAATGACAATCTCATCCACCTCCCGCACCAAAGGAGGGTGATGACGCAGGATCGAATCATAGACACTGTCATTGCCGCTGCCATCTCCCTGGCCGACAAGACACCGTTTCTCCTGCCCCAGTCCGCCCGTGCCGGGAAATGGCCATTGCCCCTCGAGAAGGACAGGGAGCATCTGTACACCCATCCCCACAAGCCCTGCGGATTCATGATACCCGGCCAGAAAACGTCTGGCCGGCCCCGCAACGTGGCCATGCGGCTGAAAAACGGCACCCCGGGCGGTTTCGGCAATGACGCCAATAAGATTCGCCCCCTGTTCCCTCCCTGCCATCAGCTCTCTCCAGATGCTCCGATGCGGCCAGCCACAGCTTGCGGTACCACACCGGATAACCTTGCCCTACTTGGCACATAGAACATAGGTCAGGGTCAGAACAAGGTAAAATTGCCCCTGTCTTCTTTCAGGTCCGCCGTCTGGCCATACCGCAGCATATCCCTTATCTGCGAAAGCTTTACACCCGCCAGAACGGTACCCATCCCATAACGGGGATTGCCGATCTCCGGAGCCGCCTGTTCCACCTGCTCCAGCACGGTACGGACGGCTTCAACCTCCTGTGTCAGGGCATCAAGACTCTGGAGCCGTTCCATCTGCCCGGCATCCAGCTCTCCCGTGCCGACATAATCTGAAACGACATCCTGAACATCCGAGAGCCGACCACAGACATCATCCAGAATGGCCCCCAGCCTCTTCATCAGCACCGAGGCCCTTATGCTGTCTGCCTCCCCGACAGGCTGGGTTCCTGTATCTTTGGGCATCATCTTTCTCTCTCCATACCGGCCTCTCCCATCATCACGACCGGTCGCCGGTCAGCACAGGTTCTGAAGAACTTTTCCTGTCGTTGGCCAGAAACGGATACGCCGCACCTGGTTGCCACCAAAACTGTAAGACACACAGCGGATCTCCTCCCGCCGGAAATAATCCAGAAGAAAACCGACATTCTCCTGACCAATGTCACTGGCAATGGACAGCACGGCCGCTCCACCAAACGCCTTGCACTGGAAACGCTCCCGCACGCCCCCTGCCTTCATGAGCCCGGTTTCCAGCCCTTTCATGGCGTTTACCCCGTACAGATAGGCAGCTGCATCCATGCTCCCCATGCAGTCCTCTCCGGGCAGAAGGAAATGGTTCATACCCCCTACCCCTGCCTGAAGATCATACATGCAGACTGAAATGCACGACCCCAGCAACGTGCCGAACACCACGCCGGGGTCATCCGAAATGGCGATTTCGCCCTGGATAACAGTCGTGATCTTCAGCAGGTCCGTCACCTGATAGGCCCGAAAACTTTCTCCAGGGTTTCCTTCAGCTTGGCGACCGTATAGGGCTTGGCCAGAAAATTGTTGACCCCCGCCGCAACGGCCTTCTGCACCAGCCCGGCATTTGCCTCACCTGTCAGAATGATGAACGCCAGTTTGGCTGTCTTCGGGTTGGAGCGCACGGCCTCCAGCAGGGCCAGCCCATCCATGCCCGGCATGTTGAAATCTGAAATCACGAGATGGATGGGGTTGGCCTCCAGATATTCCAGAGCCTCCTTCCCATCCTTACGCTGCACGACCCCTTTGAAGCCGAGCGCCGCCATGTGGCTGGCCAGAACCTGCCGGATGGAGGCCTGATCATCTACAATTAAAGCGCGAATCTGAGATGCGGACGGCATTTATGAACCTTTCTGCCTTCTGATAATCACTCTTTGTCAGGATGGCCTGACATCAGGAACGCCACGTCAGGCGTTCATCTTTCCTAGTGCAGGCCCATGGCCAGGCCGGGAATGTCCATCAGGGAGCCAACCTTTTCCACAGCTCCCAGCTCGGCAGCGACACGGGGCATACCATAGACGACCGAGGAGGCCCTGTCCTGCCCTATGGTCCGTGCCCCGGCCCGCCGCATGGCCAGCAACCCTTCTGCACCATCCTGCCCCATGCCTGTCAGGATGATCCCCAGTGAGGTCCTGCCTGCCGTCTGGGCAATGGAATGGAAGAGCCTGTCCACCGATGGCCGATGACCACCAACAGGCTCCCCAGACCGCAACCTTGTGAAAAGCCGTGGGGCATGTCCCTCCAGCACGAGATGGGCCTCCCCACCGGGAGCAATACGGACCATGCCGGGAGCCAGCATCTCCCCATCCTGCGCCTCGGCAACGGAAAGCTGCGGGATCAGGCTATCCAGACGGGCAGCAAAACTGGACGTATAAAGCGAAGGCATATGCTGGCATATGACGATGGGCGGACTCTTGGCCGGGAAGTCTTTTATCACCTCTTCAACAGCTTCCACCCCACCGGTGGAAGAGCCAATCCCCACCACATCGAACGGTGTCCGCCACGACGCCGTACCGCTGCCTGCGACAGGCTCTGTCCGTACAGGCCGGGGGCCCGGGGTCGCCTGCCGGTGGCCGGGCTGATAGCGGGCGGCTTCCAGCACGATCTGCCCCAACCCGGCAAAGGCTTCCCCGGCCCCGCCCTGCTTGGGAAAACATTCAAAAGCTCCCATCTGGAGAGCCGTGATGGCCGTATTGGCCCCCCGTGTGGTCATGCTGGACACCATCACCACCGGGATCGGCCGCAGCCGCATGATCTTTTCCAGAAACTGGAGCCCGTTCATGCCCGGCATCTCGATATCCAGCGTGATGACATCAGGCTGGTCGGCGATGATGAGGTCCCGTGCCTCGATGGGGTTCGATGCCATGCCAATGACATCAATCTCGGGATATTTGAGAAAAGAGCGCCTTATCAGCTCTCTGGCGGTTCTTGAATCATCCACTACAAGAACCTTGACCCGTTCTTTCATGGCCTCAACCCTTTTTCATGTAGATTGTCGGCGCCACAGCCTCGAGATGGCACTCCCTGATGCAGTCCACCCGCTCGGAATGACCCACATAGAGAAATCCGCCCGGCACCAGCCGTTCGGCAAGCCGCTTCCACAAGGCATTGCGGGTTTCGTCATCGAAATAGATCACGACATTCCGGCAGAAAATGACATCAAACTGACCTTTGAAAGGCCAGTCCCGATTCAGGTTGAGCTGCCGGAACGTGACAAGGCGCCGTATCTCCCGTGCCATGCTGAACTGCGCCATCTCCACGGGTTCCATGTAGGCATCCCGCCAGCGCTGCGGCACACTCTGCACCTCCTCGCCGGGGTACTGGCCAATGCGCCCTGTCTCCACCACTGCGTGGTTGATGTCCGTTGCCAGAATCTTGAGATCCATCCGCAAGGCATCCGGCAGCTCCGCCATGATGGACATGGCCATGCTCCATGGCTCCTGCCCTGTCGAACAGGCTGCCGACCAGAAACGCCCCCGCCCTCCGGCACGCAGTTTCTGCCCCAGCTGGGGCAGGACATGCGTCTCCAGATGTTCAAAATGACTTTTCTCCCGGAAGAACTGCGTCACATTGGTTGTCAGAACACAGATGAGCTCCTTCAGCTCCTCCTGCCCCTCCCTCATGCTGACGTAATCCAGATAATCACGGAAGGACGCCCGCCCGGTAGCACGGATGCGCCGGGACACACGGGAAAACACGAGACTGCGCTTGGAGATGGGCAGACTGATTCCTGCTTCCTGCCGGGCGATCTCCTGCACACGCCGGAAATCAGCCTCCGAGTAGGAGAAACCGCCCTGTGGCTCCATGTTTATCATCGGCCTGCCCTCATCCTGCGGCCGTACCGACGGCCCCATCTCCCAGCAGGCGGGTCAGAACAGTATCCAGCCGCAGGATGCGGATGACACGCTCCCCAATGCTGACAAGACCACTCAGCTCAGCTGCACCACCATCAACGGAAATGGGCTGTATCTCATCCAGGGCAATCTCCGTGATGCCGATCACACTGTCCACAAGCAGCCCGCATGTAGCACGGTTCTGGCCATCCTCAATGATGATGACCACACGCCGCTCATTGTCGGCCTCCGGCACGGCCCCCAGATAGTTGGCAAGATTGACGACCGTTACGATATTGCCGCGGATATTGATGGCCCCTTCCACATAGGCAGGGCAATGCGGCAGGTAGGTCGGGTCTTCGAACTCCCTGATTTCCTTGATGCTCAGGATGGGAATGCAGTATCGCTGGTCCCCTACGGTGAAGATGATCATCTGCTCCCGTCCCCCGGAGGGAAGGGCCGAAGCCCCGTTCACCTGTCCGTCTGTCTGTTTCTTTTCTTCCAGAGACATAAGATCCATGACTTTCTTTCCTGACCTGCCTGTTATGCTGCCCGCTCTGCGATGGCTTCCAGCGCGCGGGTATCAACACGTTTCGTTGCGGAAACAATCAGTGTTGAAACATCAAGAATGAGAGACACGCTGCCATCCCCAAGAATGGTTGCAGCCGAAACACCCTTGATCTGGCGGTAATTCTTCTCGATGCTTTTGATGACAACCTGAGCCTGGTCGCGGACACCATCCACCACCAGCGCTGCCCGGGCACCAGCCTCGTTCTCCACGACAAGGACAATCAGCTGCCCCTCTTCCCCGGCGCGACCCATGTGATGGGTCTCTTCCTGCACACTCTCAACCTCCGGGAGGGTCAGCTCATCTCCCAGATAGATCAGCGGGATGCAGCGCCCCCGCACGGAAACGACATGACTGCCATCCGGAATGGTGTACACATCATCCTTCAGCTGCACCGTGACAAGTTCCACAACGGATGATACCGGCACAACCATGGTGGACCCACGGCACTCGATGAGCATCCCATCCAGCACGGCGAGGGTCAGCGGCAGGCTGAGGGTGAAGAGTGTCCCCTTGCCCTGCGTGCTCTTGATGTTCACACGCCCACCAAGATTCTGGATGGCCTGCTTGACCACATCCATCCCGACACCCCGCCCCGAAAGGTCGGATACGGTTTCAGCGGTGGAAAAGCCCGGAGCGAAGATCAGCTCGTTGATCTCATTTTCCCCGAGCGATGCCCCGGAGGGGACAATCCCCCGTTTGATGGCTGTCTGAAGGACACGCTGGGTATTGATCCCACCGCCATCATCCCTGATCTCGATGAGAATGCGCCCGGAACGGTGACGGGCGGAGAGCCATATCGTACCCTGAGCCGGTTTCCCTGCCGCAAGACGGGCCTGCGGGGTCTCAATCCCGTGGTCCACCGCATTGCGCAGCATATGGGTCAGCGGATCCGTCAGGTTTTCGATAAGGGTCCGGTCAACCTCTGTCTCCTCCCCTTCCAGCACGAGCGCCACATCCTTGTCCGCCAGGCTGCTGGCCTCCCGCACTACACGCTGCATCCGCTGGAACACGTTGCGGACAGGCTGTGCACGGATCGCCATGACGGCTTCCTGAATATCCCGTGTCAGTGTCTTGATGACAGCCAGCCGCTTGAGCAGTTCCGGGTCATACAAGGCTCCCTCCCGTGTCAGGGCTGATTCAAGAGAGGCCTGGCCAATGACCATCTCCCCGACCATGTCCATCAACATGCCGATCCGCCCGATATCAACACGGATGGAAGCGTTCTGCTCCCGCTTGCGCCCCGATTTTGCCGGAGCAGCAGGAGCGGCGGCCTGTGCCTCACTTTCCACGGTCTCGGCAGGCACGGGAACCGCCGGAGCCATCTCCTGGACAGCCGGACTTTCCACAGCATCCGCCTCGACCGTATCGTCAGTCTGCTCCTCACGGGCAATCTGAAAATCGCAGACATCACCAACCCAGTCGAAGACGGCCTGGATATCATCCTCGGCCGTGCCGCCCGGGGGTTCCGGCAGACGGACCGTCCAGCCCAGGCAAGCCTCCTCAGGCGCCAGCTCTGACAGCACGGGCAGGTCCTGCGTGTTGCAGGTTACATCCATGGCCCCGGCATCTTCGGCCGGCAGCAGCTCCTTCAGCCCCAGCAGAAGATTCCGGGCGTCATCGCCACGGCTATATAGTTCAGCCTGTGGCCGGAAGGTCACGACCAGCTTCGGCCGGGAAGATTCACCGCTCTCTTCGGCTGGCTCATCAAAATCGAAGCCACCCAGATCTACCGTCACGGGGGTAAAATCTTCCGGAACAGGGGTTTCCCCCACGTCAGAAGCAGCGGGGGCATCCCCCCCTTGACCGATGATCGCCTCCAGCTTGCGGACAGTCTCGTCTATCCGCCCGCCATCAACCTCATCCCCGGCCTGTTTCGCCTCGGCCACCAGATCACTGAGAAGGTCCATCGCCAGAAAGAACGTCTTGATGATGGCCGGGTCCGGCTCCACCTGACCGGACCGCAGACCATCCAACGCACTTTCATAGACATGGGCAAAACGGACGAGACGGTCCAGACCGAAGGACGCCGCTCCACCCTTGATGGAATGTACCGCCCGGAAAATGGCATTGATGGTTTCCTGACTGGACTCCTCTGCAGAAAGTTCACCCAGCCCGCTTTCCAGCTCGGGGAGCAGCTCATCACATTCCTCAAAGAATATCTTGAGAATATCATCCATGACGTCGCCCATATCCACGCTCCCTTACGCTGTAACCCGCCGGATGGCCCATACGAGCTTCTCGGCATTGAAGGGCTTGGCTATCCACCCCGTAGCCCCGAGGGATCTGGCCCGGTTCTTCTTCTCCTCATCCGTTTCGGTCGTCAGGCAGATGATGGGAATACTGGAGAAAGCCTCCAGTTTCCGCACCGCCTCGATGAACTGGAAACCGTCCATCCGGGGCATGTTGATGTCCGTGATGATGGCCTGCGGCATGGGGTCCGCCTGCTGCAGCACCTCCAGCCCTTCAACACCATCACCCCCCTGGATGACATCATAACCGGCCTCACTGAGGGCCTTGCGCAGGACACCCTGCATGGTGCGGGAGTCATCAACCGTCAGGACTCTCACCTTCGGTTCATCCGTCATGGCGGCTCTCCTTCTCATCCATCGATTCCAGAAGCTGCTGCTGGACACCAAACAGCGTGAAGGCTTCCGCTGCCTTGTCAGAACACGGGCCAACTTTCAGCCCGCTGGCCAGAAGGAGCTGAAGGCACAGCCCCCCGACATAATCGACCCCGGAAGCATCCAGCAGTGGCGTCGTCCCGTCTGCCGCCCCGATCTCCTCCAGCAGAAGAGCCTTCAGCCCCGCCGCCGCACCGGTATCCAGACGCTGCGGCAGAGAAATGAGGGGGATTCCCTCCTGTACTGCCGCCGCCATCAGAAATGATCCCAGCCTGCTTCATCATCAGAGTGGGTCGGCAATATCTTGCCATCCTGCTGGATCTCACCACGCTGGCTGCTCAGCATTGGCGTGCTGCTCTTCGGCTGTGTCTGGGCAGCTGTCTCATTGGGAAGGGCCGGACGCTCATGAGAAAGCTTCAGGCTCTGGCTGGAACCAATGGTGAAAGTTGCCAGTGTCTGACGCAGCTTGACGGTCTGGGTGGTCAGGTTATGGCTGGCTGCCGTGGATTCTTCGACCATCGCCGCATTCTGCTGGGTCATGCCATCCATGCTGCTCACAGCATCGGAGACTTCTGCCAGGCTGCGGGCCTGTTCCTCAGTCGCCTTGGAGACAACCTCCACCCGATCCGCCAGGGCTTCCGTCCCTTCTTCCACATCCTTGAGCAGACCGCTGGTCCGGGCCACAAGGCGGACACCCTCCTGCACATGGGCTGTGGCGGTTTCCAGCACGTCACGGATCATGTCAGCCGCCTTGGCGGACTGCTCTGCCAGGGACTGGACCTCCTTGGCGACCACGGCAAAACCACGTCCGGCTTCACCGGCACGGGCCGCCTCCACACTGGCATTGAGTGCCAGCACGTTGGTCTTGAACGCAATGTCACTGACAGAGCGTGTGATCTGCACGATATCATCAGACGAGGTCTTGATGGAGTTCATCGCCACGCTGGTCTGTTCCATCCCGTTAGAGGCCGTCTTGACCTTTTCCAGCGTTGCCTTGGTCTCGCTGCTGGCATGGGAACAGTTGCTGGCCGTGACCTTGAAGCCGGAAGCGATCGATTTGACAGAAGCCGTTACCTGGCCAAGGCTTGCGGCCTGACGCTCCGTACGCTTTGCCAGATCATCTGATGCCGTGGAGATTTCACTGGCCCCGTTGGCGATCATGTTGGAGCTTTCCGCCACGACGGACAAAGCGCCGCCAAGGCCTGTCAGGGATTCATTGAAAGCCTCCCGCACGGGACCGAATTCACCATCAAACAGGGCACTGGTAATGCGGATGGACAGATTGCCCTGTGCCAGAAGCTGCATGACACGGTTCAGCTCTTCCACGACGGCATGTGTGCGGGCCTCACGCTCCTTGAGCTTTTCCGTCGTTTCCAGCGCCTTGTTCACAGCCTCGCTGTGCGCCTTTTCTGCTGCCTTCTGCTCCTGGAGGCTCAGGGCGAAAGAGGCCAGCATCCGGCCAACGCGTCCAACACAGTTTGTCCTGTTCTCATACAGGCTGAGATCAGGACTTTCACCACGGCTCAGGCCCATACCCATTGCCGTCAGCTTTTCAATGGGTTCGGTCAGGGCCTTGGTAAGGAAAAACCATACGGTCCAGACAAGCACCATCCCAAAGAGAAGTGTTGCCATATTGATGATGGAAACACGGCTGAAGATGCCACTCTGAACATAACCGACACCCTCCACGAGAAGCTGCACGGCGAGATAGAGCTCGATGGCCAGCATTGCCACCCGTACCTGCACGCGGAACGGGGCTGACTTATACAACCAGTTGAACATGAAAACGTCCCATCCCTCTAGAAATTTCATTCCTTCCGTCAACATGACCAAAGGCTTGGCTGATGACAGAGACTCAAGACATGAATTCTAAAAAAGACCATGCAAATGCATGGTTTAGACTTGATTATGCCCAAAACATGATGAAATTTTTAACGGAATAAAAGACATTTTTTTGAAAACAATGAATAAACTATCAAAACTTAACCTGTTTTAAGGGTAAATCTGTATTTTATTTACTATCGACAGCTGTAAGATCACATGACTCCGGTCATGATCCCACAGCTTCAGATTGCTGAATTGGCACACCTCCCCGAGGAACTGTAAAATCGTGCGGACGTATTTTCTGCAGAACACCATCACAACTGCTTTATGACCTGATGTTGTTCAGAATTTTACGATATGGGATCAGCCTTTCACCAATCCATCTTTTGAGACCAGCATGAAAAAACAGAAAAAGTGCCTCCCCAAACCCCTCTGCACCATTCTGGCCCTTGCGCTGCTGCTCCTGCCCGGCGCAGGCCGTGCAGGGTCCACAATTCAGGATGTCCGTGATACGGTCCGGGTCATTCCCATCAAGCTGGACACGGAAGCGCAGGTTCCCATCCAGAAAGGGGAAGTCCTGAAACTTCTCAAGCTCTATCACGACAATGCCAATGCGTGGTCATGGAACGAATATCTCGCCTTTGAACCCTGCCCCCGCGAAGCAGCCCTTCTCTGTGCCGTGCCTTTCCGGGACACGCAGGGAAAGGAGTACAGCCTGAGAGATGCACCACATGACGGTGAAGATGCCCTGACCACCGTTGGTTTCTACACAGTGCAGAGCGCACAGGGACGATGGAACCTGTTCATGATCCGCATGGAACGGCCTCTGGGGGATTCAACCTACGCAAAAACGGAAACAACAGCCCATGTCAGCCTCTTCAGGCTGGCTCCCCATGACACAGACGGGGCCACGCCGGAAAATAACTACTTCGAGGAAATTGCTACCCTGCCCATGGGCGGATACTGCAACAGCACGGTAGCTCTGGCCTCCTTCCTCAAACAGCCTCTCCCCCCCCGGCACAGCACCCGATGGCTGCATGCAGGGCCAGTAAGACACATCACAGCTCCCTCCCAATGATCACGGAGGGAGCGAACCTCACGGTGCGATGTTGGAATCGATCGGACTGTTCATACGGTTGATCGTATCGGGACTGAGCTTGCGGATGCCCGCCAGATACTGGGAAAGAATATTGGCACGGTCGGGCTGCATGTTGCCAATAACATCCGAAATCCGGCGGGGAATCATGTGCTGGGCCACAGGGACCAGCACCCGCATATCCAGAATATTGAACATGGCCGCCGCATCACGTGGAGGCATCTGCTCATAGATATGGGCCAGCCGAGCAATGCTCTGCTCGACATCCTGCCGGCGCTGCTCCTGCTGGGCAGAAAGTTCGGAAGCATTCCGGCCCAGTGCCTGTAATTTTTCGTCCAGCTCCTTCTGCTCCTGCTCGAGAGCCTTCTGCTGGTGCTGGAAACGTTCCGCCTCTCCCTGCATGGCCTGCCGATGCGAGGCAAGGTCGTCATTCAGCCCCCGTTCAGCCAGACGGACACGGGAATCAGGCTGTTCCTCATCAACCTGCCCGGTGGCAGGATCATCATCCGCAAGACCATTGGCTGGCGTCCAGCCCTGGAGGTGGTTCAGAAACAGGCGCTGCCTGCTGGGCCGCACTGTCTCTGGCGCTTTCACACCCGCAGGCGGCGGTGCAGGTACCGCCTTTGCAGCCTTGCCCTGCGGGGCGGCCTCCCCCGACTTTCCATGAGCTGTCTCGGTCTGGGCAGAAGAACTGCTGATCTGTGCCGCAAGGGAATGAAGATTCAACGCCAGCAGCACCGTCATCAGGCAGGAGGCAAGATTGGTGATCCTGCTCAGGGAGAATCCCTTTTTTCTCATGGATCTGACATTCCCTCTCATGGCGTTCTTCCTCAATCCTTCATCAGATTGATGGCCCGTGCCAGCATGGACCGGGTCACCTGCATCGTATTGAGATTGGCCTCGTAAGAGTGCTGGGCATCGTGACTGTCCATGATCTCCACGATGGAGCTGACATTTGGCATCTTCACATAGCCCTGTTCATTGGCCGCCGGATGGGCCGGGTCATACCGCATCTGGAAGTCGGACTGATCCTCCCCGACAGAACGGATCGACACACTGGAAACACCACTCGCACGGTCCAGTGCTTCCCGGAATGTCACTGTCTTGCGGCGATACGGGTCAGCCCCGGGCGATGCGCCCGTCGTCTCCGCATTGGCAAGATTCTCGGCAGCAACCCGCAGGCGGGCTGTCTGTGCTCTCATCCCGGCCGCTGAAACACCAATCGTGTCGGAAAAATCCATCCTCTCCTCCTCTCTCCTTTACCGCACCACGACTTACTGGCCACTACCGCCAAGGGCCATGCCGTAAAGCCCCATGTACCGGCCATATACGGTAGTGGCGAAACGCTGCTGATCACTCGTCTGGGCGATTTTCCCCAGCTCGTCCTCCAGCACCACACGGTTGCCATCCAGCGAGGCCCGACCGCCCTGCCTGCGGGCATGTGTTTCCCCCGCAGGCCCCAGCATGTGCCCCGGCTGTGTACGCGTCAGCGCCACGGCATGGGCAGTCTCCAGAACACCCTGAAACGGCGAAACATCCTTCGGGCTGTAATGAGGCGTGTTGGCATTGGCGACGTTGCCCGCCAGCACGGATTCACGATTCTGGAGCCAGCTCATCCGCCGCTCGGCCAGGTTCAGAAGGTCCGTCCCGCCCGTATGTGTCACACTCATCCCACGTCACTCCTTCCTCATGCGCTCACTGTGCCTGCTGGGCCGATACAAGAAGACGGAACATCCGTCCGGCATCACCCTCAAAAGGCCGATCCCCCACACGATTGCGTATCCACTCCAGCGCACCTGCATCTCCGGCCCGGGAAGCATCCGATGCCAGCCGCAGGGCAAGAAGCTGCTGAGACACCGTCATATCTCCCTGCGGTGGCAGAAGCTGCATCACCATGCTGCGCAGATCCGCCACGGCAGGAGACCATTCTTCCCGATTCTCATGGATATGGGCCCGTATGTCCGCTGCCTGCGGGTCCTGATCCGCTCCCAGAAGATACAGGGCGACCTCCGGCTTGCCCGAGGCAGCCGCCATGCTGGCCATGAGACGGGTCCGGCGTGCCGTTTCCTGTGGGGGCAGGGACGCCCCACCCGTATCCGCCAATGTGGCCGAGGCCTTGTCCAGCTGCCCCCGTCTGATCTCATTCTCGGCCAAGGCATCCCCGGCAGCAGCCCGGTCCTGCGGGTCTGTCATCATGGGAATGGCCGTGTTCATGGCATTCCCGGCCTGTTCCTCCAGCCCCAGCCGGCCAAGCAGCCGCCCATAGGCCAACAGCAGGTTGCCCTTCTTTGCGCTGGCCGGGAGATCCTGCATGTGCGCCTTCAGCAGGGCGGCTTCATGCAGCAGGGTGGCCTCATTCTGCGACCCACCACCATCAGGCCCGGGCAGCCCCTGAACAACGCCCGACAGCGCTGCGGACAGCAGGGCCTGCATCCTTGCTTCATCATGAGGCGGTGCTGCCTGACGGGCCTGATCCAGCGCCTGAAGAGCAGCTTCCCACTGATGGGCCCGTATATCGGCCCCAGCCCGCAGCATGTTGACAATCCCATCACGACCAGACAGCCGGGCATCTGGCAAAAGCGACGCATATTGCCGGGCCGCTTTTTCTGCCGGGAGGTGCCCGTCCCGCAGGCTCAGGGCCACACCCTCTTCCATCGCCTTCTCGGCAATGACAGGGTCATGATCCACAGAGAGGGCCTCCAGCAGGCTGGTGGCCTTCTTCTCATCCCCATCCCGCAGAGCACGCACGGCCTGAATGAAACGGAATTCACTGCCCTCTGGCAGGGAATCCAGCGCCTTGCGGTCCGCTGGCGTGCCACGGCGGGCAATGAGTTCCGCCGCCATGGGCAGCAGAGACGCCCGCAACGGCTCCGGATAATTCAGCAGACGTGGCATGTCCCGGGCCAGCAGCCGGGCCGCCTCGGCGTCATTCCCCCCGGCGGCGGCCTCATACAGGCCCTGCCACAGTTTTGTGGCCCGCATGGCCTGCTCCGGCCATTCCTGCATCAGCTGGGCCGCACCTTTCATCCGGCCTGCAAGCAGGTCAGTCGCCGCCAGAAAAAATCTTACATCCGGCCGGAAAGCTTCTTCCGGGTCATCTTCCAGAGCGACATCCATGATGGCCCGTGCATCGGGGAAGGCACCAACACCCAGAGCAGCACGGGCTGCGTCCAGCCGTTTGCCAAAACGTTCACCAGGGGATGAATCCGCTGCCGCCACAAGAGCCTGACGATAACGCTCCTGCGCCTGTGGAGCGGCAAGATGTTTCAGGCCAAGCCAGTTCAGGTCCACATCACTGGCGTAAACGGCCCGGTCCATATCAGCCAGAGGGCGGTCATCAGCCCGCTGGAGCAGGTCTCCCTGCATGATGGCCCGCATGACCACCTGCGGCGGCTCATGCTGGGCAATCACCACGCCTTCCATGGAAGGCCAGACATCATAATCCCTGCCCTTGCGCAGGGAGAGCAGGCCGCCATCATCCAGTGTCGTGGTCCCCACGACCAGAGACGTGCCTGATGCCGGGTCCTTGATGGAAAAGACACGTCCCGGCCGCCGCATGGGGAACAGGAGGCCATCCCCCCGTAACCGGGGCGTGATCTCCGGCCTGTCCGTATAATCCATGCCCGGCGGTGGCTGATCCCCTAGCACCCATCCATCACTCTGCTGGGAAAGGTAAAGCTGGCGCGTATCAGGCACTGGCAGGCTGATCATTGTCAGGTCAGGCAGGGTTGTCACACCCAGGCGGCTGAACATGCCATCCCCACGCAGGGCAGAGACATCCATGGGCTGACGGGCATCCACCAGAATGATGAAGCGGTCTCCACTCTGATAAGCCGCAATGCCCATCTGCCCGGGCACGGGAATCAGAATCCTGTTGCGGGACGGCGCAGATACAGCCGGTTCGTTTCCCGCTGGCTGGGAAGACACAGCCAGCCCCGGTTTTGCAGCATCTGCCTCACGCCCCTCCGCCTGTAAAAATTGATGAAGGGACTGATCCCTGTGCTCCGCCCTGTGATCAGCTGAAGGCGCCTCTGGAGGTGTTTTCTGCGGGGGCGGCCCACCCTGGGCAGCGCCAACACCAAGCACATGCGCCCCCCACCCCGCAGGAACCCCCTGCAAAAGCGGATCGCCTGCTTTCACATGGTCCTGCACCTGCAGGGGCGGCGGCACGGCAGGGCGCCCCCGCACCTGATGATGCGGAGAAACGGGACGGGGATGGCCATGATGGGGATTCGCCTGGGACTGCCTGTGCTCCGATGCTGGCTGAGAGTGTGACGGACCAGCTCCAGCCGAGGCCTCATCCATGAAGGGTGAAGACGTCCTGGCGGGCCCCTGCGCAGCCAGCGCCGTACCCGACAGCCACATCTGGCTGCCCACCACAGGCCCACCCAGCATGATGAGACCGGCAACACCACAGCCGGCCCTGCGCCAGATTCCATCGCCTGCCATGGCTTTAGAGACAGCCTTATGAACAGCGCATAGCATGGTGCTGCACCCCTTCATGCTCCTTGATCCGTTCCCGCATCCCCTATTTTCACGCAGAGCGGAGACCGCCCCGCATGACATGACCGGCCATCAGGCCAGAAGATTGACGAAGCTGGCCGTGGCAGAGTTTTTACGGACTCCTTTGGCACTGGGCACGACCTGACCCGTAGCATCGAACTGCATGGAGGCCTCCGCCCCATTGCTGCGCTGGGAAGAAACCTGCACACGGCCTGCCTTCTCCGACATGGCAGCTTTACGCATCTCATTGGCCTGCTGGGCTGTCTTGACCCGCATGGCTGAAGCGATTTCGGAAGCCACTGATGCGTCTGACATGATTCTTTTCTCCCTGATATTTCATTCTGCAACACTCAGATGGCCATTCTGATACCGAATACAGAAGGAAAAACAAAGCCATTTGCAGACGTATATATGAAAATAACCTTACATAAACCTTCTGTTAAAAGAAAAAACATGGCGTTATGCCGAAATGGCTATTACAAACAGGCCACCATCATACCCATGACGGAAAGGAGGCCATAACCAGCCCATGTCCCTATCCAGCATTGCCAGTTCCGCAGCACAGAGCTTCGATGCCGGGCAGGCCTATGGCCGGGCACAGCAGCTCAGCCAGACCAGCAGCCCCGCCAGCGCAGGCCCTGCCGACGAAACAGAAAGCACCGATGCCGTTTCCAGCTTCAGCCACGTGCTGGACAACGCCATCCGGGGTGCCATCAACACAGGCAAAGTCGCCGAGAGCCAGACCGCCCAGGCACTTTCCGGCAAAGGCAACATGTCCGATGTCGTCGCCTCTGTCGAAGAAGCCAAACTGACACTCCAGACGGTCACCACCCTGCGGGACCGCTTTGTCAGCGCCTATCAGGATGTCATGCGGATGTCCGTCTGACCGGCACGGCAGGAAACAGGAGGACACCCATGGGTCACGCTGTTGATGTTCAGGAGATCCTGCGTCAGACACTGCTGGTTGCTGTCAAGCTGGGAGCTCCTTCTCTTCTGGCGTCCCTCCTGGCCGGGCTCTGTGTTTCACTGTTCCAGGCCATGACACAGGTCAGTGAGGCCACGCTGTCCTTCGTGCCGAAATTCATCGCCGCCATGGCCACGCTGATCCTGACAGCTTCCTTCATGCATGCCACCATCCATGCCTATGCGGAAATGATCTTCGACCAGCTCATCAAGGCCGGGGGAGTGTGAATGCTGTCCCTCTCCGACTTTTTCGGCTCGCCTGACCTCGCTGCCCCTCACGGATCGCTGGCCGTACTGACGGGCATGTTTGCCATCATTCTCTGCCGTGTCAGTGCGGTTGTCATGCTGGCACCAGGGCTGGGTGAAAGCGGAGCACCAGCACGGGTACGGGCCGGCCTCTGCCTGGTAATCACGCTGGCGCTTCTGCCCGTCCTCCAGCAGCGCCTGGTAGCCGTGTCAGGGGAGGCCCTGCGGATGCCCGCCATGGCTCTCCGACTGATTGCCGGGGAGCTCCTCTGTGGCTTCTTCCTCGGGATGCTGGCCCGGCTGCTGACCATGTCGCTGGCCATCGCCGGGCAGATCATTGCCGTCTTCACCGGCATGGCCAGTGTCATCCAGACAGACAGCCAGCTTGGGGCCTCCAGCACAGCCGTCAGCCACATGACAAGCGCTCTGGCGCCCATCATTCTCTTTTCCACCGGTCTGTACGCCCTGCCCCTGCTGGCGCTGTCCGGTTCCTACACGCTTTTCCCGGCGGGGCATGTCACAGCCATGATCGTCGGAGACATGGCCACCGACATGACACGGGCTGTCAGCACCAGCTTTCTCATTGCCATGCAGCTGGCAGCCCCCTATCTGCTGTTGGGCACCCTCTGGCCAGCCATGCTGGGCGTGCTGAACCGCCTCATGCCCTCCATACAGGTCTATTCCCTGGCCATTCCGGCCCAGATTCTGGGAGGCATCCTGCTCCTGGCCCTGCTGATCCAGATTCTGACAGGCACATGGGCCGAAAAGATGCAGCTCCACCTCTCCACCCTGCCAGGTCTCATCGCTCCCGCCAGTCCTCCGGTCTGACCTCCCATGGCGGAAGAGAATGGCAGTGGCGGTGGTGAAAAGTCACAAGCCCCAACAGAAAAGCGCCTCCAGAAAGCCCGTGAGGAAGGCAATGTTGCCCAGTCCAAGGAACTGCTGATCCTTGTGGCCCTGGGGACGTTTCTCCTCGTATTCGCCCTGAGCATTCCGGCCTCGGCACGCCAGTTCATGCATGAGATGAACGGCCTTCTTCTCAATTTCGGCCTTGTCCCCGACGACCCGGCTGCCCTGTATGGTTTCACCCTCCACGCCATCATGGCGGGTCTGCACCTCATCGCCCCGCTCATGGGCACAGGGGCCTGCGCCATCCTGATGGGCGGCGTGCTCCAGACAGGGTTCCTCTTCCGCCCCGCCGCCCTGAAGCCGGATATCAGCCGTCTTTCTCCCCTGAAAGGCATCAAGCGGATTGTCGGCCTCAATAATCTGATCGAGCTGCTCAAGACCATTGCCAAGATCACCGTATTCAGCCTGATTCTCTACAAGGTTGCCCTTCAGACCGTGTCTCTGGCCCCACAGACAGAACGATGGACAACCTGGCAGCTCGTCAACGCCATGAAGTCATGGTTCATCTACGCAGGTTTCATGGTGCTGGCCATACAGTGCATCATCACCGGGCTGGATGAGGTCTGGTCCCGCTATCACCGCTTTTCCAAACTGCGGATGAGCCTTCAGGACATCAAGGATGAGATGAAGCAGAGCGAGGGTGACCCGCAGATGAAAGCCCGCCTCCGGCAGCTCCGGCTGAGCCGCTCCCGCCGCCACATGAAAAAAGCCGTGCAGGATGCCACGGTCATCGTGGTCAACCCGACCCATTATGCAGTTGCCATACGCTATGACCAGCATGACGGGACGGCTCCGCAGATCGTTGCCAAGGGAACGGACGAACTGGCGTTCCGCATCCGTGACATCGCCCGGGAGGCGAAGATTCCTGTCATGTCCAACCCGCCACTGGCACGGGCCCTGCATGCCTTGCCGCTGGACAGTGAAATCCCCGAAGAATTCTGGAAACCTGTCGCCACCATCATTGCCTACGTCGTACGGCTCAAAACCCCTGGTGCCCGTGCAGCACGCCCTGCAGAAGCAGGTCCTTCCTGACTTTAACAGCCTGTTCATGAAATAAGCAGGTTATATTTGCTTTTATAAAAAGCGTTTTCTAGGGTTTGCCTACAAATAGCCTTAATCATCAGGTCACAGACAAGGATAGAATCATGTCCGGTGTGTTCAATGCACTTACGACGGCTGTCAGCGGCATCAATGCCCAGTCAGACGCCTTTACCAACCTGAGCAACAACATCGCCAACAGCCAGACCGTCGGCTACAAGGCCGACACGACATCCTTTGCCGACTTCGTGGCCGGCAACATCACCGGCAATTCCGCCTCGCAGGCGGAATCCAACACTGTCCAGGCCATTACTGTCCAGCATGTCGACAATTCCGGCACGGCCACCAGCAGCACCAATGGTCTGGCCATGGACATTTCCGGCAGTGGGATGTTCGTCACCTCCAAGCCGACAGGCGCCGGGACGGCCAATGCCGGTGTCACCAACTTCTCCGAACAGAAATTCTACACGAGGAATGGCGACTTCCAGCAGGACAAGAAAGGCTATCTGGTCAACACATCAGGCTATTACCTTGATGGCTACATGGCAGATTCCACCGGTACGCTGAACAATACCCTCACACCCATCAATGTCAGCAACATCGGCTTCAAGCCCACGGCCACAACAACCATGACACTGAATGCGGCCGTCGGGAAGCTGCCGGCCGATTCCACAAACTACACGCCGCAGAGCTATACCACCGCTCCCACCACGACATACGACTCCAGCTCCAATCCACACAAGATCGCCGTGCAGTGGCAGGAGAGCGACACCAATCCGCTCATCTGGACCGTCTCTGCCTATGATGCTGATGGCAACGGGACCGTCTCTCCGAACAGCTACCAGGTCGCTTTCGACCATTCCGGCTCCCTGGCCTCCATCACCGACATGCAGACAGGCAAGGCCGTTGGCTCCACCACGGCGGGATCCGCTGCGGAAATCCCCGTCACCGCCCATTACGCCAACAATGAAGAGCAGACCATGACGCTCTCTCTCGGCACGATTGGCGGAACCAGCGGTACGACCATGGTGACATCCAACAATTCGGCTGCAACCAACCAGGCCAACCCCCTCACCCTTTCCGGCACGAAACTCACCATGCCGGCCACCACGCTCGGCACCACCACCGACAGCCGACAGAGCTACATGAGCTCCCCCCTGACGGTAAGCAGCACGGACAAGAACGGCACGGCCACCAACACGCCTGTTGCCGTGAAATGGACACAGACAGCCGCCTCCCCGCCCACATGGTCCGTGCAGGCTGTAAATCCCTATGACGGCTCCGCCTCCTCTGCCGTGCAGATGGACAAAGCCCATTCCGTCATCTTCAACAAGGATGGCACGATGCAGAGCTTTGATGGCCAGCCTGTCAGCAAGGGCAGCCCGGTCACGGCAAATCTGACCATCAATGGCAGCAGCTACAGCCTGGACCTTTCCAACGCTTCTCTGACAACCGGCACTTCCACCGGAGCCGATACCAGTGCCCTGAGCAACGACAGCATCACCTCCGGGACCTACAAGGGTGCGGAGATTGAAAGCGATGGTTCTGTCATGGCGCAGTTCGACAACGGTTACAGCCAGCTGATCGGCAAGGTGGCTCTGACGAATTTCAACAACGTCAACGGGCTTCAGGCCGTCGATGGTCAGGCCTATCTGGCCACGGCACGGTCTGGCACACCCAAGACCGGTTTTGTTGGCGAAAATGGAACGGGCTCACTCGCCGTCGGGTATGTGGAATCCTCCACAACAAACCTGACAGGCGATCTTTCTGCCCTCATCGTGGCGCAGGAAGCCTACAGTGCCAATACAAAAACCGTCACGACGGCAGACAATCTGCTCCAGCAGACCATCGCCATGAAGCAGTAACATCTGCAAGACTTCACACAGGAAAAGGGCGCAGAAGGGTCATCCCCCTGCGCCCTTTCTGCATGGCCCTGGCGTGGCATCCTCATGCCTTGATGCGGGAGCGGCCTTTCTTCTTGCGGTCATAATGGCCAAGACCGGTCCTGGAGGCCTCCAGCTTCTTCATGGCCGAATAGCTCTCACAGGCCATGGGATAATCCGGGGACAGCCCCCAATAGACACGATAGCCATCCGGACTCTGGCGATGCTGCCGCTCGATATGGCGCTTCAGCATGCTGAAGGCCCCACCACAATGCAGACAGATGATCTCGTCACTGAAAATGGATTCTTCCGGGGCACAGTAAGGTTCATCACGGCTTGCGATCCACTGGCCGGGCTTTTCTTTCACTTCCGGGGACATGCCCTGCACGAAATGACCGCCAAACCCGTTCACACCGTGGCCTTCATGCTGTGCAGCCAGAGCGGAAAAACCGGCAAAAGAATGGCTGCCTTCCCGCTTCTCCGACGCCAGCCCTGCCTCCATCTTGCGGGCAATGATAGCAATCTCATCTGCGGCACTGGCCATGTCATGGATGATACCGACATCTGCAAGGCCAGAAAGGACATGCAGCACGGCACCCGCCCGGTCCGGATAATGGTGGGACAGTTCCAGCAAGGTTTCTGTCATCCCACGCAGACGCTCTGCCTGCCCAACAATATCGCTTAATGTCTGGGAAGGAGAAAACTCCTGCTGAAACCGTGACAGCAGGCGCCCAATCCCTTTTTCAATAAACGTACTGGCTGGTTGTGATGTCATATCCCACTCCCTTCTCCGGCCTATTCCTTAACGCCACATTAAATGATTGTTGCAGCCTTGCCTACAAGACCTTTCATAAGGCCATCACATTAATAAGATCAATACGATCCTATTTCAAACAGACAATGCCCATCAATCGGACAGTCATGACCATACTGCCGGAAAAAGCCAAAAAAATGGCCATATGAACATTTTCCGAAAATGGCCTTTAAAAAAATAAGACCTGCCGGAACAATCCACCGGCAGGTCTCCCCGTAACAGATTGAAAAAAGTAGCCTCCCATGACCATTCACCCCCAAACAGGGATGATGCCACTCACAAAGGCAAATACAAGGTCATCCCCCCATGCCATCCACACTGAAGGCCACCATGCCTGCCAGCCCCAGCCCAGCATCCAGAGCCCGCTCATAAAGGCCCCTGTCCTGCTCATACCCTGCAACACACATGGCCGGAGGGCCGCAGCGTCTCAGCCTTCTGCCCTGCCGGTCAGCTGAATCCACCATGCTCCCTTCAGCAAGCGCACGTATATCGGCAAGAAAATCCTTCATACGTCCCTCGGTTTCCGCAGGACAGGAAGAACCAGCTATACGAGGCATCAGGTAATCCTTCTCCAAAGTTTTGTCATGGCAGACCTTGTCCTCATATCACGTTGCCAAGAACACGGTACATAGGTCGATCATGTCACAGAAATCAGCAAAACCAGCCAGAAGTCTTTGCGTGCAAAGATAACCGGAGCGCCCATATACATTACTATCGTTAAATATATATTAAACAGCACTCACAGTAAGCATCACATAACCATCACAAAAGGCCAGAACAAAAATAACACCATGATTTCCCAGCATTTAATACTTTCTAAGCTATCATGACATGAGAAGGTCATAGACTGGCTGCCAGCAAAGTGGCCACATGATGCAGGAACCGTGAGATGACCCGTTTGCACTGTCCATCCATTGCCATCATTCTTCTTGCCCTGGCCGGCGGGGGCATCCTGCCTGCCAGAGCCCAGGGATTCTACGGCGGCAGTGAATACCTGCTCAGCCCGCCCCCTCCTCCACCGCCGCCCACCGGGGAATTCACCCATCTGCCACCGCCCCCACCGCCGCCGCCATCCTTTTCCGGCACATGGCAGCAGGACCAGTACCGCCAGCAGGGCATACCGGCACCGTGGGCAGCGCCGCTCTGGGGAACGTACCAGACACCCCGTTACTCCCGCCAGAATGGCTGGGACGAACCCGGCTTCATGCCATGGAACACCTACATCCAGACCCAGGCCCCCTATCCCGGCCTGCCCTATCCACCAGCCCCACCAAGCCGGAGCTGCATAGACCAGAACTGTACTGGCCCCTGAGACCAGCCTGCCATGCATTTCTGTATCGTCGGTGCCGGATTCAGCGGGGCGGTCACGGCCCGTCATCTGGCTGAGCGAGGCCACCGCATCACTGTCATTGATGAACGCCCACACAATGGTGGCAACTGCCATACAGCCCGGGACCCGCAGACGGGCATCATGCTTCACCATTATGGGCCCCATATCTTCCATACCGCACAGGAAACGGTCTGGCAGTATGTGCAGCGCTTCGGACGGTTTGCCCCCTACATCAATCGGGTCAAGGCCATCAGCCAGGGGCGGGTTTACACCCTTCCCATCACCCTGCTGACCATCAACCAGTTTTTCGGCAAGACCATGCAGCCCGCAGAAGCCCGGGAATTCATCCGGCAGCAGGCCGTGCAGGACATGGCTTCCCCCCGCAATTTCGAGGAGCAGGCCCTGCACATGATCGGCCCTGCCCTCTATGAGGCCTTCTTCAAAGGTTACACGACCAAACAGTGGGGCCTGCCCCCGGCGGACCTTCCCGCCGCCATCCTGAAGAGACTGCCGGTACGCTTCAATTACGATGACAACTATTTCAGTCATCCCTATCAGGGCATTCCGGTGGAAGGCTATACCACCCTGATCGAAACGATTCTCACCCATCCCCGCATCACCGTACGGCTGAACACGTCTTTCGAAACATTCCAGTCCTGCAACAGCATGGACCATACACTCTATACTGGCCCGCTGGACCGCTATTTCAGCTTCTGCCATGGCCGTCTTGGCTATCGCACGCTGAATTTTGAACGAATCGATGCGAAAGGTGACTATCAGGGGACGGCGGTCATCAATTACTGCGACGAATCCATCCCCTATACCCGCATCAGCGAGCACAAGCACTTCGCCCCTTGGGAGGCCGCACGCTTCAGCAGGACAGTCTGCTTCCGTGAATATAGCCGCCTGGCCGGGCCGGAAGATGCCCCCTATTACCCCATAAGGCTGGCAGGCGAGACAGCCATGCTGGACCGCTATGTCCGCACGGCCATGACTGCCCGAAACGTCTCTTTCCTCGGGCGGCTGGGGACCTACCGTTATCTGGACATGGATGTCACCATTGGTGAGGCTCTTGCGGCCTGCCAGATCATGGACGACCATCTCGCCGAGGGCAGGCCACTGCCAGTCTTTTTCACCAATCCGCTCTGAAGGGCGGGAAGGCGTTTCAGCCCTCCTGAATGGCCATTTCCAGCCCGTCCAGCACGTTGCGGGCTGTCTCTATGAGGGGAGCAAGGCTGAGCGTGGGGTCCAGCATGGCCCGTATGCCATACTTCTGGGCCTGATCGGCCATCCGGGCAAAAAGAAGCCTGTCTTCCGTCTCGACCATGCCAGCTTCCACCGCATTGGCACGCTGGATGAGCGACCAGAGACGCTGATTCTTCGCGATGACCTGATTCCGCGTGATGACATCCGTCTCATGGGCCACGCTTTCCAGCATGGCAATCAGCCTGCGGAAACATTCCGCATCCGCTTCCCTGTCCGACAGAGACGAACTGGCCGCCATACGATAAGCATTCATGGCGTTGTTCTGATACATGCTCCCTCACAACCTCCCGTTCCATCCGGCAGGCAGCCAATACGTCGTGGCTGCCTGCCCTGTTCATGCATCATCAGGCGCGATTCAGCTTGTGGCCTGCACGCTGGAGAGCGGAACCTCAGCCCCACCCATCATGACATTCATGCCCGTGCTGGTCTTCTTCATCCCCGTGACCGTGCCACGCACGGCAAAGGGCACGTCAGCCGTATTGCCCCGGCTGTCCACACTCTTCACCGCCACGCTATAGGCCCCATCACTGAGGGTCGTGCCATTGTCGTCCTTGCCATCCCAGTTCCAGGATGTCTGGCCGCCATCCGCCCGCACCACGTCGTGATAGACCACCTGCCCGGCACTGTTGGCCACGGAAATGCCAACCATCTGGCCCGCTCCTGCCTGGAAGGACAGACCAGCCGAACCGGACTGCAGGGGCAGCGTGGACCCGAAAGCACTGACCTGCCGCCCGACCAGCCCCTTGTCCTGCGTCAACTGGGCTGTCTCATTCAGAGAAATGAGGGTGTTGAGGTTGCTGTTTGTCTGGACCTGCTGCTCCACACTGGAGAACTGCGCCAACTGGGCTGCCATGTTCTCCGTATTCATCGGGCTGCTGGGGTCCTGATGCTTCAGCTGGGCTGTCAGAAGGGTCAGGAAGTTGTTTTCATTCTTTGCCATCGAGGCAAAGGCACCTTCCGTGGTCCCTGCGGATGACCCGCTCTGCCCGGCGCCGGAGAGAGACGCTGCCCCACTGCGGGCGGCGCTGTCTGTCGCCTGCTGCAAGGCCAGAAGATTGTTGGAAGACAGTGAATTCACCATGTGGTTCTCCTTCCGAGATGATGCATGTCAGACTGAAATATTGAGATGGCCCATCCGTGCGGGCCTGACCGTGGCGGGGGTGACGGCGCTCTCCTCGGCCTGAAGAGACGGTTCCTGCCGGGCTGGAGCAGGCACATCATCTCCCGAGCGGGAGCGCTGTTCCTGGGAGCTGCCGCCTTCCCCTCCAGAGAAAAAGGCACCGGCCTGCTGCCCTGAAGACTGATGCCCCCCCTGCCACTGATGCTGCGGCATGTTCTGCTCCTGGCCTCCGGCCATATGGCCGGCATCGGCAGGCAGGACATCAATCTTCATCAGGCTGGCATGAAGGCCTGCCTCATCCAGCTCTCTGGCCAGAACATGATGTGTTTTCTGAAGGGCCTCGGTCGTGCCATCATCCTGCCCCTGCAAGGAAAGGGCCGACAGACCTGCTGCGGAGCGGTCCAGCTGCACATGAACCGGCGTTGAATCCGCTGTCATGACGGTCATGGTCAGCGTCCCAGCCTGCCCGGCAGTCGCCCGCCCTGCCAGCACACCAGCTGCAGAACCACCTGTCTGAAGGGCAGAAAGACCTGTTTCTGCAGCGGCCTGCCGTGCTTCATGCGATGTCACGCCCGCTGTCACGCCACGGGTTTCCGGCTGGATGATGTGCCCCTCGGAGGATGTCACAAGGCCAGCGAAGGACGACAGGCTGCCCTGCACCTCCTGCCCGCCATCCCCACCAGAGCCTCCCGTCACCCCGGCACTCTCATGCCCGGGCATGTCCTGCCCCTCACCGGAAGCGCCCTGGTCGCCATGACCAGCAGAAAACGCCTCCGATTCTCCAGACGAAGCCTTCACCATAAGGCTGAACAGACTGTCTGTTGTCTGGCCCTCAGGCCCGCTGCGCAAATCCCCCTGCCGGGAGGCAGTCACCGTGTTTCCTGCCATGGAAGACGGACCGGACAGGACACCCGCCATGCCGGACTGGAAATTCATCGCCTGCACAGCCGACAGTGCCCTGTCTTTCGGGCCCTGTGTGGCGGCATTCACCATTGTGGGAACCTGTGTGGACTGCCGGGCCAGCAGGGCTGCATCCATCATCCGTCCGGCGGCAGCATGACGGGACGACACGTCATCACGCACCCCGGTATCCTGCCCATGAGAAGACGCCGTATCACCGGACCTGCTGACGAGGCGCATCAGATCCGATGTCGAAACCATGGCAGAACTTCCAGCAGTACCCGCCGCAGCAGAAGCCTGGGAAAGATGCTCCATGGATGAGAAAGAGGAAATGGCTGTGGCACTGGCCGTAGCATGAGCTGACGCCATGGAAGCCTCACCACCAGCCGGAACCGTACCCAGCCCCGCAAGCGCTGCCACTCCGGCATCACTCCGCCCGCCGGTCATCTGCCCAAGGCTGGAAGACGGCATGGCCGTGGCCGTCCCACCACCCGCCGGGCCAGACTGGGGCTGTCCCGCTTCCATCGTGACCATAGACACCTGAGGGGACGCCATGAGCGCTGCCAGAGACAGACTCTGCGTGGCCAGCCCCTCTGGCGCTACCCCATCATGGGACGACTGATCCCCTGTCATCTGCCGGTCAGCATGAGGCGCTGCCTTTGCGGATGTATCGGCCTTCTGCGACCCGTCCGCTCCGTCCCCCCTGTCGGCGGGAGAAGAAGCCGTCTGATCATCGTGAGCCCCGGCGGCCGGAGCAGATGACCTGCCCTGCGACCTGTCTCCACGATCTGTCCCATCCGTCCCGCCTGTATGAGGGGCGGCCGCCTTGGGCTGGTCCTGATCAGAAGGCGGCACATCCGCCCCGTCATGATCGGACGGTGTCTGCCCTGCCAGAACTCCGGCAAAGCCTTTCCCGCCCGATGAAGAGCGCACGGCGCCCCTCCCAGCGGACATGGCCGCCGAAGACCGGCTGCCACCAGCAGAAGGCAGGGGAAGGCTGGAGAGTGAAGGACGGGGCATTACCATGGCGTTCTCACATTCATTCAGGCAGCATCATGTCTGTCAGGTCAGCTCACTCAACATGCTGTCGACTTCTGCAAAGCCGGGCATGAATTCTTCCGGGATGTCCTTGCGGCCAATCTCGATGCACACCTGCGGCGGCTGCCCCTGCAGGTACGCCACCAGCACGGTGCGGATCGTTTCATAATAACGATTGTCCATCTTCACGATGGCCTGCATCCGCGAGGCCAGCGGCCCGACCACACCATAGGCCAGCAGCACCCCGAGAAAGGTTCCCACAAGGGCACCGGCAATCATTTCCCCCAGCACGGCAGGCGGCTTGCTGATGGCAGCCATGGTCTTCACCACACCCAGCACGGCCGCCACAATGCCAAGAGCAGGCAGGGCATCGGAAATGCCGGAAAGTGATTCGGCAACGTGAAGATCCTCATGCAGGTTCTTCTTCAGCTCCCTGCCCATGATCTCGTCCAGCTGGTGGCTTTCATCCAGATTCATGCTGATGAGCCGCAGGTAGTCGCAGATCATGTCACGGGTCTTCTCATCCTGCTTGATGCGTGGAGACGTGGCAAAAATGCTGCTTTCCTGCGGCTCTTCAAAATCGTTTTCCAGAGAGGCGATGCCTTTCATGTTGGCCTGCCGCAGCAGGCGGTACATGAGGGCCAGAAGGTCCATGTAGCTCTGCTGACTGTGCCGGGGACCTTTCACGACCAGCATCAGGTAGCCGAAAACCGACTTCAGCGCTGCCATGCTGTTGCTCATGACAAACACGCCCACGGCAGCCCCCAGGATGGTCAGCAGCTCAAACGGCATGGATGCCAGAAGTGGAGCCAGTGCCCCGCCCGAAGCCGCAAAGGAACCAAACACGCAGAGCAACGCAAAAATCAGCCCACCGATATACAGCATCCTATTGTTCCCCTCTCAAAACGGCTCTGACATCATGATCCATCATCTCTTCCTGCCTGTTCATCGTGCTGCCCCCTGCGGCGGGGCCTGCTGTGTACCGGCCTGAAAGGATGCCGGCAGCGGATGCAGACGATGGATGAGCAGAACAATCCGCCGGTTCTCCGGTGCCTCCGGGTGGGCGGGGTTAGCCAGACTGCGGTCCGCACGCCCTTCCACGCTCCTGATCCGCCGGTCTGGATAACCCGCCCGGACCAGAAGCTCCCTCACACGGTCGGCCCGCATCTCGGAGAGTGTCCAGTTGGACAGGCCATGTGGATTGACCTGCCGCAGATGGTACGGAACACCATCCGTCTCCCCGATGATGGAGATATCTTCCGGCAGGCTGCCAAGCCAGGAACCGATCTGCCCGAGCAGGGCCATGCCTTCCCTGTTGGGCATGGTCTCGCCATTGTCGAACATCGGCCTGTGGGCCGTATCCTGCACCTCGATGCGGATTTCATCCGCCCCCATCCTGAAGCCGAGATTATCCTTCAGCTCATTCAGTCCGGCCTGATGGGCCAGGCTGGCCTTCAGCCCTTCCACGGTCTGACGGAGATGGGCATCCTCCTGGGCGGCCTGATGCAGACCTGCCGCCACGCCTTCCGTACCAGCTTCATGGCTGCTCTCATGGTCGGCAGAAGCCCCGGTGGACTGGGCGGCAGAGGCTGGTCCCCCGGCACTGCCATCAGCAGCGGCATTGCCCTGGCCAACCTGGCCAACATTCTCTGCCGCCCCACTCTTCGGCCCTCCGAGAGGAATGATCTCGGGACGGCCGACACTGGCTTCATCCTCATCCGGACGGTCCGCCATACCGGGCGGAAGGATGCTGACGCCACTGGCGGTCAGGATACCCTCACTTGCCCGGCCGCCTCTTGAGCCCTGATCCTCTGGGTGAGTCTCCGAGGAATCCGGCTTCGGCGGCGGCTCATGATCGGAATTGTGCACCGTACGCAGGGAGGAAGGTGCCGAAAGGGGCGAGGTTTCCAGCAGCGCCTGGTCTGATGTCGCCTTGCCCGTCCTGTCCGCCATCGGATTGAAGAACAGGGCAATGCCACGCTTCTGCTCATCCGTGGTGATGTTCAGCAGCCACATGAGCAGGAAGAATGCCATCATGGCTGTCATGAAGTCGGCATAAGCGACCTTCCAGGCACCGCCATGATGCCCTGCCTCCACAACCTCTTCCCGCTTGATGATGATGGGTCGGGCATTCTTCCGGTCAGCCATGGCAGCACCACCACGCCCCCGGGCCACCCATCACCGGCAGGCCACCAACGGTCCTGGCCATCATCAACGGCCCCTGTTATGGGCGATGCCCACACGTACGGACGGCATGCCGGAGAAAGACGCCGTGCCGGTGTGGGTCAACTCAATGGACGTATCCAGCCAGACCTCTCCACCAATCTCCCGCCAGCGTTTGCAGAACGTGTAATCTTCACTGAGATAGGTACCGCTCTCGGTATCCACGCTGCCCTCGAACAGGGCAAACCGTCGGCCATCCTCACCCTCGGGGGCATCAATGCGCCTGTATTCCAGCTCGGGATAGGCCTTGATCATGCGGCTGACCGCATGACGGCTGATCATCATGAATCCCGTCCCGGCATAGGCGGTCTGCAACAGCGGGCCACGTTCATAGGTCTCATGCATGGCCGCCGTCTCGCCCACATAACGCAAAGAGGCTGTCTGCTGGCGTTCCCCGGCAAGAATGTTGTGTTTTGTTTCTTCGTCCCAGAACCGCTCACGCAGTGGGTACATCCCGGCCACCACATCTTTCCCTGTTTCAAACAGACGTGTCGGGGCATTGGCGGGGAAGCTGATGTCAGCATCGACAAAAAGGATGTGCGAACAGTCTGACCGGAAATAGAAATTGGAAAGCAGTGTATTGCGTGCCCGTGTCACGAGGGCATCATCACCGACATGCATGACCGTCATGGGGATGCTCTGACCGCTGGAGGCATAACCGATGACGGACAGCATGTAGCCTGTCGTCACCATCCCGCCAAAGCAGGGCGTCGCCAGCATGATCTTGCCTGAAGGCGTGGTCCCCATCTGCATCGTTGCGATTCCCTCCATGAAGTATGCCCATGCGAAAAGGACATGAAAAAAATAAGTTTAATCATGGAAATACCGCAGCGAATTGTTGAGTCTCAAGGATTTTATAAGGAATAATATTAAATGATTGCCAAAACCACGCCCATGTAATCCTGATGGAACCAGATGGAAGCCTTTTCGTCATGGGAAGGAAATGTTCTGTTTACAGTTCCAGCTCTTCCAACATCTTCTGATGCTGCGCCCGTTCATCAAGAGCCACCTGTTCCTGCTGTCGCAGCCTGTCTGCCTGCTCCAGCCTGTCCTGCCGCAGCAGGCCATCCGTCGCCTCCTGTGCACGCACGCAGTCCATCACCCGGCCACGGGCTGCAGTACTTACCGCCCTGGCATTGTCCAGCGCCTGTTCCAGACGGTCCATCTCTTCCTGTGCGATGGGCAGCCAGTACCGGTATCCGTTCCACAGGGTCAGGTCCTGCGCTTCTTCCTCCCGGGCCTGACTGACAAGAATCCGGTTCTCCTGCATCTGGGCCTTCAGCTCGCTTATGCTGTTCTCAAGGCGTTTTTCCTCGGCCAGACAGTGGGCCAGCTCTGTACGGGCCAAAGTCGTGTTACGCTTCTGGAGGGTAAGCAGAGATGTCAGGGCCTTGAGCCGTGCCGGTTTCATGACGTTCCCTCCTCACACGTCAGGCGGGGTGCGCTTCTACACGCTCACCCTGTGAGAGAAGCTCCCGCAGACCGGCAAAAGAGTCCTCAAGGGAGACACGCTCCGTCTTTTTCTGGATGAGGAATTCTTCCAGCTGCGGGCCAAGCTGTACAGCCAGATCGGCTTCCGGATCATTCCCAGCCTTGTAGGCGCCCAGCCGGACAAGGTCCCGCACCTCATCCCACTGGGCCAGAAGACGCCGTGCCCGGACTGTCAGCTCATTTTCACTCTCGCTGTTGCAACCCGGTACGGAACGGGACAATGACCGCAGAACGTTGATGGCCGGATACCGGCCCGATTCAGCAATGGAGCGTTCCAGCACCACATGACCATCAAGAATCCCCCGTACCGTGTCCGTCACCGGTTCGTTCTGGTCATCCCCTTCCACGAGAACGGAGAAGAAAGCCGTCATCTGGCCTGCCTGGCCCTGTTCATCCAATGCACCGGGGCCAGCACGCTCCAGCAGGCGAGGCAGAGTTGCAAACACGCTGGGCGGATAACCACGGGTAGCAGGCACCTCTCCGGCTGAAAGACCTATCTCCCGCAGGGCCTGACAGAAGCGGGTCACACTGTCCATCAACAGCAGGACGGACTTGCCCTGATTGCGGAAATGCTCCGCCACGGCCATGGCGCTATAGGCAGCCTCCCGCCGCATGAGGGCGGAACTGTCCGAAGTAGCGACAACAAGCACGGACTTGGCCAACCCCTCCGGCCCCAGGTCATCCTCCATGAACTCCCGGACTTCCCGGCCCCGTTCCCCCACGAGAGAAATGACCGTGACATCGCAGGCCGTCTCCCGGGCCAGCATCCCCATGAGCGTGGATTTGCCCACACCGGAGCCCGCAAAAAGCCCCAGGCGCTGCCCCTGCCGACAGGTCGTGAAAAGGTTCAGGGCCTTGATTCCCAGATCAATCCTTGCCCCCAGCCGGGCCCGTCCGGCGGCTTCCGGCGGGCGAGCATGACGCTGCTGCCGGGCTGCCGATGGCAGAAGAGGCCCTCTACCGTCCAGCGGCTGCCCCATCGGGTCCACAACACGGCCAATCCATGATTCATTGACCGCCAGCCCGCCAGACAGACCCTGCCGCCCCTGGCCGTGAAGTTCATGAAAGACCGGACAGCCGGCTCCGATTCCTTCTATGGATTCGTAGGTCATCGCCAGTGCCTGACCATGGCGGAAGGCAATGATTTCCGCCAGAATGTCCCGGCCATCCAGCGTCCTGATGCGTATCTGGTCCCCTACGGCCGTAAAGGATGCCAGACCATCCACCGTCACGCACAAGCCAGAGACATCCACCACATGCCCGGTCAGCTCCCCTATGGGGGCATCCTCCGCAGCGGGGCGGATGGTCCCTGTCAGGGTCTCCATGAGATCCTTCTGCCGGGCAAGCTGGACGGAGAGCATCACATGGCGTTCCCGCACGGCCCGGCACTGGATTTCAATATCCGGCAGGGTGAGGGCTCCGGGCATCAGAAGAGACCGGAGGACGAAGTCCCGCCATCACCGCTACCCCCAAACAGAGCGAGGATGCCGTCTCCACCATCATCCCCACCAAAAAGATCGATCATGCTGGCCGGCTTGTCATCACTGTTATAGCTGGGGTGAATCTGCAACTGCGTCAGGTACCGTTCGGCATAGCGCTGGACATTCTCCGGCTGAGAGAAGGTCTTCATGTCAACCTTGTTGCTGATGATGCGCTTCTGCTGGTCGAAATCCAGCGCCCCGAACTGGTCCGGATCATACCCGCTGACAACCTCTGCCACACGCAGCAGGGTCGGGTCCGCCATGAGGTCATCCACCGTCTTGATCTTGCCGGACTGCATCCTCCGGGTGAAATAGAGCGCATCCCCCACGCCATTCTTCTGCTGGGCATCGCTTGTCTCATACTGGCGCTGCTCGTAGGCACTCACCGTCGATGCCATCATGTCTGAAGTAAAAGGCGTTGCACTGGCCGTGCCATGCCCCGCCCCCATGCTGGCGAAGGCATCAGCAAAGGCCAGCCAGCTGGCATTCCGGGAGGTCTGGGCCAGAGAAGAGGAGGAGGTGGGGTCCTGCGTCAGCAGGGCCTTTTCCACAGCCTGCTGCCCGCTGAGGGAACTGAGATTGTAGGCCTTCAGCACCACCTGATTGGCAGAGTAGTTGCTCATGAGCTGCTTGGCCGTGGTGATGGATGGTGCCTTGTCCTGGAAGTCCGACACCATGCGTTTGGCCGTATTGTCGCCCTTCACGCTGTCAGCTGCTGTCTGGACCTCATTTTTCTGGGCCATAAGAAACTGTGCCACGGGTGAAATGCCACCAAGCCCCATAAGCCGCCTCCTCCATAAAACCATAAGGCTGGCACGACATCTGCCAGCATCTGGCCTCACATTAAAACACGAATGATTAATGCAAGGCTAAAATGATCATGTTTTAACCATAACAGATATGGCATGACCTGGAAACATGCCATATCTTCGCAACACGACATGAAACAGGCCTGTCATGACAAGAAGGATATTCATGAAACATTACGTCATCAGCCTCGCCCGAACACCAGACCGGCTTGAGAGGTTCCGGCGGGTCAACCGGCATGGCCCTGACATCACTCATGCGCCCGGCATTGATGGCAAAACGCTGGACAAACAGGATGCCATACAGGCCGGCCTTCTGGCACAGGACTGCCACTTCACGGCCGGAGCCATTGGCTCGGGGCTGACCCATGTTGCCCTGTGGGGAACAGTCGCCCAGAGCGGAGAGCCTGCCAACATCTTTGAAGATGACGCTTTTCTCTGCCAGAATTTTGAACAGAAGAGCCAGCAGATCATCCAGCAGCTGCCGGAAGACTGGGAGATCATCCTGTGGGGACAGAATTCGGATGCCCCTCTCCATTATGAGGTTCTGCCGGGGCAGACAGACTGTTTCGCCTATTTCAACCAGGATGATGTTCGCTGCGGCATTGAGGAATTCCGGCACCAGACGGTCGAGACACTTCCTTTCCGCCTGAAGCAGGCCTTTGGCATCTGTGGTTACGCCCTGTCTCCCCGTGGGGCCGTCTCCCTCATGAAACGCTGCCTGCCCATGACCACGCTGCCCATCAATTACCCTTCACTGGGCAACAGGACCCTGATGAGCACCAGTGTCGACCATCTCATGAACCGCCATTATGCCGACATGAAGGCCTATTGCTGTGTGCCGCCCCTGGTTCTGACGGACAATCAGACAGCCAAAAGCCTGAACCGGGAGTGACAACCATGGCCCTGACCATCCCCTCACCCTCTGCCATGGCGAGACATGCCTGCACGGCCCTGCTCGGCCTGGCTCTGGCTGGCTGCGTACGACCGGCCGCCCCCTATCTGGAGAAAGGCAGCCTGCTCAGCCATGCCGGATTTGTCGCCCACCCAGCCAACACGACCGCCCGTTTTGCCCTCATGAACAGCCTGCCACCTGGTAGCCTGACCTACCGCATGGCCCCGAGCGGGCAGCGCATCTACCTCTATGCTGACCCACTGGCCTGTGGCTGTGTGTATATGGGGGATGAAACCGCCTATGGCACCCTTCAGGCCCACATGCAGGCCATCATGCAGCGCAAACACGCCCATCATCCACCGCAGGACCCGCCCCTGCCCGCCATGACGGCTGAAAATTACCGGGATACAACCTCATGGGACTGGACCGTCTGGAGCCCGGCCGCAGACCCGGACAACAACCAGCCACGCCACATGATCGGCGGATACTGGTAAAAGAGACGCAACGGGCCTTTGGCCCGTTGCTCAGGCCCGGTCATTCAGTGAAAGTGACCCGCAGGACGTATCAGATCCCACCTCGCCCGTCCGGCCATAGCCATGACGGTTGGCCTCCACCGCACTTTCAATGAGCAGCTTCATCACGGCCTCCTGCGTGACAAGAGCCTGCTGCAACAGCTCCCCATTCTGGGCAGCAATTTCAGTAAAACGCCTCTGCACCTGCCGAAAGGCAGGAGAAAGATTCTCCACCCGTACATCATGCTTCCGTGCCCTGGCCACAAGGGCTGTCAGCTCTTCCATGGTCGCTGTCTTTTCAGGCAGAAGTGCTGCAGCAGCTGACACGTCATTATCCTGAAGAAAGCGGTTTTCCTGCGCCATGATGTCCGCGGCCCGGGCAAAACTGCCCATCAGATGGGGCAGGAAAGAGCCGTCCAGTTCATCCTCGTCCCGTCTGGAAAAATGCCCGGCAAGCCGACGTGCGGCTTTGCCAAGCCTCTGCAATGTCACGGTCTGTATCCTCCTGTCCTGTTGCTGGGATGTATGCTGCTGGCCTGGGCGGCCTGCTCCTGCATGGCCTTCATCCGGCCATAAACCTGATGGGCAATCCCTATCCCCCCGCTACGGGCAACCTCCTTGCCCAGTTCCAGCACCTGCATGGAGCGGAACTGCTTCTCGGCATTGCCTCCCCCAAAGGGCGCTGCGGAATTGTCCACCGTATCGAACATGGGCTGAAGCATTTCTCCCAGCGCCATGGCCTCAAAATCCCGGGCCGTTTTACGGACCCTGTTTTCATCCTGCGGAGACATGGGATGGCTCCGGTCTGCCTGCTTTCCGGCAGACGGGGCCGCCACATGCGCAGACGCCGCATGTGAGACTGACGAAATACTCATGAACCGGTATTTTCTCCTGTAAACGACAGACAGTCAGACTGGATTCATCCCTGCGATCAGCGCACTTCCAGCTCAGCCTGCAAGGCACCGTCCGCCTTGATGGCCTGGAGAATACTGATCATGTCTCTGGGGCCAACCCCAAGGGCATTCAGGCCCGTTACAAGATTGGCCAGGGAGGGGCCATCAGAAAGAATGCCCATCCTGTGTTCACGATCGGTCGTGGCATTGATCTGCGTCCTGGGCACGACAGCAGTCTGCCCTGCACCAAAGGCGTTGGGCTGGACAACTTCAGGGCTGTTGGTCACCTGCACGGTCAGGTTCCCCTGGGCAATAGCCACCGTGGTGATACGGACATTATCCCCGATGACGATGGTCCCAGCGGCTTCATCCACGATGACCTTGGCCATCGTGTCCGGCGTGACGGTCAGATCCCCGATCTCATACAGGGCCTCGGAGACGTTGCGCCCGGCCAGGTTGACGGCCACCGTCCTGGGATCATCCACCCGAGCTGTCCCCCGGCCCATGTGCCGGTTGATGACATCGGCAATGCGAACCGCCGTCGTGTAATTCGAATTCTTGAGAGACAGATGGATCACCCCACCAGCCCCCAGCAGAACGGGCACTTCCCGCTCCACCACGGCACCATTGGCGATGTGCCCACTGGTTGGCACATTACGGGTGGCGACGGCCCCCGGCCCTCTGGCCGTGAAGGCGTTCGTCACCAGCGACCCCTGCGCCACGGCATAAACCTCACCATCTGCAGCCTGAAGAGGCGTCACGATCAGCGTACCGCCTGTCAGGCTCTGGGCATCACCCACGGCAGAAACCGTTACGTCAATCCGGCTGCCACCATGCGAGAACGGCGGCAGACTGGCTGTCACCATGACAGCGGCCGTGTTGTGTGTCTGCAGCTGGATGGCCTTGTCCCGGATATTGACACCAAGACGGTTGAGCATGCCGACCAGGGTTTCACGGGTAAAAAGCGTATTGGTCAGCCGGTCCCCGGTGCCGTTCAGACCGACAACAAGCCCATAACCGACGAGCTGGTTGTCCCGGATTCCTTCATAATCCACAATATCCTTGATACGGACCGCAGAGGCATGGGCTGAGCCACCCGAAAACATGCCAGACAGCACGCATCCGAAGATCGCCAGCATCATACAGCGACAGGCAGGCCGAATCCCATCCAGACTTCGGGACAGCCAGGCGCAACAGCTCTTCAAAAACATCAAGCATAGTCTCCTACGCTCCAACTTAACCTTATATATGGATTATACAAGGAAAATTATTTAATGGTATTCCTTGGTTACCCTGAAAGTCCGTCAAAAGAAAGCCTTGAGAGACCCATGACCTCCATCTTTCAGCATGACAAACCCGGGCGCTGGCTCCACCTCGCCCTCTGGCGGGTCCCGGGGCTTCTTCTGGGCATGTTCCTGACCCCGCCTGCCATGGCCCAGATTTCACTCCCCCCCATGGACCCCACCCAGTCCCGCCTCTGCCGCACTGCCACGGAGCAGGTAGAACGGGCCCTGCGACTGCCGGATGGTTTCCTTTCGGCCATCAGCCGGGTGGAAACAGGCCGCCCGGATGGCAATGGCACCCTCACCCCATGGCCATGGAGCATCAATGTTGCCGGGACAGGTCACTATTATGCCTCACGCCAGGAAGCGGTAGAGGCTGTAAAAGCCTTCCAGCAGCGGGGCATACAGTCCATTGATGTCGGCTGCCTTCAGGTCAATCTCCTCCACCATCCAACAGCCTTCCCCTCTCTGGATACAGCCTTCGACCCCTACAGCAATGCCCGCTATGCTGGCCTGTTTCTCCAGAAAATGAAGGACCAGACCGGCAGCTGGCCACGGGCCGCTGCTGCTTATCATTCACAGACAGGCACCCTGGGCACGACCTACCTGCAACAGGTTCTCCAGCAATGGGCCACACCGCTGGACACTCCTCTGCCACACCCCCCTCTTTCCACATCGCCACATCCCGCTGTGGCGGCTGTCATGACGGGCGATCATTCTGGCGCTGGTCAGAACCACCCGGTGCAGACGACCAGGCCGTACCGGCCCTTCGTCATCAGGCCGGCATCAGCCTCCCCATCAGGGACCGGCATAACCCACGCCACTACAGGGCCCGCCAGTTTTCTGGCCGCTCTCCGCCATCAGGAAACAACACGCCCCCTACCCCCTGTGGCGCAGCCTGCTGCTGCGGCCACACCGGGACAGGCTCCCTCACAGGGGCATCGTCCTTTCCGTCCCTTCCGGGGTTATTTCCGCCCTGCCATGCCACCACCACCGCACCAGCGAATGAAAAGCTCACAGAATGGCCGGAGTCTTGCCGCCTACCGGGCCATGCCTGTCCACGCTGCCAGCAATGTCCCTTACGCCACGGCCTACTGACCATTCCGACAGGAGTGGCCCTCAGCGCCTGATATGACCAAGCAGCTCCACCATCACCTGTGACAGGCTGGCAAAGCCCTCCTGAAGCTGTGCCACCTGCCGGGACAGCTGCCCAAGCTGGGAACGCCCCAGATGATTCCCCTGGATGAAACCGGCCTGCATCTGTCTCAGGCGGTCTCCCCCCTGCATGGCCTTCCGGATGATGCCGTTCTTGTAGGCCAGCTCGTAATCATAGGTCACCTCATGCTGGCTGGCATCATTGGCGTCACCAGTCGCAAGACGGTGATGGTATGAACAAAGGCACTCTTCCAGAATCCCGACCTCACCCGCCATCATGACACGCAGGAAGAGATCGTGGTCCTCGACGTAATCCAGCCGCGTTTCCACTCCACCCGCCACCGCCAGGGCCGTCCGGCGGAACAGGAAGGTGATCGGCATGATGACATACATGTGGGAGAGATACAGGCCGTAATCCACCAGCGAGCCACTCTTGCGGCCAAACTGGTCCGTTTTCCTGTCCGTGATGATCCGTCCATCCTCGATACGTTCATACACGTCATAATTGCTGGTCGTGACACCAGCATAGAAACCCGTCCCGTCCCGCTCCAGAAAGGCGACCGTCTCGGCCAGGAAAGAAGGCTCCAGCGTGTCATCATCATCATGGATGAGAATATAAGGCTCGCCGGACACGGCCAAGGCAAGGGCCAGTGCCTTGCTGCGTCCGACAGACCGGGGCAGGTCCACGCAGGAAAGGCGCTCCCCCCATGATGGGCCACACTCTGCAACGCAGGCCCGCAGGGCGGCCATGTCTCCCCCGTCATTGATGATATGGATACGGAAGTCCTGAAAGCTCTGCGCCCTCAGTGTTTCCAGAGCCCGACGCAGAAAAACGGGACGGTTTTTCGTGCGCAGCAGGATGGCTACCTTATAAGATGACATGGCTCAGCCCTCCGCAATCCGCCGTCTCAGGGAGACGGCCACGTCCTTCAGAACAGGGGCAAGAGACAGCTCCTGCGCCCGGAAAATATGCATGGTCGGGTACCACGGGGTGCGGTCACCTTCATCACCCCACCGCCAGCAGGCATCCCATCGACTGACCAGCCAGACTTCCCGGCCCAGTGCCCCAGCCAGATGCAGCGGGGCCGTATCAACGGAAATGACAAGGTCCAGACTTTCCATCAGGGCAGCCGTATCCGCCATGTCCTGCACGTGTCCCATCAGATCATGCACGACCGCTCCCTGCCCCTCCACTGGCTCCAGCTCTCCCCGCCGGTCACCATACTGAAGGCTGAACAGATCAGCCTCCACCGGCCCGAGGGCCTCCATCATCTCCGCAAAACTGCTGGAACGCCGCCTGTCTGCAGCCACATCCTGTGCGCTGGACCGAGAATCCCCTGCCCAGACGAGCCCTACACGCAGGCGCCGCCCGGCGGGGCTGTGCCCCCCTGCCCGGCCACCCTGTGCCACGGCCTGCTCCACAAGTCGGGCAAAATGCTCCCGCCGCCGCACCGGAACTTCCAGATAGGGACTGAAAGCCGGAATATCAGCCACGTGCCTGAGATGACAGAGATAGGGAAGGTCCGGTATCGGGCAGGAAAAATCATACTCTGCCACACGCTCCGGATGGTCCAGAAGCTCCGTGATAAGGCAAACCTGCACCATGGGGTAGCTTTCCCTCAGCAGCCGGGCCAACGATGGCAGAACGGCCAGCGTGACCCGCCCTGCCCGGCGGACGATCTCCGGCAGGAAGCGAATGAACTGGATCGTATCGCCAAGCCCCTGCTCCTGATAGAAAAGAAGGTGGCGCCCTTCCAGCGGAACATCGTTCGTCAGTCTGGGCAGGTCCTGATAGAACCAGCAGTTCAGGCTCGGAATACGGGGCACACGCCTTACATAGCGGGCAAAGCCCTCCTCATACTCACCGGCTTTCAACAGGGCGATGGCATAACCGAAGGAAACAGCCTCATGCCGGGAGGACAGCTCCATTCCCCGGCGATAATAGGCCAGGGCATCCCGGGAGCGGTTCAGCCGTCCCAGAGCGCAACCCATGTTGTTGTACAGCGAGACGGAGGGCGGTCCATCCGCAAGCCAGGCCAACAGCACCTGCTCAGCCTGATCCGCCAGCCCCGCCTCCAGCAGGGCCATTGAAAGATGCTCCCCGACAAGCACCCGATGTTCTGGCAGAGTCCGGGCAACATCCATGAAGAGGGCCATGGCCTCTTCCCGTTCGCCCGCCACCATGAGCGCCCCTGCCAGAAAAATCTTCACCTCGCCCCGCATGGAGGCCATGGCGGGTTCCGCCTCCGGCATCAAAAGCAGAGCCTTGCGGAAGACGGCAATCACCACCTCATGCCGGGGGGTGAAACGGACAAGAAAAAGGCCCGCCGCAAGAATGAGCGCCACATCCTGCGTCCCCTGGGCAATCTGTATGGCCAGACTGACAGCCTGGTCTCCCTCACCACGGGCAACAAGCTGCTGGCAGCAGGCTGTCACTTCCTGCGGGGTCAGTGCACTCTGACCAGCCTCATGACTGCCATCTTCCACCCTGCCATGCTGCTCTGCTCCTGCCATCATGCTGCCTTTCTTCATGCCTTGAACCATCAATGACCTGACAGGTCATGTTCATGGCAAAACAACATGTCCCCATAAACCTTGATGGGCAAGACTTTAATGGCTAAATTGCAAACTCATAGATAACAGGCCTTAATAAACCTTGTTGCCACCTTCCCTACCCGTCACCCAAGCCGGGGAAGGCAGCACATCATCAGTCAGGATGACAATGCCCGCTCCTTCTTCTTCCCCGCAACGGTCAGGTTCTCCCGCCCCCAAGGCGGCTCCCGGTGCAGGGGGAGCTGGCGGACTGGGCGGAAGGCTGGGCACGCTGATACGGAACCCGGCAGACCTCTTCACACCCAACGGAGCGGCCTCCCGTCTTGCCGCCCGCCTGCCCGGCACCGACATCCTGCTGGCGCTGGGCGTGATCCTGCTCATCTCCATCCTCATCGTACCGCTCCCCACGCTGATCCTGGATGTCGGGCTTTCACTGTCCATCACCTCATCCGTGCTGATCCTCATGGTGGCGCTGTTTCTGGAACGGCCTCTGGACTTCACGTCTTTCCCCACATTGCTGCTGCTGACGACCATGTTCCGTCTCTCGCTGGAAGTGGCGACAACACGGCTCATCCTCAGCCATGGCAATGAAGGTGCCTATGCAGCCGGGCATGTTGTCGCCTCCTTTGGCGGCTTTCTCATGGGCAATGATGTGGTGATCGGCGGGATCGTCTTCTGCATCCTGCTGGTGGTGAACTTCATGGTCATCACCAAGGGGTCGGGCCGCATTGCGGAGGTCTCGGCCCGCTTCTTCCTCGATGCCATGCCCGGCAAACAGATGGCCATTGATGCCGACCTCGCCTCAGGGGCCATCAATGAGCGTGGTGCCCGCTCCAAACGCAAGGAACTGGAAGAGGAAAGCTCCTTCTACGGAGCCATGGATGGTGCTGCCAAATTTGTCCGCAATGATGCCATTGCCGGAATCCTCATCACCGCCATCAACATTCTGGGCGGTCTGACCATCGGCGTGCTGCGCCATGGCATGCCCATCAGTGAGGCGGCACAGACCTTCACCACCCTGACCATCGGTGATGGTCTCGTCTCCCAGATTCCCGCCCTGCTGGTCTCGCTGGCCGCCGGTATCGTCGTCACGAAGGGCGGTACGGATGGCTCGGCGGACGTAACACTCTTCCGCCAGCTGGCGGGCAATGCCAAGCCGCTGGCCATTGCTGCCACCCTGTCAGCCCTGTTTGCCGTCATGCCCGGCCTGCCGGCTTTCCCCTTCCTCATGATTGCCGCCGTGGCCGGGATCGGGGCGTGGATCCGCTACAGGACTCCCCGGCAGGATGAAGGTGAGGAAGCCCTCACCCAGCCCGCCGCTCCCACCACGCAACCCATTTCCGACCTTCTGAAAATCGACCTCCTGCGGCTGGAAATCGGTTATGGCCTGCTCCCGCTGGCCAGCGGGGACAATGCCCAGATCACCAAACAGATCAAGGCCCTGCGCCGCAAGATGGCAGCGGACATGGGCTTCATTACGCCATCCGTGCGGATTCAGGACAACATCCAGCTGCCGACGGACCGTTACGTCATCAAGCTCAAGGAAATCGACATTGCCTCGGGTGAGGTCAGGCCCAACCACCTACTGGCCATATGCCCGTCCCACAAGAATGGACAGGCCCCCCTGCCGGGTGAGAAGACAACCGAACCCTCCTTCAACCTGCCTGCCATATGGATTGATCCCGACCTGAAGAAACAGGCCACAGACCAGGGATACACAGTGGTGGACCCGGTCACTGTCATCATCACCCACCTGACGGAATCCATCAGCCAGAATCTGGGCGATCTGCTGACCTATGCCGCCACGCAGTCCCTGCTGGATGATCTGCCGCAGGAAGAGCAGAAGCTCGTCAACGACCTCATCCCCTCACAGGTGTCCCTCAGCACGGTCCAGCGTGTTCTCCAGTCCCTGTTGCAGGAGCGCATCTCCATCCGTGACCTGCCCACCATTCTTGAAAGCATACAGGAAGGCCACGCCCTGGCCGCCAAGGGCATCAAGGCCCTGACAGCCCATGTCCGCATCCGCCTCGCCCGACAGATATGCAACAGCTATGTCGGGCCCTCTGGCTGCATTTCCATGATCACCCTCTCTGCAGACTGGGAGAGCAACATCCTCAACAACACGGTCGGACAGGGGGATGACCGCACGCTGGCCATGCCCCCAGCCATGCTGGACCGCTTCGTCACGGCCCTGCGCCGTGCCTTCGACCAGACAGCCACACTGGGGGAAATGCCCGTCATTGTCACGACCTCCGCCACACGGGATTCCGTGCGTATGATCGTGGACCGAATCCGCCCTTCGGTTGCCGTCATGGCACAGGCGGAAATCTATCCCCGGACCCGCATCCGTACCGTCGCCACAGTGAACTGACTGGCCCCGACAGACTGAAACCCCTCCAACACCGGACCTGACCCATGACCAGCTTTTCCTCCACCCAGACATCTCCCCAGCATCACACCGCCACAGGTGCTTCCGGCATGGCTGGCGGAGATGTCGCCCTGCCCGCCAATGCCCTGAGCATACCGGAGATTCTGGCGTGGCATTCCATCCCGCAGGAACTGATCAATGCCATGGCAGGCAGCAGCCTGGCGGCAGGGCTGGAACGTGTGATCAACTTTTCCCCTTTCCCGCTACGGCTGGGCGTGCCCATGGCACTGGGCGGGGCCTCTGGCTCTGGCAAGTCCCTGACACTGGCCAAACTGGCCGCCCGCTATGCCCGACAGGCCCGGCAGTCCGGCGGGAGGATCAGACGGCCGCTCGTCCTGGCCTGCGACAGCACGCCGGGCAGCTACATCAAGCTGGCCTCCATCCTGCGAGGCTGCGACATTGATCTGATGAAAGCCTATGGCGGCATCAACCCCCGCTTCATCGACAGCTACAACCGCATCATTCTGGTAGATCTGCCGGGGCTCTGCGTCTATTCCCCCAAGGCCATGAGCGAAATGAAGGATGTCGTGGCCCGTACGGAGGCCAGCCTGTCTCTCGTCATCCCCGCAGGGATGGACCCGGAGGAAAGCACGGATATTGCTGCCGCCTTCCTGCAATGTGGTGCAAAATCCATGATTGCCAGCCGCATGGAACAGTCCGGACGGATCGGCAGCATCATCACCGCCGCCGCCTGCGGCCTGCCACTGACCTATGGCAGCTATTCCGGCAGCATCAATGAAGGCTTCACCCAGCTGACACCGACCATTCTGGCCCGCAGGCTTCTGGTCCTGCCGGGATGAAATAAAAAGATCCAGCTCGTGTAAAAAAGACTACTAACCCATTCATCCCTGTGAGACCTCATGAGCAGATCATATTAATTATTCCAAAATTCAAGTATTCTCCTCTGCGAGAGAGAATTTTTCAACCTCAATATCTCTACAAAAAAAATAATTACATCTTATTAACTTGCGCAATAAACGACGGGTGATATTCTTTACGCTAAAGAAAAAGTCGGTCTCTATCTCAAGAGGTGAAATTATGATTAATTTGTCGAACCTGCACAATATATATACTCAAGCCCTTGACAATCACCATCCAACAATTGCCTTCGAATTAAGGGAAGGTGGAGGCGTCTTTGTACTCATGATGTTCTTCTCGGAAGAAGATGAATCAAGAGATCAACTTTTCATCCTCCTGAAACGAACACAAAGGATGATAAAGTATAAAATGTATGGAAACCATAGAAAAGGTGATTTCGACATTTACCCAAACCCTAGGTATGATAACTGGATAAAAGAAGAGTTAGGCATTATCGGGGGGCAGACAGCCTACGAGCAGGAAAAAATTTTAGAAAAACTAAATAAGAATATCCCGCAAAACCTTCCACTCACCAGCACTATTAAGACAATCCACAACAACCGCAACATGGTAAGCAGGACGGTCAACCTAGTAGATGAAGAGGACAAAATATACCTTCTAGGCCCTCGCAAACTGTCAGAAGACAGACATCCAAGGGAAAAAACTATCCGTAAGCTGTACCTGTACGTCGAGGCAGAACCAGAGCTTATTAAAAATTTTATAGAACATTTACGCAAAAACAATATGACTCTAGCATGGACGCGTGATCCCAACCGGGCAAATTACAACCTCGCAGAGATGATGCGATAGCGTTTAGTATAAAAACCCTAATCTTTACTTTAATTCCAGTACAGTTAGGATAAATTTTATTAAAAGAATAACATCATAGTTTTCACAGTATTTTTGATGTTGTCGAAATATGCATACCCAGTACTAGCCCCCGCCAAAGCTACGGACCAGCCCGCCCGACACCATCTGGAACCCATCCACCAGTACAAAGAAAATCAGCTTGAAAGGCAGGGAAATGGTCGGGGGTGGCAGCATCATCATCCCCAGGCTCATCAGGACGCTGGAGGTGACAAGGTCGATCACCAGAAACGGCAGGTAGAGCAGGAAGCCCATCTCGAACCCACGGCTCAGCTCACCGACCATGAAGGCCGGAACAATGACCCGCCATGGTGGAGCCGGAGCAGCTGCTCCATTGGCTGGTGCAGGCTGGGGCTTCAGCCCTGCCAGATGGTAAAAGATGGCCACGTCATTCGGACGGGCATTATGGACCATGAAATCACGGAATGGCTCAGCCGCCGCCTGGAGACCTGCCATCTCCTCCACCCGACCATCCATCAGGGGTTCAATACCCTGCTGCCATGAGCGCTCCAGCGTCGGCTGCATGACAAACAGGGTCAGGATCAGCGCAAGGGCCACCAGAACCATGTTGGGCGGTGTCCCCTGCGCCCCGATGGCGCTCCGCAACAATGAGAGCGTGATGATGATACGGGTGAAGGCCGTCATCATCACCAGCAGGCTTGGTGCCAGGGACAGAAACGCCACAAGGGCCGTCAGCTGGATCAGACGGCTTGTTGTTCCGGCCTCACCAATTCCACCCCCCTTGCCCATATCCAGCGTGATGGACTGGGCTGTGGCCGAATGGGAAAGTACACACAGCAGCGTTATGCCAGCAGCCAGACAGCACAGCCCCACCGCTCCCAGAACCATGGCGCGCCGCAGGCGTTTCCAGCAGGCTGACATGTCTGCCACCATTCCGGTACCCGAACGGCCTTTCATGATACGATCTGCCCTCATGTCATTTCCTGCCTCTCTTCCGCACCTGTCCGCACTGTTTCGCCGGCATGGAGGCAGCACCGGCCCCCAGCCAGCCCACGCACAGGTCGGACGGCCCACCTGTCAGAATGATGGCTGTTGCCTGCCGCCCCTCTGCATCCCTGACAGCCACAGAAAAAAGGGTCCGCTTGCCACCGAGCGGTATGGCGTCCTGCACCTTCAGGGCACGATCTTTCAGGCCCTCATCCCGCAACAGGGCTGGCATCCGGTGTTTCAGCCGCCGCAGGCACCAGGGCGTGACAAAGATCAGCCCCACGACCAGCAGAAGAGCCAGAAGCGGATTCATGTGCAGGCCCGTGACAGCCTGCATCATGGCATCCGGGCCGTGCCTCTCTCCCACAGAAGGTGCCATCATGTACTGGCAGAGGAGGACATGATCTCCGTCATCGTCACGGCAATGTTGTCATCCTCAATGATGGTGATCTCGCCACGGGCGATCAGCCTGTCATTGGCGTAAATATCGATGGAAGACCCAAGCTTGCGGTTCAGCGGCACAACGGCACCACGGCCAAGACGGACCAGGTCCCGCACGGGCATCTTCACATCTCCCACCACAGCGGTGATCTTGACCGGGACATCCAGAATCGCTTCCCGCTCCCGTTCCCTGTCCTGCCGACCATCATGCTGGGTGGCGCCCTCCTCCGGCACCTCCGAGGAGAAATCGGCCAGATCGACCTCCGGCGTACTGGTCTGCTGTGTTTCTGGTGCTGTCTCCGGCGTGTTCATATCCTCTGCCATCGTCACTCTCCTTCATGCTGTGCTGTCTGTTCACCCTGGGGCTGGTCGGTAGCGGGATCAGCCTCCGGGGCCGGTGGACGGGTCAGGGCCACCATGGCATCGGCCACCCGCTGGCGGACCGTTTCCGCCCATTTTCCCTGGTCCAGAACAATCCGTGTCCTGTCTGCGGCAATCGTGAGATGCCCGGCCTGCTGCGCCGCCTCCACATGCAGGGAGACGGCCGCCATCCCGGACAGGGCGTGGCGCAGAGAGGCCTCATCCGCCGCAGCGCAGGTCAGACTGACCGGACCACTACAGTGCCGGACCAAGGCCGCCGCATCCTCTGCCAGGTCCTGCCCCAGTGTTGTCCGGGACAGATCGCCCGCCACCAGCTCTTCCACCGTCTGGCACACACCCTGCACGAAGAGATCGGCCATCCGGCTCACGATGTCATGGCGCCGGTTTTCCTCCTCCTCCATGAAAGCAAGCACCTGCTTCACAGAAGCGGCCATCTGGCTGGAAAGCTGCTGCCCGGCTAACATTTCCCCCTGCTCATGGCCCTGCTGCCAGGCCTCCTGCTTCAGTCTTTCCAGCTCATCAGGATGCAGCGTGACAACTGGCTCTGGAGCGGGGCTTTCATCCGCCGCATCCTCGTCAGCCACCGGCTCCGCTCCAGCGGCCAGAGACGGGTCATGAGCGGCAAAATCTTCCAGGCTTTCACTGAAGGCCTGACTTCCAGACCGGGAAGACGCCTGCGCTGCCCTATGCTGCACATCCTGTCCCATTGGCGTCACTCAATGATCTCATCGTCAGAAGAAGAAGGTGAAATATCGATCTCGCCATCATTGGCCATGGTCTTGATGAGCGTGATCAGCTCCATCTGGGCTGCTTCGGCGTCCCGCAGACGCACGGCACCCAGCCCCCGGATTTCATCCTCCAGCAAACCCGCCGCACGTTTGGAAACACAACCGAAGAAGAGCTGCCGGATGCTCTCGTTGCTGCCCTTGAGAGCCAGGGGCAGCCTGCTCTTGGCCTCACCATCACGATTGATGGCTGCCATGACACGCATCATGTCATCCGGTGTCAGACGCTTGATGTCATCGAAGGTGAATTTCAGCTTGTTCACCTTCTCCATGTCTTCCTCACTCCGGCGGCCAAGATGCTCTGTCAGCATGGCCTCGGTCTTGCGGTCGAAATTGTTGTAGACCTCCGCCACGAAAGCATAGCTGTCCCGCTTCGTGGAGCGGCCAAAGGCGGTGATGAACTCCTTGCGCAGGGTTGTCTCCAGGCTCTCAAGCACATCCTTGCTCACCGGGCTCATATGCAGGATGCGCATGATGACATCCGTAGCAAAATCTTCCGGGAAGAGAGACAGGACACGGGCGACATGCGCCGGTGAGATGTAACTGAGAATGACGGCCACTGTCTGTGGCTGCTCGTTGCGCAGATAGTTTGCCAGAGCGGTCTCCGGCATGTTGCCCATTTTTGCCCAGACGCTGCGCCCGGAGGGCCCCCTGATATCCTCCATGATCTTCTCGACCATTTCGGCAGGGAGGGCCTTCTTCAGATAATCTTCCGTTGTTTCGTAACTGCCGACGAAACCCTCTGCACTGGCGAATTTCTGCGAAAATTCATTGCAGACAGCCTCCACCACGGAAGCCTTGACCAACCCCAGGGAAGACATTGCCCGTGAAATGTCACGCACCTCATCCTCCTGGAGAGACCGGAAAATGCGGGCGGAATGTTCCTGCCCTATGGCGAGCATCAGGATGGCGGCCTTCCGGCTGCCACTCATCCCGGCCGTCAGGCTGGACGGAACCATGCCGGATGATGACGCTTCATTGCCTGCTGTCTCAGCGGAGATGTCCTGTTCTGCCATGATTGCGTCTCCTCAGCCTTCTGCTGTCTGCTTGGGGGGCTCCGGTTCTGCCAGCCAGTTGCGGACGACAGCGATGGCATCATCAGGATTTTCTTCAACACGCTGCGTCACACGGGCCAGAGCCTCACGGCGCATTTCCCCTTCCACACCATCCACACTGATGCGATCACTCCGACCTGCCTCACCACCTTCAGCAGAGCTGCCATCAGCTGCAGCTTCGGCCCCGGCAACAGCCCCTTCTGCCCCGGCCCCTTTGCGGGCACGCCGCAGGATGGGCCCAAGCAGCATGGCCGCCGCCCCCAGAAGAAGAAGAATGGGAACAATCCATTCCGCCAGATAAATGATCATCTCCCGGGTGAAGAAAGGCGTATCCTGATGAGGCATATCTGCCCCACCATCCACACGGAACGGCATGGACACCACATTGACCTCATCTCCGCGGGTCTTGTCATACCCGATGGCCGTCTGCACGAGCTGGGTCAGACGTTTGACCTCAGCTTCATCCAGCGGTTTCCACGAAGGTTTGCCAGCATGGTCTGTCGTGACGGTCCCATCGACCATGACAGCGAGACTGATGCGAGAGACACGGGGCCGGGTCTGGTTGATGACACGGGTCCGTTTGCCGATCTCATAATTGTTTGTTTCGTCCGTCCGCTCTTCGCTGGAGCCAGTACGATTGTTCTGCCCTGCATTGGCATTGGGCAGATTGTTGCCAACGCTGGTGTTCTGGTTCGCCTCGCTGTTGGCGCTCTTGTCCGTGCTTGTGCTCTGGGAACGCAGGACCTGCTGGTTGGGATCGTAGGATTCATCCGTTTCATGGATGATGTCCGTATTCATCGTCACGGCAGCACGGGCCCGCACATGACCCAGGCCCAGCGTGGGGGTCAGGATATCTTCCACCGCCTGGGCAAGGCGCTGCTCTTCGGAATGACGCTGCTTCTCCAGCGAGGATTCCTGCCCTGCCAGACTGTCTGGGTCCCCCGGACGGGCCAGAACATCGCCCCGTGTGTCGACAATGGAAATCCCATGCGTGCGCAGCCCCGGTACGGCAGCTGATACCAGATTCTGGATGGCCGCAATGGCATCCTCGGACACGGCACCAGAGCGGCCAACATCCAGAATGACACTGGCTTGCGAAGGATTCGTCTCCGTAGAAAACAGGTCCCTATGTGGCAGGACAAGGTGGACCCGCACATTCCGCACACCATGGATCAGACGGATGGAACGCTCCAGCTCACCTTCCAGCGCTCTGGTCTCATCAATGCCCTGTTCAAACTGGGTACTGGTCAGCGTGCCGCTCTTGTCGAACAGTTCATAGCCAACGGCCCCTCCCCCGGGCAGACCAGCCTTGGCCAGCAGAAGACGGGCCTGGGCCACATCATTCCCCGGAACATAAAGGCTGCGACCATCCGGCCCTGTTGTCGTGGGGATGTGAGCCTTGGCCAGATCATCCACCATCTCCGCCGCTTCATTCAGCTCCAGGTCCCCATAGAGCAGCGCCATGGGTTCTGACCGGTTGTGAAAGGCGATCACGCCGAGAGAGAGCAGCAGCAGCACGCCGACAACCCCGAGAGCCACAAGCCGCATGCGGCCCAGACTCTTCAGCCCTTCCATGATATTTGGCAAACGGAGCTTATCAAACTGCATATGAAGGGTATCTACCTGCTGCTTTCACCCCGGACGTCAGACATGCTGGTTCCGGTCATTCACCATACTCTGCCCTGCTCGGAAGAGGACAACCGACCGGCCATCAATTAACCTTGAGAAGAGCGTGTGTAAAGCCAATAACAAGGTTAATTGATGGCCCTATTTCATAACAATTTCATCATGGTGCATAATACTGGCTGGAGGGAGGAACTTTAGCTTCCGGCATCATGAGGCGGTTGGCATTCTGCTGGGTCGTCAGGCCACGGGGACCTTCATAGACTTCATGGGCCATGTTCGGGGTCAACTCAGGACGGGCCCAGCAATCCACGCCATTCCAGCTCTGGGTGCAGTAAGGCTGTGGAGGCAGAACACGTTCCGGTGGATTGCACCAGTCTTCCCCCTCCTCCAGATAACCGGCCTGGCAGTCCCGCCCTGTCAGCTTGCTGGCAATATAATCCGGGGCACAGGCTGACAGTCCCGCAAGAACAGGCAACAGAACCAGCATGTGCCGCCACGGGACCTGAACGGGAAAAGACCGCCTCATCATTCGTTTCTCTTTCATGCCAGCCCCATTACTGCCGCGAGGGCAACAGGGGCCCGTGCTGGGACATGGTCTCGTAGTGCAGATGTTCCACTGACGTATCAGTCGGCACATCATCCTGCCCGGTCGGAAGAACCACACCAGAGCCCCCCAGTGCCACGGGAACGGACAGAACAGCATGATGGAAATGCCGCACTCCCCCCAGATATTGCGACACCAGATTGACCCGGTCCGGCGACATGTGAGCCATGATGCCAGAGAGCTTGCGGATATTCATGGAAGCTGCGATGGCGATCAGCACGTGCGGGTCCATCACGTTGAAAACCGCTGCGGCCTCACGGGGGCGCATGGCCTCATAAATGCCCACCAGCCGGGCTGCTGCCTCCTGCGGGACAAGCTTGTGATTGTCCACATGGTCCGACAGTACAGCCATGGACTGGTTCAGCAGATGGAAGCGCATTTCCAGCGCCTTGCGGGCAGACCCCAGAATGCGCTGCTGCTCCTGCATCTGCTGGGCCATACCCTCATCAGGCATGGCCACGTCCTCCGCCACAGCCGCAGGACAGCCAACCTGTACCCCGCAAAACAGGGCAAGCGACAGAAAAAGGGCGAACCAGCCGTCATGCTGATGGAAGCATCTCCTGAGCATCAGCCCCCCAGCGGAATGTCGGCATCCTGATCAGCCTCACTGATGTCCGGCGTCTGGGCCGGCCAATGCAGGTCTGGCTCATCATCTCCAGCCGGGATATTGGCCTGTGGCGTGCCAGAACTGGTGCTGTTCGTTCTGCTGGAACCACTGCCGGAAGCAGAGCCCCCAGCCCCGCCCTTGCGGGACACGGAAATGCGTACATCCCCTTCAAAACAGGCATCTTCGTGAATGGCGCAGCCAGTCGGGCTGCCCATCTCGATCACACAGTCCGAAATACGGGCCCCGGCACCGGCAGAAAGCCGTGGCGTCGTGAAAGTCACCCCGGACACGCTGCCATCAATGACGATGGAGTCCGCCTCCACCTGACCATCTTTCATCACGCCTGTCTCCGTGACACAGAGATGCCCGGCCTGAAGCTCGACATTTTCCACCTCACCGGCGATGGTCAGCGCACCCTCCAGCGTACCGCAGAGATGGTCGATGACCAGGCCGCCAGGAATGAAGCCTTCCGGCTGTTTTGAATCAGACATTCACTACCCCCTCACTTTTACACCGCCACAATGGCCATCGTAGCACAGGCACCACAAGGCTATTTTCAAGATAAAATCTTCATAACCTGAAAACATTCAATGTTCAAACCATGCTTCCATGACAACTCAGAATGGAAGAACACTGTCCAGCACTTTCTGCCCATAACGGGGCTGCTGATACTGCGAGAGCTGCCCCCGTCCGCCATAGGAAATCCGGGCCTCCGCAATGCGGTCATGTGTGACGATGTTGTCTTCCGAAATATCCTGCGGCCGCACAACACCACTGACCATGATCTGCCTCAGCTCGCCATTCACCCTGACCTCCTGCCGTGCGACGACAACAAAATTGCCATTGGGCAGAACCTGCGTGATGACACCTGCCAGCGTCAGCGTGACCGTATCGATACGCCTGATGGTCCCGGCCCCGTTATTGGAGCTGGAACTGTTGGTCTGAAGGGCATCAGCACTGGTCAGATGGGAGATGAAGCGGCCCTTGAAGCCGAAAAAACTTGGAATCCCGAAAGCCTCGGCACCACTGCCGGAGGCTGTCGTGTTATTGGTCACGTTGGCCGTATCTGCCACCTGGATTTTCACTGTCAGAAGGTCACCCGCCTGCGCAGCCCGCTGGTCCTTGAAGAACGCCCGACTACCCGGCCGCCAGAGGCTGCCCACTTCAGTCGGCGGAGCCTGAAGGGGCGGGGTTGGCATCGTCACGGGGCGGTAATCCGGGGCCAGGGTGGGGTCGGCCGTCCGTGTCATGCGGGGTGGATGTCCCAGCTCACTGAGCGTACCAGCGCCCATGCATCCTGCCAGCCCGGTCAGGACCACAACGAGCCCCGCCATGCAGACACTCCTGTGAAGAAGATGGATCATGGATGGCTCCCGTCACCAAGCATCAGGCTGTTGATCCCCAGACGTTTCACTTCCTCCGAATCCGGCGGAATGGCTGTGGAAGAGGCATCAACCCGCACCTCGCCCGAAGCCGTGACCTTGCCGATGAGGACCATCCGGCTTCCCAGATTCAGGGCATGGACGAACTGCCCGCTTCCACCATCCTCCAGCGCCCGGCCTGTGGCTGTCAGCCGGATGCCGGTGCTGTTGTAGCTGAGCAGGACAGGGTCCCCCCGATGCACGAGCACGGCCCGCCGCAGGTCCGTACCCTGCACGGGCTGTCCGGCCCCGACAGTGCGGACAAGTGCCATGCCGATCATCCGCTCCGGCTCTGGCAGAGAACGGGCAAGCGGTGGCACCGTACCTGAAAAAGCGGGGTCGATATGCATGTCGTCCGGCTGGATGATGTGACCGGACGGCAGGGCATGGTCATACACCATCACCGGCTGCACGGGACGGATGCTGCCCCGCAGCGGGAACCTGTCCGCCCCGGCGTCTCCTGCTGCATGAGCAGGCTGTACAGTTGCCGAGAAAAGACCGGTCTTATGATCCCAGTTCAGATTCAGGAGGGTTGCCGGGTCCTGTTCATTCTCACCGGCAACGAGAGGAGTAAAGCTGGTGACATCCACCACGACACTGCCCGTCTCACCATCCTGCGAAATGGCCTTGCGGACAAGAGCGGCATATTCGTCCCGGCCCAGCACATGCCCGGCCCGGGTCAGCGACAGACTGGTGGATGATGACTGGTCATCCCAGTCCACACCGTACTGGTCCGCCAGTGCAATGAGCTGACTGCCCCCGATGGTGATGGTCTTGCCCGGCGCAGGAGCCGGGCCAAGCAGCCGGTCCTGTCCGGCATCCAGCCCATCAAAAACATCGGACAGATAGACCGATGCACCATGCACCACACCGGAAGGTCGCAAAGTCGCCGCCATGGCCGTACTGGCAGCGGGCTCTCCAGCCAGCACAAACCCGACCGCCAGCCAGAAGCAGGCTGGCAGGAAGCTACGCCCGGTACCCCGGTATCCAATGCCAAGAAGTGCCATGCCGCCCGCCTTCAGCGCAGGTTGGTCAGGGTCTGGAGCATCTCATCAGAGGCGGTGATGCTTTTGCTGTTCATCTCATAGGCACGCTGCGCCGTGATGAGATCCGTGATTTCCGTCACCGCATTGACGGCTGATTCCTCGACAAACCCCTGACGAATGGTCCCGAAACCTGTTGTCTCCGGGTTGCCGATGATCGGGTCACCCGAGGACGTGGTCTCCGTAAACAGGTTCTGCCCCATGGCTGCCAGACCATTCTCGTTCTGGAAGGTCGTCAGCTGGATCTGCCCGGCCACCTGGGAGTTGGGCTGACCGGAGAGCGTGTACTGCACCTGCCCGGTCTGATCGATGGTGATGTTTTCGGCATTGTTCGGGATGGAGATGTTCGGTGTCAGCGGGTACCCGTCTGCCGTCACGATCGTACCATCCTGCGAGAGGGAGAATGTCCCGTCGCGGGTATAGGCATATTCCCCGTTGGGCAGCAGGATGCGAAAATAACCGCGGCCTTCCACGGCGAGGTCCAGCGCATTGCCGGTCTGGGACAGGGTTCCCTGCTCGTTGATGCGGTAAATGGCCGCCGTACGCACACCAAGCCCCACCTGAGCCCCGGCAGGCACACGGTACCCCGTGTCGGAACTCATCGTCCCGACACGACGCAGGTCCTGATAGATGAGGTCCTGGAATTCAGCCCGGCGGCGCTTGTACCCGGTTGTCGTCATGTTGGCGATGTTGTGGGAGATGGTCTCCACATTGGTGGACTGGGCCTGCATGCCCGTTGATGCAACATCCAATGATCTCAGCATAAATGAACATCCTCACGACTTGCCACAACCCACGCTCCCAGAAACGCAAGGCCACCCTGATGATGGCAGGCACCGAAACATTTTGACTGTGCCCTCCCATAAACCGACACGAAAAACATTATCAAGGTTAATTATCAGAATATGATATGAATTGAGCCGTTTGTTAATGTTCAATCCCTATATTCTCTTCCAATAACCATGAACAAATGACATTATAACAAAACCTACCATGATATAGCCTTGAGGACAGTCTCCCATGGATGTGACCGGTTATCTCGCCCTTTCACGCATTGATGCGCTGACACGGGGGCTTGAGGTTACGGCCAACAATCTGGCCAACAGCAGCACGGATGGCTTCAAGGAACAGCGGGTTCTTTTCTCCGACTATCTGTCCCGCCAGAAGGGCGATCAGCTGGCCAATGGCGAGAAGACGCTCTCCTACAACCAGGACAGATCCACCTATCTGGACACGCTACAGGGTGAGCTGCGCCAGACGGGAAATCCGCTGGACCTCGCCATAAACGGGCCGGGCTATTTCATGGTCCGCAGCCAGCAGGGAATCCGGCTGACCCGCAACGGCCAGTTCCACCGCAGTGCAGATGGCACTCTTGTCGATTCCCTGGGCAATGCCCTGCTGGACGACCAGCGCCAGCCCATTACCCTGACCCCTGATGATCAGGTGCTGCCCCTTGGCATCGGCTCTGATGGCATCATCTCGACAGAAAAAGGTGACATCACCCGCCTCGGCCTCTCGACAGTCGATAACCCCAATACACTCCATGCTGAGGGGAACCATCTTTTCAGGCCAGCCAACGAGAATGACCTCCGGGCCGTTCCTGCCCAGGAAATCCGGCAGGGAATGCTGGAATCCAGCAATGTGAACCCCGTGGAGGAAACCACGGCGATGATAAAAACCCAGCGGGAATATGATCTCAACTTCCAGCTGCTCCAGACCGAATTCACCCGCCGTCTGAACGCCATCGACAAGATTGCGACGGAAGTCACAGCCTAGCTGTTTTTGATCCAGATCAAGGACAAATCATCAAATACAGGCTTTCCATTTAACTTCCTGTAAACTCATGACCTTAGGATGGCCTTAGGGTGAGGTCGCCGGACCGTCATCCAGACCTGTCTGGCCTCGGCCAGTCCCTCATTCCGGAGAAAGACTGAAACCATGGATCTTGGCCTGTCCCTCAATATCGCCACGTCCGGCCTCAAGACGATTGAGAACGAACTCTCAACAGCCTCCAACAATGTCACGAACGCATCCACCCCGGGCTATGTGTCAGAGACTGCCAACACATCCTCAACGGTCGTCTCCGGCACTGGAGTCGGTGCGACTTCAGCGGCCAACCAGCTGAACATTTCCCAGCCTCTTCAGGATGCGCTCTACCAGCAGAATGCCCGTGTCTCCGGCCTGACGGCCACCAGCAACTCCCTTGCGGCCGTCTCTGCCGTACAGGGAACGACGACAGGCTCTGATGGAGCCAATACCATCGGCACGCTGACCAACAACCTCCAGAATGTCAGTACGGCCTTCATCAGCCTCTCCAACACACCGCAGAACAGTGCTTCGCAGCAGGGCGTGGTCTCGGCTGCGCAGACCCTTGTCAGCAACATCCATACCCTCTCTTCGGTCTATCAGGCCCAGCGCCAGGGCGCACAGGATGCCATCACCAGCACGGTCTCCGGCATCAATACGGACCTGACAACCATTGGCCAGATCTCACAGCAGATCATGCTGGCACGCAGCTCCCACGCTGACACGGCAGACCTCGCCAACAAGCGCCTTGAAGCCATGCAGAGCCTTTCCAGCAAGCTGGGTGTTACCTTTACCGAAAAACCGAATGGCGACATGCTGGTCAGCACGCAGGACGGCACACGCCTGCCAACCCGCCCGGATCAGGCCGGATTGCCCAACGGACAGTTCCAGGCGCCCACGGCAACATGGCCCCTCTCCACGAAGTCCCCTGCCACACTGACACCAAGCATGTATCACGCCACCGATGGCAGCGATCAGGGTGTTGCCGGTATCATGTTGGCCGGAAAAGACATCACCTCCCACCTGACCGATGGCACGCTGGGTGCCAACCTGACCCTGCGGGACCAGAGCTATCCACAGATGCAGGCGCAGCTCGATTCCTTCTCATACACGCTGATAAACCGCTTCAAGGCGGCCGGAGTGCCCCTCTTCACCAATGGCGGGACGCAGCCCCTCTCCAGCGATCCAACCAAAACAGCACCAGCAGGGCTGGTCGGGCTCTCCTCCAGGATTGCCGTCTCCACGGACTATCAGCAGACTCCGTCCCTGCTGACAGCCAACAGCGATGGTGGACAGACCAGCGCCCTCGCCAATGCCGTGCTGAACAAAGCCATGGGCAGCGCCAGCGCCAGCACATCCGGCTCCCTGGCGGCACCCTCCACCTCTCTCGGGCCAGATGGCACACAGGCCACGGGCTATGACGGCACGCAAGGGCTTACACAGCTGGCAACCTCCCTCACCAGCAGCCAGGCCGGGGTGATCAGCCAGAACAGCAGTGACCTCTCCACGGCAACATCCATCAAGACATCCCTCACGACAAAGGTTGCCGATGTCTCTGGTGTGGATGTCAACAGCCAGATGTCCGCCATCGTGTCCCTGAAAAACTCTTACGCAGCCAATGCCAAGGTCGTCTCCATGGTGCAGTCCATGTTCAGCACGCTGCTGGATGCCGTCCACTGACGGACTGCCCCCACATGGCCGCCTGCCCGGCAATGAAACCGGGCAGGCCCTACCCTGACCTGCCCCCCTCACCCTACAGACCATCACAGGAGTGCCACCCATGAGCATGAATGTCAGCCAATATGGCGCCGCCGGTGCAAACCTGATCCTCAACACAGGCATCAGGCAGATTGAATCCGAGCAGACAGACATTGCGTGGCAGACCTCACAGGGGACGACATCGTCCAGCATTTCCGGGTTGGGCAGTGACCGGCAGACCATCCTGTCCCTCAGCCCGAAACTGGCCGAGCTGACGGGCTATCAGAGCAACCTGTCTTCGGTACAGAACCGCCTCTCTCTCAGCTCCACAGCCCTCAAGCAGGTCACTGATCTGGCACAGTCCCTCAACTCCCAACTGCTGAGCATGCTCTCCTCTGAGGGCGGAGAAAAAGCATCCACCACAACCGCAGCTGACAGCGCCCGGACAGGGCTGGGCAGCCTGGGAACGATCCTCAACACATCCGATGGCAGCAGCTTCATCTTTGCTGGACAGAACACATCCACAGCGCCCGTCACCTCCCCCTCAACACTGAATGACAGCACGCTGGCCCATACCATCTCCCAGATCGTTTCCGGCCTGAAGGACGGCAACAGCGGGACAGTCTTCAGCCAGGCCACCGCCGCCAGTGCGGACAACAGTGCCAGCATGAGCGTCTTCTCTCAGGCTCTGTCACAACCTGCCGAACAGGCAGGGGCTCTTCAGGCTTCCGCCATCATCGGGCCGGACGGCTCCACCGTCCAGACCGGCCCGGTCGCCACACAGGGCGGGCAGGCCAGCAGCACGTCCACCGGCTCCCCCATCCGGGACCTCATGCGGGACATGATGATCATGACGTCCATGAAGGGAATGGACACGACCACACCCGGCTTCACCAATCTCGTCCGCCAGCTGCATACCTCACTGGGAACAACAGCCAACCAGCTCATCGACATGAACACCAGCGTCGGCGTGACGCAGAACACCCTGACACGCCAGCAGGGCATCTATTCCAGCCTTCAGCTGATGGTGAAAGAACAGCTCTCCAACGGCCTGAACGTCAATCTGGCCGAGGTGGCCACACGCTCCTCGGACCTCAGCCTCCAGCTGAAGGCCTCCTTCTCGCTCATCGCCGACATGAAGAACATGTCTCTGGCGGACTATCTCTGACCGTACCTTCCAGCACGATACCAGCCTGATAACGGGCCGTCTTCCACCGGGAGGCGGCCCGTTCTTTATCCCAGCCTGTACGGAACGCCCCTCCATTTATGGAAAATAAGGCAAGCTTTGCGCAGGATCCTTCTACCGCTGCGCCATGATGGAACCCTAGAAAAAGACTGTAACGCCAGACCAGACGAGGCGTTGAACCGCATCAAGGTCACTATGGAGACAGTCATGCAACATACTGGAAAAACAGACATATCCCATGACATCCTTCTGTCCGCCTACCGGCGCATGAAGACGATCCGTACGTTCGAGAACCGTCTGCATGAGGACTTCAAGGCTGGCATCGTCCCGGGCTTCACCCATCTCTATGCGGGACAGGAAGCAGTAGCCGTCGGCATTTGCAGCCATCTGACCGATCAGGACCAGATCGCCAGCACCCATCGTGGCCACGGCCACTGCATCGCCAAAGGTGTCGATGTCATGGCCATGATGAAGGAAATTCACGGGCGGCAGGGCGGCATCTGCAAGGGCAAGGGCGGCTCCATGCACATTGCCGACCTGAGCAAGGGCATGCTGGGGGCCAATGGCATCCTTGGGGCCGGGGCTCCACTGGCCTGTGGTGCCGCCCTCGCCGACAGGCTGGAGGGCAAGGGCCATGTTGCCGTCGTCTTCGGTGGTGATGGCGGCGTGAATGAAGGAGCCGTGCTAGAGAGCATGAATCTGGCCAGCGTCTGGAAGCTGCCCCTGATGTTCGTCGTGGAGAACAACGGTTATGCCCAGTCCACACCACAGCACAGGACAACCTCCGTCAGCAGCTATGAGGACCGGGCCAGAGGCTTCGGCATGCCTGCCGTCACGGTGGACGGGCTGGATTTCTTCGCCGTCTACCGTGCTGCCGGGGAGCTTATCGCCAGAATGCGGGCCAGAGGCGGACCTGTTCTTCTGGAATGCCGGACCGTCCGTTTCTACGGCCATTTTGAGGGAGATACCCAGCGTTACCGCCCTGCCGGAGACGTGAAGAACGCCTGGGAGGAACGGGACTGCCTGCGCCGCTTCGCCCAGACATCAGGCCTCAGCCCGGCGGAACTGGAAGCAGTGGACCGGGACGTGGAGCAGCTGGTCGATGCTTCCGTTCAGGAAGCCCTCAAGGCCCCGCACCCTGCCCTGAATGAACTCCATGACGGCGTGTACGTCTCCTACTGAACCCATCATCTGAAGGAAAATCTGTCATGACCAGACATGTCTCGCTGAAATCAGCCATCAACGAAGCTCTGGATCAGGAAATGGCCAGAGACCCGAAACTGCTCATCTTCGGGCAGGACACCGCCGGTGGTGTCGATGCTGGGGGAGAAACGGATACATGGGGTGGCGTGCTTGGTGTCACCAGGGGGCTCTATACCCGCTATGGTGACCGGGTGATTGATGCACCCCCCACCGAGATGGCCTATGTCGGGGCTGCCGTCGGGGCCGCCCTCTCCGGCTTCCCCGTCGTGGCGGAAGTCCCGTTCATCGACTTCATGGGCGTCTGCTTCGACCAGCTGCTGAACCAGGCTGCCAAGATGCGCTACATGTTCGGCGGCACGGCCGAAATCCCGCTTGTCGTCCGCACGATGGTCGGGGCAGGCATCAATGGTGCGGCGCAGCACTCCCAGATGCTGACGGCCATGTTCACCCACATTCCGGGCCTGAAGGTCGTCTGCCCCAGCACGCCGCATGATGCCAAGGGGCTGATGATCGAGGCCATCCGGGACCGGGGCCCCGTGATCTTCTGCGAGCCGAAATATCTCTATGAGACGACCGGCCCCGTTGCCGAGGCTCCTTACGCCATTCCCTTCGGGCAGGCCCATCTCGCCAGGGAAGGACATGACGTCTCCATCGTCACCTACGGGCCCATGGTCCCCCGGGCACTGGAGGCCGCCACCCGGCTGGCGGAAACGGGAATCGAGGCCGATGTCATAGACCTGCGGACTCTCTCCCCGCTGGACATTGCCACGGTCCTGAAGTCCGTACAGAAAACAGGTCGGCTTGTAGCGGCTGATGAGGCCCATCCCCGCTGCAACATGGCCACCGACATCGTGGCGCAGGTCACCGGGCAGTGCTTCACCAGCCTGAAAGCCGCCCCGCAGATGGTCAGTGCCCCACACACGCCCGTGCCCTTCTCGCCCGTGCTGGAGAAAGCCTACATCCCCGGTGCGGAGCAGATCATGGCCGCCGTGACCCGGATCATGGCATGAACAGGCATGGGAACAGTCAAAAGCAAGGAGTCCTCAGAAATGACTACCAGACACCATGTCTCACAGGCCACCATCACCTGTGAGGCCGCCAACAGCCTCGTGCAGGCTGTCCTCAAAGAAGGAGCTGCACAGAAGATTCCCGTTTCTGTCGCCATCATGGATGCAGGCGGGCATCTCCAGGCCTTTGCCCGCCATGATGGAACAGCCTTCCTGACGGTCGAGATCGCCATCGACAAAGCATGGACGGCCTGCTCCTTCGGTCAGCCGACCCATGTCTGGAACCAGCTCGTGCAGAACCCCCACATGGCCCCCCTCGCCAGCAGACCCCACCTTGTGGCCGTAGGCGGTGGATGCCCCATTTTTGCCGGGGGGCAGCTGATCGGCGGCATTGGCGTCTCCGGCGGTACCTACGAGCAGGACCGGGCCCTGGCTGAAAAGGCCCTGAACAGTCTGGGATTCGAGGTCGCCTGAAAACCACTTCCATCCCTGCCAGACAGGCCATCTCTCCAACCGGAGGGATGGCCTGTCTGGCTGTTGCACGGCCAGGACAGCCCAAACCATCACAACGGCCTCTTTTCTCCCTCATGCATATTGGTTAATAAATAACCTACAAACTTTCTTTAAGAAAATCAGAATGTTCATGGACGTACAATCACTTTCAGCGGATCGGACGGCCCTTTCATGAAGGCCCACCTCACTGTTGCGACGGGCCTGGATGAAAACAACCTCATTCCTGCTCTGGTCACCATACAGTCCACCATCAGCAATGCGCAGGACAAGTCCCGCCTGTCTTTTGCCCTCTTCCATACGGGACTCGATGACCATGTGAAACAGCTGGTAAAAGGGCTGCTCAACTCGTATGGCGTCGCTTTCTCCCTCATCAACATGCCCGGCATCCTTTCCGGCTTCACCTACAAAGACACCATCTGCACCCACCGTCTTTATCCCCTGCTCATTCCCCAATATTTCACATCACGAAATTTCGTACTCAGCATCGGGGCAGGTTCACTCATCCGGGGGGACATTCTGTCCCTTCTGTCCGATTTCCCTACCGGAGCAAAGATCGGGGCTGTCCGCTGCATGTATCATGCCCTCATGGACCAGCCCGACTCCGGGCCTGTCAGGTCGGAGCGCCATTTCAGCCGCAACCTGCTTCTCTTCAACCGGCAGGCCATCTCCCCGGAGGAAGGGCAGGCCTGCATCCAGCTGCTGGACGAAGAATGGCCGGGACGGGACGAAACCATCCTTAACTACCTCTTCCGCCACGCACTGCACCTGTTCCCGCAGTCATGGAATCTCCAGATGCCGCTCTTCCAGCAGCCGGATGCGGCCTTCATCCCTTCCATACGGACAGCCATTACCTCCGCCCGCAACAACATGAACCTCGGCCAGTTCGCCAGCCATCTCGACCCTGATGACATGACAGCAGCCCTGGAGCAGACCAACATCCACGCCCGGGATTACAGAAAGATCGCAGCCTCCCTCATGCGTCAGATACAGGACAGGATGCCACCTCTCCTCTTCGACCCCATATGGACCGCCTTGCAGAACATTACATGATCCCTGCCACTGTCCGACCCATCCCCTGACGCACGCAAGTTGTCCCACATCATGCAGACCATTCCCATCGTCATGTCGCTGAATCAGGCGTATGTCGTCCCCGCCATCGCCACGATACGGTCCGTTCTCAACTCGATATCCGACAGGAACCGCATAGAATTCGTCATCTTCCACAAGGAGCTCTCACCAGCTGCCATCAGGATCATGACCACTCTGGTGAACGATTCGGGGGGACGGATCACCTTCATCAACGTGCAGGAGCATTTTGCAGGCCATAACCTGAAAAAAGAAGAAATGTACCATGCGCTGCTCATACCGGGACTGATGGCAGGGCATGATTTTGTCTTTTTCCTTGATGCCGACATGATCGTGACGGGCGATCTGCTGTCTCTCATCCACGCCATGCCCGCAGACAAGAAAATAGGGGCTGTCCGCTGCTTCTTCCGCAACACCATCCTGCCTCCCAACGTACCCCGCCCCCTGCATGATCAGACACTCAGGACTGGCCTGAAGGACACAAGCCGGTATTTCAATGCCGGTCTCATGCTCTTCAACATGAAAGCCATAAGACCAGAGGATGGCAGACGCTGCCTCCAGCTCATCTCCCGCAGATGGAAGGGCCATGCCGAAAGCATCCTCAATGTCGTTTTCCATGATTCCGTGCAGTTTTTTTCAGTCCGCTGGAATTACGCCATGACGCACATCGCCAAGGATGTTGTCCCCTTCCAGCCGGAGATACGGAAAGATGTCGAAGAGAGCAGACTGGACATCCAGGTCCAGCATTTCCTTTTCCTCTCCAAGCCGTGGCTACCCAAGGCCGAGCACGCCCTCTTCCTGAAGGAAGGAGACTGCCCGGAATTCAGATACCATGTGCAGAATTACAAAAACGCTCTGGCTGCCGTCATGAAGGATATTTCTCATGTGGCACCCCGCCTTCTGTGCGGGGCCTCATGGGAGATGACGGAACGCCATCTGGACCCCGAGGAGAAAGCCCTTCTGGCATAAAAAAAAACGCCACCGTAAAAATACGGTGGCGTCTGGCACATGGTCGCCCGAAGGCTCCGGCCCAACAACAGGGCCGGATACTTCCCCTTACTGGAACAGGGACAGAATGTTCTGGGACTGACCGTTGGCAATGGAGAGGGACTTGATGCCCAGGGACTGCTTGGTCTGCAGGGATGTCAGCTTGGCAGACTCGGCAGACATGTCAGCATCCGTCAGAGCGCCGGAAGCAGCTGTCAGGGAGTCGGAAGACTTCTGACCATAGGAGCTCATGGAGTCGATGGTCTGCTGGTTGGAACCGAGATCAGACGTGACGTTCGTCATGGCAACGATGGCCTTCTGAACACGCCCGATCATGTCGGCAACAGCCTTCTTCGGATCGCTGGAGCTGTCAGCCAGGGAAGCACCCGTGGCGCTGGCGTTCAGGAAGACGTTGGAGGTCGGGTCAGAACCGGCCACACCATTCGTTGTCAGGCCCAGAACGTCGGTCAGGGTCGCACCCTTGGCACCTGTCGTGGCGGAAACGAGGGCGCCATAGCCGGTCAGTGTCTGTGTATCACCCTGGAGACCCGTAACGAAGGTCAGGCTGCTGGCCGTGATGCCCAGACCATCGGCTGTACCACCTGTCGTACCACCGGCCAGCAGGTTGATCCCCTTGGTCGTGGCGTTACGGGCGATGGTGTCAATGCTCTTCATGTAACCTGTCAGCTCCTTGTCGAGCTGGCCGAGGGAAGAAGAGTTGCCCAGGTTGTTACCGACAGTGGTCACAGCGTTCTGGACGTTCTGAAGGATGTTGATGATGCTGTTGGCAGCAGAGTTTGTGGAGCTGACAATCTGGGAAGCGTAGCTCAGGCCATCATTGACAGCGCTCTGGCCGGCAATGTCACCACCGATCTGGGAGGAAATGCCAAAAGCAGCCGGATTGTCGGAAGCATTGGCGACCTTCTTGCCGGTGGAGACGGCATTTTCCGTCTTGGCCAGATCGCCCTGTGTGGTGTTCAGTGTTTCCAGAGCAACCATGGAAGACTGGTTGGTATTGATGGAAAGACTCATGGTCTTCTCTCCTTGCACATCTGTATAGAAACCAACGAACTCATCGTTGACAGATGGATAGAAACACAGAACCCTTACATGTTTCTTACAGAGGACATTTCAAAATGACAGGCATGGCAAAATGCCTGCCTTAACCATCGGCCTCATTCTGCCTCATATAAGGCCTTGGGCTACGCAGGCGGCCCGGAACAGGCATGACAATCTCATCGGAGAAATGCGGGGCAGAATCACCTTCAGCCGGGGCAGGCCCGGCGGCGGCCCTGCTCTGTTCCAGCGCCTTCTTCTGCATTTCCAGCTGTTCTTCCAGCTGTTGCAGCATGGCCTGTGCCGACTCCACGGCCTGGTTCAACCCGGCCTCCTGCTTTTCCGACCGCTCCAGAACACCAGAAAGCGAATCGGCAGTCTCCTGCGTCATCTTCTGCTGGTCCATCAGGTCCTCTTCAGCATTGCGGGCACGCTCCAGCAGGACAGACAGGCGCCTGTCCCCCTGGGTGACCTCATGCCGGACCCGCTCGAACATATGGTTCATCTGTTCTGTCGAAGCATCAAGCGTGGCCACCATCTCATTCAGTGCCGTATAGGAATCCCGGATGACCCCAAGCCGCCGGACAATGAGACGGGAGCTGACAATCCCGGCTATCAGGACGACCATCAGAAGAATCTCGATGATGAGCTGGCTATTTTTCAGAAGCATGATGTCCCCTCTGCTCTGCTGACTGCTGATCCACCGAAGCAGAACCAAGAGACGCCAGCAGTTCCGGCGTCAGATCTTCCTCCAGCGGGATGAGGCGCTGGTCTATCCGAACAGCCTGCATCCGATGCAGCCGCCCCAGCGTGCCCTCAAAAATTGGCGTTCCGTCACATTCCATCCGCACACGATGCGGCGCTTCGCCCTTGCTGGGCAGATGGAGGACACTACCTTCCTTCAGCTCCAGAATCTGGGAAAGCGGGAAAGACGCCGTCTCAAACACGGTGGAAACGGTCACGCTCGTTTCCATGATTTCGGAAATGAGATGATTCTCCCATATGGAGTCATTGCCGAAATTGTCCCCCATGAACTGCTGGGAGAGTTTCTCTCTTACCGGTTCCAGCGTGGCATAGGGAATGACGATATCCATGTCCCCGCTCCTGTCGCCCATATCAATATGGAAACGGGCCGCAATGGCCGCATTGGAGGGCCGGGCAATCACCGCCAGGCTGGAGCTGATCTCCAGCCGCTCGAAAGAGAGATCCACCTTGCCCACTGGCGCAAAAGCCTCGGAGAGATCCGCCAGCGTAATGACAATCAACTTCTCTATGAGGGCTCTCTCCAGAGCAGTGTGGGGCCGATTCTCTATGATCTTGGGTCCACCACCGCGCTCTCCGCCCATCAGGATGTCCACAATGGAATAGGACAGCGACGAATCCACAACAACCAGACCATAATTGCGCCACTGCTCTGCCCGGAAGACGGAAAACAGGGAGGAAGACGGCACTTCTCCCATATAGTCCCCAAAACGCAGGGACCGCATGTTCTCCATGGTGATGTCGACATTGTCGTTGGTAAAACCACGCAGGGTCGAAGAAAGGAAACGCACCAGCCGGTCAAACACGTTCTCCAGCATGGGCATACGCTCATAGGCCACAAAACCGGCCTTGATGATGCGCTCCATCCCGCTCTCTTCCCGCATGGCAGAACCGGAAAATGCATTGCCGAGCATGGCATCAATGGCAGACTGGTCCAGCGCATGGCCATCCGCCTCACCATTATCCCCCCCATGCGCAGCGACCCCGGAGGAGGATGTTCCTTCCTCTTCCGGGGCTTCAGTCCGTGCAGCATTGTCTTCTGTATCCGGGCCGGGCTGTTCCGCTCCCTGCCCTTCTGTCAGGTCAGGCTGGTCAGCCTGTGCCTGCTCCTCTTCATCCGCCATTGGGTCCAAATCCACCTTACTGGGTTAGAAGTTCCGTAATGTAAATGTTCGTGACATTCAGCGGGGCAAACGCCACACGCAGGCGCCTCAGCAGGGCCTCACGCAGGCGATAGAAGCCACTGCCATGCAGGTCCTGCGGGCGGCTTTCGTGCAGATAGGTCTGGAAAATGTCCTGCACCTCGGGAATACGCCCCTGAAGAGCTGCCAGTGTCTCAGCTCCCTCCACCTCGACACTGGCTGTCATCTTTACATAGACCGTCCGCCCGGCCCCGTTATCCAGATTGGCCGTGGCAGAGGGAACCGACAGAAGGAGGCGATGTGAGCCCGCCTCCCCGCCTTCCGCTGCGGCAACCTTGGGGGCAGGCTTCCCGCCACCGCCGAATGGTGGAAGGTGGGCCTGCCAGGCACCCACGCCCCCACCTATCAGCAGCAGAGGCACGGCAGCCATGATGGCCATTTTCTTCCTGGACATGCCCTTCCTGCCATCAGCCGAAGCGGCTGTACCATCACCTCCGGCGTCTGGACTGGTCTCATCACTCATGACGCTGCGCTCCGTTATCAGTCCTGATGAACCGGCTGTCTGGCGGCTTTCTCCACAGTGCGACGGCTTTCCGCCTCGCCTGCCATGGCTGTCACACCCAGACCCGCCGATACGGGCATGCTGGCCTCACGGATGGCCTGCTGGACAGGGTTGCACTCATCCTCGGCACGGGCACCCAGCGGCAGGAAGGCTTCCTCATTCAGCCGATACCCCATGCCCCAGCTCGTGATGAAGGGCTTCTGGATACCTCTTGCCCGCAGCTTCTGACGGATGCGGCAGACCATGACATCGATGGTCTTGCTGATGGGCTTCTCCCGCCCGGCATACAGGGTGGACAGGATGGCGGCCTTGTTCAGCAGGCTACCCCGACGACGCACCATGAGGGACATGATGTCATATTCACCCTGTGTCAGCGGCAGGAGGTCATCATCCACCAGCACCTCACGGGTGTCTTCCTTCACCGTCAGACGGCCGACCGTGATGATCTGGCTGGTCACGCCATGATCCATGACACGCCGGACAATCGCCTTCAGCCGGGCCAGCAGTTCTACCGGCCCTACCGTGATGGGCACGCAGTCATCAGCACCAGCGGCAAGGGCCTCGGCCACGTTGTGGGCTGTCAGATTCCGGGCAATGACCAGAATCGGCAGGCTGAAGCGGTTGTTGCGAATCGTTCTGATCAGAAGCGGATCCGGGTTGGTCTGCTGGATGACGGCCACATCGGACTGATCATTGCGCAGGGCGCTCAGCACGCCTTCCCTGCCAGAAATGCGCAGAAAGATTCCTCCTTCAGAAACCGCTTCAGAAAGAGTGGAGCAAGGCCGTCCGTCCATATTCTTTGGACTATCACCAACGCAGATCAACCTCATGGAAGTTTTCCTTTTCTTCATCGTTTCGTACTCCTCATTATCAAGACATAATGCTAACGCGACATTAAAATATCCTTCCATCTTTTAAATGCAATCAAAATATTCCTTTAAATTCGTTAAAATGCTGCCACAAAGCCCATGAGATTATGGCAATTCCATGGCCTTTTACAAAGCACTAAAGGCCATTTTCTCCCCTTGACACCAGCGGTTCCGATTAATGAACTGGACATCTTCACAACCCTCATGAAAGTCCCCCAATGACCCACATCCACCTCATCAACGGGGCGAAACCTTTTGCCCACTCTGCCGGAAAACTGAACCAGACCCTCCAGAATCTTGCCGCAACCTGCCTTCAGGAACACGGTTTGTCCGTCAGCCAGACCGTCATTGATGAAGGCTATGATGTCGAAAGCGAGATCCGGGCGATCCAGAAAGCGGACATCGTCATCTACCAGTTTCCGGGATGGTGGATGGGCACGCCGTGGCCTCTGAAAAAATATATGGATGAGGTTTTCACACAGGCACATGGCCTTTTTTACAGCAATGATGGCCGCAGCCGACACGATCCCTCAAAGCGTTATGGCTCTGGTGGCCTGCTACAGGGCAAACGCTTCATGGTATCCACCACGTGGAATGCCCCACTTGAAGCCTTCGAAGACAGGGACCAGTTCTTCGGCGGCGGTGGCATTGATGCCGTGCTTTTCCCGTTCTATCGGGCCCATGCCTTTCTCGGCATGGACCGCCTGCCCACCTTTCTGGCAACGGATGTCATGAAGAACCCGGATGTCCCAGCCATGGAGGCTGCCTACCGGCGGCATATCGAGCAGGTCATCATCATGGCCTGACCGGCTCCACGGATCAGGAACAACCGGCACAGAGAAAGACTGCACCATGCCACAGGACCGACTCGCCGCCCTCCAGGCGGCTGTCAGCCGCCACTGCCCGGAAAAAGTCACCCATACGGCTTTCGACTTCCTGACCCTCTATCGCACCGGGACCGTGACCGATCCCGTTCTGGTCGTTTACGAACCCCGCATCTACATCGTCGTGCAGGGGCAGAAAATCCTTCACCTCCATGACCAGCCCCTGCCCTATGGCGAGGGCGAATATCTGATCTCCACACTGGACCTGCCCGTTTCCGGCCAGATCACCAGGGCCTCGGCGGAAAGACCCTATCTGGCCCTGTGCATCAGCTTCTCCTCCACGGAGATGGAGCAGCTCCTCCGGGAGAGCCAGTCCGCCCTCAGCCGTCAGGCCCGGAAACTGACCCTCCGAAAAGAGAACAGCTCTCCCATATCCGCCATGGGAGTGAGCCGGATCACCGACGACCTGCTGGATGCCCTGCTGCGCCTGGTCGGGCTGCTCGCCCGGAATAGCGACCAGAAATTTCTGGCGCAGCTCTACAAGAAGGAGCTCCTCTATCTCTTTCTTCATGGCCAACAAGGCCATGTCCTTCAGGAAACGGCCCACCTCCAGAGTGACCTCTCCCGCATCAACAGGGCCATCATCCATCTGCGCCACCATTTTCAGGAACGGTTCGAGATCGGCACGCTGGTGAAGATCGCCGGGATGGGCCAGTCCAGCTTCTACAAACGCTTCGGAGAGCTGACAGGCATGACGCCCCTCCAGTACCGCACGAAGCTGCGCCTGCAGGAAGCACGCCGCCTCATGGTGCATGAAGAGATGAGCGCTGCCAGCGCAGGCTTTCAGGTAGGATATGACAGTCCCTCCCAGTTCAGCCGTGAGTACAGGAAAACCTTCGCCCGCCCGCCCCAGGCCGACCTCCAGCACATCCGCCGCATGGGCGTGGATGCCTATACGGCCCAGCATGAAGATGTGTGGTTCTGAAGCAGACCTGCCATCCCTCCTGAAATATTTAACAGAAGATTAACGTTCCATAGGCTCGCAGCTGGCCCGTTCAATCGCCGCTCTTCAGGGAAGGATGATCCCATGCGCACCATTGGCTTTGCCTGCACCTCTGCCGAGGCCCCTCTCGCCCCCCTCCATTTTGACCGCCGCAATCCCCGCCCCAATGACGTGGTGATGGAGGTCCTCTATTGCGGGGTCTGTCACTCCGACCTGCACTGGGTGCGCAATGACTGGGGCCATACGCCCTATCCGGCCATTCCCGGCCAAGAGATCATCGGCCGCGTGCTGGAGGTCGGCCCGGAGGTGACCCGCCACAGGGCCGGGGACATCGCTGCCGTCGGCTGCATGGTGGACAGCTGCATGACATGTGACCAGTGCCGCAAAGGTGAGGAACAGTATTGCCGGGAGGGCAGGAAATATCCCATCGGCATGAATGGGGTCTATGGTGGCATTGATGCCGTGGACGGAACTCCCAACATGGGCGGCTATTCCAAGCACCTCGTCGCCCGGCAGGAATTCGTCCTGAAAGTGCCAGCAGGGCTGGATGCCTCCAGGGCGGCACCGCTGCTCTGTGCTGGCCTCACCACATGGTCCCCCCTGCGGACATGGCGTGCCGGGCCCGGATCACGGGTTGCCGTCATCGGCCTTGGCGGGCTGGGCCAGATGGCCGTGAAGCTGGCTTCCGCACTCGGGGCGGAAGTCACCGTCCTTTCACGCAGCGGGAAGAAAAAACAGGAAGCCCTCGCCCTGGGGGCAGACAGCTTCCTCGCCTCTGGCGATGAAAAGGCCATGCAGGAAGCGGCCAGCCGTTTTGACCTCATCATCGACACCATACCGGTGGAGCATGACATCAACCCCTACCTGTCCCTGCTGGATGTGGACGGCACGATCTCCCTTGTCGGGCAGGTCGGCCCCATACCGGCACTCTCAACCCTGCCGCTGGTCTATGGCCGCCGCAACATCACCAGCTCGCTCGCCGGAGGCATCCGTGAAACGCAGGAGCTTCTGGACTTCTGTGCCCGCAAAAACATCCTGCCCGATACGAAGACCATCGCCATGCAGGACATCAACGAGGCCTTCCGCCAGCTGGAACAGGGCGACACGCACTACCGCTTCGTGATCGACATGACCACACTGAAGACCGACTGACCGACCACCCCCGCCGGGACCGAACCCCGGCGGGGCCACCCCGTCACGCTCCGGCCAGCACCTCCCGCAAATATGGCCCTGTCCGGCTTTCAGGGTTCCTGACCACCTCCTCCGGCGGGCCGGAGGCAATGATCCTGCCGCCCTTTTCCCCGCTGCCGGGGCCAATATCGATCACCCAGTCACTCGCCGCCGCCACACGCATGTTATGTTCGGTCACAACCACGCTGTGCCCCTGCTCCACCAATGTCTGGAGCTGGCCCAGCAGCCTGTCCGTATCAGAAGGATGCAGGCCAGTCGTGGGTTCATCCAGAACATACAGCATGGGGGCGGGCCGCCGCTTCTGCAGTTCCGTTGCCAGCTTGAGCCGCTGCGCCTCACCGCCGGACAGTTCCGGTGCAGGCTGGCCAAGACGGAGATAGCCAAGGCCGGACTGCTCCAGCGTTTCCAGCCCGCGGGCCAGTGCCCCTTCTCCAGCAAAGAAGGTACAGGCCTCCTCCACGGTCATGGCCAGCACGTCGGCAATGTTCTTCTCCCGCAGCGTGATGGCCAGCACCTCATCCCTGTAGCGTGCCCCATGACAGACCGGACAGGGAGCCTCCACACCGGGCATGAAGAGCAGACCGACCGAGACCGTCCCCAGCCCCTCGCAATACGGGCACCGTCCCTTGGCCACATTGAAGCTGAAGCAGCTTTCATCCAGCTTCGCCCTGCGGGCGGCCTCCGTTGCGGCGAAGAGCCTGCGTATCTGGTCAAAAATGCCCGTATAGGTCGCCAGATTGGAGCGTGACGTCCGCCCGATGGGCTTCTGCGTGATGATGGCCAGACGCCGGACATGCTCCAGCCCTGCCACGATACGCCCTTCCGGCTGGGCCTCCACGGCCTCGTCCGCCAGAGGCGTGGTGTCGTCACCATCCTGCGGTTCGTCCGCTTCCTCGACCTTCTGGCCCAGCGCATGCCCCAGAAGGCTCACCAGAGCCTGACTGACCAGACTGGACTTGCCGGAACCGGAAACACCCGTCACGCTCACCAGAACACCCAGTGGCAGCTTCAGGGACAGGTCCTTCATGTTCCGCCATGTGATGCCCTCAAGCTGGAGCCACCGCTCCACCTGTCGGCCAGGACCACGCTCCAGAGGCGGCGGAGCAAAGAGATAAGGCCTTGTGCGGGAGGCCTCTACCTGCCGCAGGCCATCCGGCGGGCCACTGTAAAGAACCTGCCCGCCATGGCTGCCCGCACCGGGGCCGATATCCACCAGCCAGTCCGCCCGCCGCATGACGACAGGATCATGCTCCACGACCAGCAGGGAGTTTCCGGCCCGAGGCAAACGGGCCAGCACGTTCAGCAGGGCCTCGATATCCGCCGGATGCAATCCGGCGGCGGGTTCATCCAGCACGTAGGCCACGCCAAACAGGGCGGAATGGACCTGCGTCCCCAGCCGCAGACGCTGATATTCGCCGGGGGAAAGACTGTCCACGGTCCGGTCCGTCTGAAGATAGCCCAGCCCCAGCTCCAGCAGTATCTCCAGCCGCCGGAGCAGGGCCGTGCCGATTTCCTCAATCACACGCCCCTGCGCATCATCCCGCCGCTCTCCTGCCAGCTGGTCTTTCAGCACGGCATGAAGCCGTTCCAGCGGCAGGTGGAACAGGGCCGCAATATCCTGCCCCGCAAACGTCACGGCCAAGGCTTCAGGCTTCAGACGGGCACCGTGACAGACCGGGCAGCGTGTCGCCTGCATGAAGGTCGCCGCACGGGCACGCATCTTCGCACTCTTTGAGCCGTGAAAACTCTGCATCACATGGCGGCGTGCGCTGGCGAAGGTGCCCTGATAGGTCGCCGGCTCCCCCCGCTTCATGGCCGCCTGACTCTCGGCATAGTTCAGGCCCCGGTAGATCGGTTCTGTCGGGGTTTCATCCGTGTACAGAATCCAGTCCCGTGTTTCCCTGGGCAGGTCCTGCCACGGCGTGTCCAGATCGACCCCACGCATCATGAGGATGTCCCGCAGGTTCTGCCCCTGCCACGCACCGGGCCATGCGGCCACGGCCTTTTCCCGCAGGGTCAGCGTCGGGTCGGGCACCATCTTTTCTTCCACGACATCATAGAGCCATCCCGTGCCCTGACAGCGTGAACAGGCCCCCTGCGGCGTATTGGCGGAGAAATCGTCACTCTCCAGCATGGGCGCACCAGCCGGATACGTCCCTGCCCGGGAATAGAGCATACGCAGCAGATTGGAGAGGGTCGTCACGCTGCCCACGGACGACCGGCTGCTCGTGCCCGCCTGCTGCTGAAGGGCAATGACGGGCGGCAGCCCTGCGATGCTGCGGATTTTCGGTGGAGGCAGCTGATGGAACAGCCGCCGTGCATAGGGAGCGACCGTCTCCAGATACCGCCGCTGCGCCTCGGCATAGAGCGTCCCGAACGCCAGAGACGACTTGCCCGACCCGGACACACCGGTAAACACCACCAGACAGCCCCGTGGCACCTCCAGCGAGACATCCTTCAGGTTATGCTCCTGTGCGCCTTCCACACGGATCATGTCCACTGATTTCCAGTCGTGAGAAGGCTGATTATCCGATGACACCATGGCCGTGCGCTCCTTCTGACCAGCTCCAGACATAACAATCAGAGCTGGTCGCTATCATGAAAAAAATACTAACATGACCATACGCAGCAAAATAGTTGGGGCCAACACACCCCTCTACCGAACTTTTTGAAACAGGCAACAGCATAACAGATCATGAACCAGATAACAGATAAAGCTGAATTACCCGATGATAAATGCCTTGTTCTTGGAGGAGATCTGACAGAAGCTGTCTGGACAAGCAATGGCCAGCCCATTCTTCTGGAAGACCTGCCCATAACGGACCAGCTCCGCACCAGACTAGACAAATGGATACGCCTTACCGATGATTTTGAATATTACCTGCCCAAAAAAGACCGCACCCCTTTTGACCTGAAAGGTTTTGCAGCTACCGGTCTAACCATTGCCAAAGACCTGAAAGGTGAACTCCCAGACTGGACCATACTCTATTGCGATGAATGGCTCTGGCAGAACCGGGATGATCTTTTTCTAGCGGACGATGACTGCCGCTATGAAGTAACAAAAGATACCCCAGCACAACCCCGCACACCACGCAAAGCCCCCGGCAGAAAGGGGTCGATCCATAGCTCTGAGCACCAAATAAACCGAGAGTTGCAAACTCCCAGAAGGGAATAATTTTTTGGGGCCTCGAAAAAGAAAAGCCGCCCTGTTTCTGGGGCGGCACTGCGCTTTTTCTGATTACCTGTGGTGGAGGGGGTTGGATTCGAACCAACGTAGGCGTACGCCAGCGGATTTACAGTCCGCCCCCTTTAGCCACTCGGGCACCCCTCCGAACTCAGGATGTGCGTGTGATAATATGCATTTACTGCTATGTCAATGCGAGCCAGAAAGATTATACAAAGACTTATGGCTAGAAAATCATCCTCCCGCCGTGTGGCCCTGCCCGAGGCGCAGAATCTCTCCCGCAACCGCTCCCGCCGCAGCACGACCCGGCACGGTGCCCCCGCCACGGGCAAGGGCTACTGGATCTACGGCCAGCACGCCGTGGAGGCCGCCCTGCTCAACCCTGCACGGGTCATCTACAGCCTTCTGGCGACAAAGGAAGCCGCCGACTCCCTGCCCGAGACGGCCCATCAGCCCCGCATCGTCAGCCGGGAAGAGCTGGATGCCCTCTGCGGGAAAGACGCCGTGCATCAGGGCGTCTGCCTGAATGTCGAACCACTGGAAAATCCCGCCATCGTGGATGTCATCGACCGCCCCGGCCCCATTCTGGTGCTGGATCAGGTCACGGACCCCCGCAACATCGGGGCCATCCTGCGCTCGGCCGCCGCCTTCGGGGCCGCTGCCCTTCTGGTGCAGGACCGCCATACACCTGATGAAACCGGCACCATGGCCAAAGCGGCCTCCGGCGGGCTGGATGTCGTGCCCATCATCCGGGAGACCAACATTTCCCGTGCCCTACAGGGCCTTCAAAAAGCCGGGTTCTGGGTCGTGGGGCTGGATGCAGGCGGCACAAGGCTGGACCGCAACCAGCTCGGCGACCGTCGTGTGGCTCTGGTTCTGGGGGCCGAAGGGGCCGGCCTGCGCCGCCTGACACGGGAAACCTGCGATGAAATCGCCTCCATCCACATGTCCGGCCCGATGGAGAGCCTGAACGTCTCCAACGCCTCCGCCGTTGCCCTGTACGAGCTGACCCGCCCGCTGGACTGATCCCAGACACAAAAACGGGGTGGGACCGGAGAACCCGGTCACCACCCCGCTCTCAAGCGATACTATCGGCCATCACTTGGCGAACGGATAATCCGTATAGCCCTTGGCTCCAATCGGGCCATACCATGTCGCCATGTCATCATCCTGAAGCGGCAGATCGTCCTTCAGGCGGCGCACGAGGTCCGGGTTGGCAATATAGGCACGACCAAAGCTTATGGCGTCAGCCCTGCCATCCGCCACGGCCTTCAGGGCCTCATCCCGTGTATATTCCTGATTCAGCACCAACGGACGGGTAAAGACCTTACGGATTTCCGGTGACAATTTCGGCTGTTCCGTAGCCCCAGCAAATGTGAAGGTGCTGGACGGGTTGGACTCACGGAGTTCCAACCACGCCACGCCCAGATCATTCAGCATCTTTGCCGCCGGGATGAAGACGGCCTCCGGGTTGCTATCAATCGTGCCCTGCACTTCCCCATTCGGAGAAAGACGGACGCCGACATGTTCGGCCCCAACTTCCTTGATGACAGCTTCCGTCACCTCACGCAGCAGGCGCAGACGATTCTCAACAGACCCGCCGTAAGCGTCCGTCCGGTGATTGGTGCCATCCCGCAGGAACTCATCCAGCAGATAGCCATTGGCAGAATGAATCTGCACACCATCAAAACCGGCCTTCATCGCATTGCGGGCCGCATGGGCATAGCTTTCCACAATCCCCGGAATCTCATCCAGACGCAGCGCACGGGCTTCCTCATAAGGGGCCTTGCCCTCATAAGTATGAATATGCCCCGGTGCCGTTGAGGGAGACGGTGCCACTGGCTGCTCGCCTGTAACGGAGGAATGAACCATCCGCCCCATGTGCCAGAGCTGGCAGACAATCTTGCCGCCCTTTTCATGCACGGCATCGGTAACGGCCTTCCAGCCCTTCACCTGCTCCTCATTCCAGATACCCGTGGCATAGGCCCAGCCAAGCCCCTGACGGGAAATGCCCACCGCCTCGGAGATGATCAGACCGGCACTGGCCCGCTGAGCGTAGTACTCTGCCATGATGGGTGTCGGTACGGCATCTTTGCCTGCCCGTGCCCGTGTGAGCGGTGCCATGACGACACGGTTGGCCGCCTTGATGGACCCGAAGGAGATGGGATCGAAAAGTGTTGGCATGGTGTTTTCTCCTGAAAAACATGACCAGACAGATGACGGAGACAGGGACACATGGTGTCACCGCCCGTTCTTCTCAAACGCTAACACTTCCTTTTTGTTCTATCAACATAGAACAATGAAACCTTGACAAACGGCCCCCCGACTCCCGATACACGATCTCATGGCTGCGCTGTATCATCACCCCGCCCCGGAAGACATCACCCTCCTGCTCCTTCTGCGGGCCGTGGCGGACCCTGTCCGTCTGGGCATCATCTGCCACCTGCACGGCCTGAAGGAAGCCAACTGCACGACCCTTCTGCGTGGCAGGCCAAAATCAAGCATGTCGCACCATTTTCAGGTCCTGCGGGAGGCCGGCATCCTGCATACCCGTGTGGAAGGGGTCCAGCACCGCAACACGCTCCGTCTTGACGTGCTGGAGGACCGCTTCCCCGGCCTGATGGCCTCTATCCTGCGGGAATGTCCGACAGAGTTTCCAGAGAAAGACTGACCCTCCAACGAAGGCCGTCCCCATCAATGAGCGGCAGGCCCCGTCAGGTCCAGCTCCGCCACAAGGCGGGCCTGCTCCGGCTGCCAGAGCAGGATGCGGGCATCGCCCTGCCCTGTCTTGAGCGTGACGGCCAGAAGGCCATCAGGGCGGGCCGTGACGGCCATGACCTGCTCATCCGCCTGCCTGGGCAGTTTCAGCAGGGCTGGCCCTGCCAGAGAAGCAGGCCCTGCCGCTGCCCGTGAAAGCTCGGAAGCCGCCGGAGCGGGTGAAGCCGAAGAGTGGTTCATCATCCGATGAATGATGATCCCCACCAGCAGGACCGTCCCCAGAATAATCATCACCCCCATGATGATGACAGCCGCCACCAGAGCCCTGGGCGTGCGTGGCGGGTTCGACTCGCTGTTTTGTCCCGGCTCGACTAGATTGGGGGCCATGTCCGACTCACTCATCTCCGATTCTCTCCCTGCGGATGCGCCCGCTCTCTTCTCATTCACCATCACGCCCGAGCAGACAGGGCAGCGGGCCGACCGTATGCTGGCAGACGCCATCGGTACCCTCTCCCGCTCCCGTGTCAAAGCCCTGATTGAGACGGGCCACCTTACCTGCAACGGCACGCCCCGGCGAGACCCCGCCTTCGCCCTGCGAGAGGGAATGACGCTGGAGCTGCGCCTGCCCCCGCCAGAACCGGCCCGCCCGCAGGCCGAAAGCATCCCGCTGGACATCCTCTTTGAGGACAGGGACCTCATCGTGCTGGACAAACCAGCCGGGCTGGTCGTCCACCCCGCCCCCGGCAATGAAACAGGTACACTCGTCAATGCCCTTCTTGGCCATTGCGGGCCGGACTTTGAAGGGATTGGCGGGGAAAAACGCCCCGGCATCGTCCATCGGCTGGACAAGGACACATCCGGCGTGATGGTCGTTGCAAAAACCCCCCTCGCCCATGAAGCCCTGTCCGAAGCCTTTGCGACCCGCACGATGGAACGGGCCTATCTCGCCCTGGCGTGGGGCCTCCTTCCGCCTTCAGGCGAGTTTGAAGGGGCGATCGGACGGGATAAGCGGGACCGCAAGCGCATGGCCGTCGTCCCTAATGGCGGCAAACACGCCCTGACACGCTTCACGACGAAAGAAACTTTTCATGCGGGGGTATCGCTCGTGGAGTGCCGGCTGGCCACGGGACGGACGCATCAGATCCGTGTCCACCTGTCCCATAATGGCCACCCCCTGCTGGGCGACCCGGTCTATCTGCGTCGTGTCCCGGCAGCGGCCCGCAAACTGCCCGTGAACGTGCGCCATCAGGCTCTCGACTTCCCCCGTCAGGCCCTTCATGCCGCCACTCTGGGTTTTACCCACCCACGAACAAAGGAAGAACTGCTTTTTTCCGCCCCTCTCCCTGATGATCTCCAGACCCTGATTGAAGCTCTCTCGGAAGGGTGAAGCACCTGACTTTTTATTAAGTTTGACTCTCGGCAGGAATCAATTAAAGAATAATAGGACGAAAAAAGTCCTATAAAGAATGGACATGTCTCTATTGCCTTATTTGCGATGGAGATACGGCCTGACCGGCGTTAAGATGCAGGCGCTGGTCTCATCGTTCCTGTAAGGGATAGGCTGGTATGATCTGCCCGCCTCTTCCCCAGTCGGGTGCAAGGAGTCGAAGTCGCATGAAGTCTCCCTCAACTCTTCCCGCCATCGGCCCGGAGACCAACCTTTCCCGTTATCTTCAGGAAATCCGGCGGTTCCCCCTTCTCACCTCCGAGCAGGAACTCGCTCTTGCCCGCCGCTGGCGTGACAAACACGACAGCACGGCGGCTCATGAACTGGTAACATCCCACCTGCGCCTTGTTGCCAAGATTGCCATGAGTTACCGGGGCTATGGCCTGCCTGTCAGCGAACTGATCAGCGAGGGCAATATCGGCATGATGCAGGCTGTCCGCCGTTTTGACCCGGAGCGAGGCTTCCGGCTGGCGACCTATGCCATGTGGTGGATCAGGGCAGCCATTCAGGAGTACATCCTGCACAGCTGGTCTCTGGTGAAAATGGGCACGACCGCTGCCCAGAAGAAGCTCTTCTTCAACCTCCGCCGCCTGAAAGGGCAGATGCAGGCTTATGAGGAAGGCGACCTGCAGCCAGAGCAGATTGATCATATTGCCAAAACACTGGGCGTGCCGGAGCAGGATGTCATCTCCATGAACCGCCGCCTTACGGCACCTGACCATAGCCTGAACGCCCCGCTCCGTGCAGATGGCGAGCAGGAATGGCAGGACTGGCTTGTGGACCAGAACGAGAATCAGGAAGATACACTGGCCGAAAGCGAGGACATGAGCGGGCGCAAGGCTCTGCTTGCCGAAGCCATGCAGACGCTCAATGACCGTGAGCGCCACATTCTGACAGAACGCCGCCTGAAGGAAGACCCCTCCACGCTGGAAGAACTCTCCCATCATTACGGTGTCTCCCGTGAGCGCATCCGTCAGATTGAAGCCCGTGCCATGGAAAAATTGCAGAAAGCCATGGCCTCCGCCGTCAAGGAACGCCGCAGGGAACAGGGCTTCTCCGAAGAAGAGGTGGCCGAAAAAGTCAAAGCCTGATCCCCACCTCCTCCTTCAGAACTGCACTGAACAGAACGCAGCGGGGCCATACCCTGGCTGCGTTTTTTCATGCAACAGGAAGAAACAGTAGACACAAAAAAGGCGGCGTCCCGAAGGACACCGCCTCTTCCGTAAAACCAGCGAAACCGATCTTACTTGGCGCGCAGCACCTCAACACCCGGAAGGGTCTTACCCTCCAGCCATTCGAGGAAGGCACCGCCAGCCGTGGAGACATAGCTCATACGGTCAGCCACGCCAGCGTGACGCAGGGCAGAAACGGTGTCACCACCGCCAGCCACTGTCAGCAGCTTGCCTTCTTCGGTCAGCTTGGCAGCGGCACGGGCCACTTCCACGGTTGCCTTGTCGAAAGGCTCGATCTCGAAAGCACCCAGCGGACCGTTCCAGACAAGAGTCTTCAGGTCAGCAAGATGTTTGGAGATCAGCTCAGCTGTCTTCGGGCCAGCATCAAGGATCATGGTGTCTTCCGGCACCTTGTCCACCGGCACAACCTCGGAGGCGGCACCTGCCTTGAACTCACGGGCCACGACGGCATCCACCGGCAGGACCAGCTTGCAGCCTTTTTCCTTGGCGCGGGCGGCAATCTTGCGAGCCGTCTCATGCATGTCGGATTCCTGGAGGGACTTGCCAACCTTCACGCCTTCAGCAGCGAGGAAGGTGTTGGCCATGGCCCCACCAATGAACAGAACATCCACCTTGTCCAGCACGTTGCCGATCAGGTCCAGCTTCGTGGAAATCTTGGACCCGCCAATCACGGCGCCGACAGGGCGCTTCGGGCTTTCCAGCGCAGCGGAAAGAGCCTTCAGCTCAGCTTCCATCAGGCGACCAGCATAGGCCGGCAGCAGATGGGCCACGCCCTCTGTGGAAGCATGGGCACGGTGGGCAGCAGAGAAAGCATCATCCACATAGATATCCCCGTTGGCAGCCAGTGCCTTGGAGAATTCGGGATCGTTCTTCTCTTCCTCAGCGTGGAAACGTGTATTCTCCAGCAGGAGAACCCCGCCATCCTTCAGCGCATCCACAGCCTCTTTGGCCTTGGGGCCCACGCAGTCCGCAGCGAAGGCGACCGGGCGGCCAAGCAGCTCACCCAGACGTTTGCCAACCGGTGCCAGCGACATCTCGGGAACGACCTTGCCCTTGGGCCGGTCGAAGTGGCTGAGAAGGATGACCTTGGCCCCCTTCTCAGTCAGCTCACGGATGGTCGGCAGCACACGCTCGATACGGGTCGTATCGGTAATGGCACCCTCATGCATGGGGACATTCAGGTCAGCGCGGAGAAGTACGCGTTTGCCACGTACCTCCGCCTTATCAAGCGTGCGAAAAGCCATGATCAGAGTTTCCCGAACAGAGATGCCGTGTCGGACATACGGTTGGAGAAGCCCCACTCATTGTCGTACCAGGCACAGATACGGACCAGCTCACCACCATCAACCAGCGCTGTCTGCGTGGCATCAAAGGTGGAGGAGAACGGAACGTGGTTGAAGTCATGGCTCACCAGCGGCTCCGTGTTGTAGCCGAGGATGCCCTTCAGGCGGCCTTCGGAAGCCTCACGGATGGCCTCGTTGACTTCCTCGACGGAGGACGGCTTGCGCTTCGGCACGAAGTCCAGGGAGACGAGGGAGACGTTCGGCGTCGGCACGCGGATGGCCGTGCCGTCCAGCTTGCCCTTGAGCTGCGGCAGAACCAGACCAACGGCACGGGCAGCACCCGTGGATGTCGGAATGATGTTGACAGCAGCGGCACGGGCACGACGGGGATCCTTGTGCAGCGTGTCGATGGTGCGCTGGTCACCTGTGTAGGAGTGGACGGTCACCATGTAACCACGCTCGATGCCGAACTTTTCATCCAGCACGGAAGCAACCGGGGAGAGACAGTTCGTCGTGCAGGAAGCGTTGGAGACGATCTGCATGCCCGGCTTCAGGGCGTCGTTGTTCACGCCGTACACGATCGTGGCGTCGGCATCCTTGCCCGGAGCAGAAACCAGCACATGCTTGGCACCAGCCTTCAGCAGGGCAGAAGCCTTGTCACGGGCCGTGAAGAGGCCTGTGCATTCCATGGCCACATCAACACCCTGGAGCGGAATCTCTTCCGGGTTGCGCTGGGCTGTCACCTTGATCGGACCGATGGTGCGGCCCTGGTGGGTCTTGATGAGCAGATCACCATTGACGACCTCGACCTCAGCCGGCAGACGACCATGAACGGTATCGTACTTCAGAAGGTGAGCGTTGGCCTCCACGGAGCCGAGATCGTTGATCAGAACCGGCTCGACGTCAGTGCGCCCGCTTTCGATGATGCCACGAAGAACCAGACGCCCGATACGTCCGAACCCGTTGATTGCAATTTTAACGGCCATTGGTCGCTTCCTCCGTAATTGGTAGCTAAAGGACTCCTTATCCATAGCACCACTGCCAGAGAGCAACAGAGGGAAAATGAAGTTTTTGAAGCAGCCCTGCTTCCCTCTTGCGTCATGCCCGGCTTCCTGTAACCTGTTGTTTTATGATGGCTCTCTCTGTCCCCCGCTCTCTTCTGCGATTCCGCTCCACTGCCCTGCTTCTGCTGACGGCGTCCCTCTGCGGCTGCAATCCCATCGATCAACGCACGTTCGATGCGCAGGCTGGCAGGCCTCCCAGAACGGCCACCCCGGCCCTGCCTGCTCCCGCCCCGGAAAAACCGGCCTTTCTCCAGATTGCTGGCGGCACGCCAGAACGGGATTACGGGCCAGCGGTGGAGAAAGCCACCAAACTTGCACTGGGCCGCAAGAGCAACATTCTGTTCATCATCCAGGGCATGGCTCCCATGCAGCAGACGCCTGAGGCCGAGAGGCAGTCCCTCCAGCAGCTGACAGAGACGCTCGTCAACCCGGTCGCCAGCCATGTTCTGGCAGCCGGTGCCCGCCCCATCCAGCTGGAGATGAAAGTCGGCTCCAGCCCGACCGTCCAGAACAACATGGTCCGTATTTATGTCCGATAGGCACCCCCGTCTCACATGTGCCGTCCTTCTCAAGCAGGCAGACCATACCCTGCCGGGGTGGCTGGCATGGCACCTGGCCCTCGGGATTGAGCATATCGCCATCATTGATGCTGGCGCTTTTGATAATGTGCGGCAGATTGTCCAGAGTCTCCAGCAGGACTGGCCCCTCTCATGGCACCCGGTGGAGCTCCGGGAAGAGCTGAGCCCGGAAGGACGGCGCCTTGAGCTGACCCGGCAGGCCATCACCCACCTCCGGCAGATCACCCAGAACATGCCTCGGGACGTCCAGGAGGAAGCGGAGGGCGACACCATTCCCGTAGAGGACTGGATCATCATTCTGGATGCGGATGAATATCTGTCTCCTACTCGCGAACTGGCACGCCTGTTCCCCCCATCCACGGATGAAATCGCTGCCATGGCCATACATTGGCGGATTTATGGCAGCGCCGGGCATGTTCAGCCTCCTCCGGGGCATGTGGTGGCCAACCATCTCTGGCACGCCATGCCCTCTTTTGCCGATCACCGGTTCGTCCGGCTCATGGCCCGGCTGGACCAGCTGCCCACCCCAGCCAGACTGACCGATGCGCATATGCTGGGCCTGCTGCCGGAGCAGATCATCCGGGCAGATGGAGAGCCCTACCAGCCCGACAGGGAAACCCTTCCAGAAAAACCCTGGGCCGGTGGCTGCATCCAGCATTACATCTGCGCACTGGCCCATGGTGAGGACGAACTGCCTCCACCCATGCGGGCCCACTACAACCGCAACGAGCAGGTCACCCCTCCACAGGAACGTGACCTCCGGGCCATGCGCGTGCTCTCCAACCGGATGCGGGAAAGCACACTGAAGGCGGGGCTCTCCCGTTTGCAGAAGCTCGTGGAGCCGCAGCTTGAAGAAGCACGTCTGCATTATCAGGAAGATGCCACAGCACTGGGCATCCGGGACCTTGTGCAGCACGGAACCTTCCAGTACGAGCGGATACGCCCCTCCACCCAGAGTGGCCTGCTGCTGAACAACCAGTTTTCAGCCCGCTATGAAGCCGGACAGACCGTCCTTCTCCGCTTCCCTGAGGGCAGACTCCTGACGGGGGACCAGTCGGACCACCACGAACCACTCATCGGATTCTGGCTGAAGAGCACTCCGCATCTTCTCACTCTCCATGAGCAGGACAGGTCATCCTTCACACTTGGAGATGCACCCTGCCCGTTTGGCATGGCCAGCCTGCGCATCACCTTCAACACACAGAGGCAGGCCATCCATCTGCCACACGAAACAGGCCATGCCAACATGCCGCTGGAGCTGATACCGACCAGCACAGCGCCTGCCTGCCTCTTCACACCGCTACCCCCCGTTGATGAGCCGGAGGGCCTGAGCGTGCACGGGCTGCTCACATGGCTTGCCGGGCACCCCGGCCTTCCACCACATGACCTGGCACGGGCACTGCTTCTGCTATCTCCGGATTCTGCTCAACATTTGCACAATCTGGCTCCCATGCTGGGGGAATTTCTTCCATTACGGCCCCGGCCTGAATTCCTGCCCTGAGGCCCCACAGGAAAGGGGGGCTCAGCCCCCCTGAAAAAGATGGTGCAGGCCCCACAGGCTGGCTGCAACCAGCCCCCCGCCGAGACACAGCCCTGCCAGAAACAGAAAAAGTGGTGATGGGGAACTGGTCTCCCCGGGACGCTCTGCCAGGGCAGCAAGACTGGCCCGCAAGGCTGCCAGCTCTTCCTGATGTGCCCGCTCTTCATCCTGATGCTGCCGCACCACGCTGCTCTGCTGCCTTATGAAGGTCGCCGCCTCCACAGTCGTCCGGAAAAAACAGTCGACCATATGCGGCAGAATGGCAGAAGGCAGCCCATCATCTGCTGCGGCATCATAGACCAGAACACGATAGGCCGGACAGTGCAGCAGCGCCTTCATGAACATGGCGGACTCCGTCTCCACCGCCTGTGCACCGGCAATGACCAGAAAAACGATATCCTCTTCCACCCCATGCAGAGACTGACCCGCTGCCCCATCACCCTGCACGGCACGGAATGTCACGTTCCGTTCTGTCCAGAAACCACCAAGGGCCTGCTCCATGCTCTTCAGCCGGTCCACCCCGACACCAATACCCAGCAGCAGCATCCGCGCCCCTTCACGGGTTGGAAAGCTGCGCCGCTGGGGCGGCGTCCCTCGCAGAAACTGCAACAGCTCTTCCCGCTGCCTGTCGGCCTTCTCTTCTGCATCCCGCCCGACGGCCAGAACCTCAAAACGGGGCATGACCTGTCCCTGATGCAGATGCGCCCTCAACAGGCCGCAGACACGCACACGTTCTCCCGCATGAAGCCCGTCTCCCTCCAGCAGGGAAGGGGAGATGTCCAGCAGAATGGCCGTGCCCGTCTTTTCATCCAGCAGGGGCGTACTTTCCCGACGGCGCCAATGGTCCGGCCGCACCTCCCCAATCACCCCTCTGACAGTAACGGGCATCTGCCAGTCTTCAAAACGGGCGCATATCTCCGAAAGGCGGCGTCGGAACAGGAGCTGTACCTGCTCGGGCGCCATGACAGGAAAACCCTTTTCCGGCCTCACCGAAGGAGCCACAGAGGACCGCCGTGAAAACACCTCCATAACTGCACCTCCTTCTCAAAAATAAAGGCCCCGAAACTGGAGCCTTCTCTATCATCTCATGAACGGAACGGCGAAGAGCCTTCCCTGCATGCCTGAAAAACCATGGTCAGGCTGTCGGAGCGAACAGCCCTTCATAAAGCTCGGGCCGGAACCCCACCGTAACGGTCTTTCCGCTCTCAAGCACGGGGCGACGCACCAGGGTTGGATGCTCCAGCATCAGCGCCACGGCACGGGCTTGTGTCAGGTCCTGCTTCTGTGCCTCATCAAGACGGCGAAATGTCAGGCTGGAACGATTGAGCAGCTTCTCCCACCCTACAGCCTCAACCCAACCTTCCAGCAGGGCAGCTGTCAGCCCGTCCTTGCGAACATCATGATAGCGGACGGGAATCCCCCGGTCCTCGAGCCACTTCATGGCCTTCTTCACCGTAGAACAGGTCTTGATCCCGTACAGGACAACCGTATCAACCATAATGACCGTGCCTCTCCAGCAAGGAAACAGAAGACATCATATTATCAGGAGAAAACAGGAGACAGATAAGAGGCTTCATCAAAAACTGAAGAATGGTGCTGCTGGCGAGGATTGAACTCGCGACCTCTCCCTTACCAAGGGAGTGCTCTACCACTGAGCTACAGCAGCACTGCTGTCCCATGGCGGGTTAACTAACCTGTTCGCCCCCGCCATGCAACCCCTAATCAGTCGTCCCGATAAATCTTTTCGTGCCGCTCGTGCCGTTCCTGCGCCTCCAGCGACAGGGTGGCAATCGGACGGGCCTCCAGACGCTGGAGCCCTATCGGCTCACCCGTTTCCTCACAGTAACCGTAAGAACCATCCTCAATCCGGGCCAGAGCCATGTCGATCTTGATGATGAGTTTGCGGGCACGGTCCCGGGTCCGCAGCTCGAAAGCCCGGTCCGTCTCCACGGTGGCACGGTCTGTCAGATCAGCCTCACGTATCCCACCCTCGGAAAGGCTGGCCAGAGTTTCCCCCGCCTCCTTGAGAAGGTCCATCCGCCAATGCAGCAGCTTCTGCCGGAAATAGGCAAGCTGCCGTTCATTCATGAACTCTTCATCATCGGAAGGGCGATAGTCAGGTGAAAGCGTGATCATGCAGAACTCCCTCTCGCAGAGCTTCCCTCACCTCACCGCTCCAAAGCGAGACGGGCAGAGAAGTCGGATGCCCGGGTTATATCGACCCCACCAGATAACGCCAAGACAGAGAACCGCTTTTTTTTAAATGGATACTCCCTGTCATCCCCAGAATATTGACAGATTCCTCCTTCCCCTATTTTATGAAATATAATTCACAAGAGATATTCATTGTGAATTTACAAAAATTATACTTGTAATTTAATCCATGTTAACTGATTTTCCCCAGCATATTAAGGGGGATTTTTCAGTTCTTCGCCAAGGCCCAACGGCTGGCCCGGACCCGCAGAACACGCCGCCGCTCCATTTCCAGCACCTCAAAAAGCCAGCCAGAGAAAACCACCTTGTCCCCCTTGGCAGGCACCCGACGCAACAGGGCCATGAGAGCCCCTCCCAGAGTATGATAACGGCCATCATCCGGTGGTACGGCGATATCCAGACGGACACAGACATCATCAATCGGCATGGTGCCATCAAGGATATATTCCTCCTTGCCACCGGATTCAGAATTTTTCTGTGCGGCCACGTCCAGCGCCTCATCACCAATAATGGCCTCGAACACATCAGAGGGGGTCACGATCCCTTCGAAAGAGCCATACTCATCAAAGACAAACACGATCCCGAGGGAAATCCCCTTGAGGCGCTCGATCATCCCCTGTGCGGTCAGACTGTCCGGAATGGCAGGCGGGGTCCGCAATACAGCGTCCACGGACAGGGGCAGACCCAGCAGAAGCCTGTCCATCACATCCTTGGCCAGCATGACACCGACAGGATGGTCCACATCACCATCACAGACCACAATGCGCCCGTAAGATGACTGGCGCAGTTTCCTGGCCAGTGTTTCCTCATCAGCATTGCGATCGACCCAGAACAGCTCGTTGCGAGGAGTCATGATGGCCCGGACGGGGCGATCCGCCAGACGGAGCAGACGCTCGATGATGGCCCGCTCCTCCGTTTCCAGTATTCCGGCCTGCATCCCCTCCTGGAGGACAGCCTTCAGCTCTTCCTCCGTCACCGTCACACGGGGCATGGAGCCGAGGCCGATCAGCCGCAGGACCATGTCCGTCGTTTTGCTCAGCAGCCAGACGACCGGCCTCGTACACCAGGCCAGCACCACCAGGGTGGATGAAAGATGGATGGCAATGGTTTCCGGGCGCCGCAGGGCTATCTGCTTCGGCACAAGCTCACCAAAGACGAGCATGGCAAAAGTGATCGCCGCCACGACACTGATGATGGCCAGCTCCCCCGCAAAAGGCTGTGGAATGGCCAGATGTTCAAAAAAATGCTGAACTCCCTCCTCCAGCTGGCTGCCCCCGAAGGCACCTTCCAGAATGGAGACAAGGGTCATGCCGATCTGCACTGTCGGCAGGAAATTCTGAGGGTTTTCAGCCAGCTTCAACGCCCGCTCCGCACCGGCAACCTTTTTCTGTGCCAGATTGGAGAGCCGGGCCCGCTTGGCCGAAATAAGCGCAAGCTCCCCCGTGGCGAAAACGCCATTAAGGAAAATCAGAAGAACAATTGTCAGGACAGGAATCATCATGAGGCCATCCTGCCCTGATCTGCCCCATGCCACAAGGACAGTCAGGGCAGGAAGACAGGGGTGCCTTACTTGGCAGCCGGAGCCGCCGGGCCTTCCATACGGCCATTGATGCGGACACGCGGCCCACGAGCCGGCTTCTTGCCGCTTTTGGCTTCTTCGCCTTCGATACGCTCAAGCTGGCGGGCCACTTCATCATCGTAGCCATAAGAGGCCGGACGCTGGTTGGCCAGAGAGATTTCCGGAGCCATCGGCTTTTCCGTCTCCGGTCCCTGAAGAGCCACCTTGATGAAGTGCAGCGGGCGGCGGACCGCGTCCATCACGGCCGTGGACTCGTACCCGGAATGGACCATGCAGTCGGCGCATTTTTCATAAGCACCTGTGCCGTACTGGTCCCAGGCCGTGTCGTCCATCAGCTCCTTGAAGGTCTTGGCATAGCCTTCACCCAGCAGGTAGCAGGGGCGCTGCCAGCCAAACACGGTACGCAGCGGCTTGCCCCACGGCGTGCAGTGATAGGTCTCGTTCCCGGCCAGGAAGTTCAGGAACAGCGGGGACTGCGTGAACCGCCATTTGTGGCCCTTGCCAAGGCGGAAGATATCACGGAACAGCGTCTTGGTCTTCTGGCGGTTCAGGAAGTGTTCCTGATCCGGCGCACGCTCATAGGCGTAACCCGGAGCCGTCATCACGCCATCCACGCCCAGCTTCATGACCTCATCAAAAAAGGCAGCCACACGCTCGGGCTTCACACCATCAAAAAGGGTGCAGTTGATGGAAACACGGAAGCCCTTGGATTTGGCAAGCTTGATGGCCTTGACCGCACGCTCGTACACGCCTTCCTGACAGACGGACGAATCGTGCATCTGCTGGTCACCGTCCAGATGGACATCCCATGAGAAGAAAGGAGACGGCTTGTAGTCGTCGATCTTCTTCTCCAGCAGAAGGGCGTTGGTGCAGAGATAGACATACTTCTTGCGGGCCACCAGACCTTCAATGATCTGCGGCATCTCCTTGTGCAGCAGCGGCTCGCCACCGGCCACGGCGATCACAGGGGCGCCCGCCTCGGTATCAGCATCCATGCACTCCTGATAGCTCATGCGCTGATTGAGGATCTTTGCGGGGTAATCAATCTTGCCACAACCTGCGCAAGCCAGATTGCAGCGGAACAGCGGCTCAAGCATCAGCACCAGCGGATAGCGCTTGCGTCCTGTCAGGTGCTGCTTGAGAACGTACCGTCCAACTCGGACAGCCTGCATCAATGGTACGGCCATTATAATCCTCTGATCATTCTCTCCATCGGGGCTGCATCACGGTATCAGGACACCCGTGCCCAGCCATGGAACATCCCTCCATGACCGGGACCCACCACGAAACCTGCCGGTTCCTTCGCAGAAGCAGCCGGGAATTGCAAGCACAAGAGAAGCTCCCTCCCCTGGTTGTCACAGGCTCCCGGCACCACATGCACCCGCTATAACGCCGACAGACTCGTTCATTCAATGATAATGCGCTATACTGCCGCCCCGACTGTAGCAGATTCACCACAGTGACGCGGCATCCTACAGGGACCCCGTGCCAAGAGTCTCATGGCCTCTTGCATGGACAGGAACATAGGAGGAAAGAACATGCACATGAAACGTTGTCTTATGTTTTCCATCAGCATGATGGCCTTGCTGGCAGGCGTCCCCGCCGCCATCGCCCCTATCTCCGCCCATGCGGCCGGGCGCACCCCCGCCGCCGCCCCGGCAGGGGCAGCCACACCACAGGCCCCGATCAGTGGCCTCTACAAAGCACTTGAGCAGTCCGAACAGTCCGGGGCTGGCATCGGCAAGCGCAGCGCCATGATCGCCCCGCTGGTTGACCAGGCCTTCGACATGGATGCCATCCTCAAGCGTTCGGTCGGCCTGCATTATGACCAGCTCTCCGCTGATGAACGCAGTGCCCTCATCAATGCTTTCAAACGGTTCACCGTGGCCCGCTATGCCTCCACGTTCAAGCCTGGGACGAATGCCGTTTTCACTGTCAGCCAGACTACGGAAGAAGATGGACGCACCATCGTCCACACGACCATCGGCAACAGGAATGACTCCGCCGAATCAGCCACACCCATTGACTATGTGATGGTCAAAGGCCCGAATGGCTGGCGCATCGTGGACATCCTGCTGGATGGCCATATCAGCCAGGTTGCCGCCCAGCGTTCCGACTTCAAGACCATTTTCAGCCAGAGTGGCGCCAATGGCCTGGCTCGTACGCTGACAAAGAAAGCGGATGATTTTCTACAAGACTAAAACCGGATTGCATGGCTTTTTCCTTTCCAGCTCTCTCTGACAACGTATCAGGCCATCAGAAACGTCATGACATGGCTGGCAGAGCTGTTCTGCCAGCCAGGCAGACGACCATGATGCCCCTCTGCGGAGCTCTTCCACACCAGTTCCATCATTCCTGCGGACACTCCTGCTGATGCCCTCACTGCTTGCGATCGCCTCTGCCGTAAGCGGCATCTTTTCACTGGCTGGGCATCTCCAGGGGGCCATCGGCACCGGGCTGCTGCACCGTTTCCGCCGGACAGCCCATATTCCCGATGAAACATTGAGCCCCCTGCACCATGATGGCACCCTGCCAGCCGTAACCATCATGAAACCCCTTCACGGGGACGAGCCGCTGCTGGAAGAGGCTCTGGAAAGTTTCTTCAGGCAGGATTATCCGGCGCCCCATCAGATCGTCTTCGGCCTTCAGGATGAACACGACCCGGCACTGGCCGTCGTCCGGCGCCTCCAGAAGCGCTACCCCGAACGGGACATATCTGTCGTCATCGACCAGACAGAGCACGGCCCCAACCGCAAGGTGGGCAATCTCATCAACATGTTTCCTGCCTGTAAACATGATGTCCTGATCATTTCTGATTCCGACATCCATGTCAGCGCAGACTACACGGCCAGCATCGTACGGGCACTCCAGCAAGACGGCGTGCAGCTTGCCACAACCCTCTATGCAGGCCTGCCCGCCAGCAATACGCTCGTCCGCAAGCTGGGGGCATGTGGCATAAATACAAACTTCCTTCCCGGTGTCATGATGTCCCGCCTCATGGGGCGGCAGGACTGCCTGGGGGCCACCATGGCCCTGCGGCGCAAGCATCTGGAAGACATCGGCGGACTGGAAGCTCTTGTCCAGCATGTGGCTGATGACGCCGTGCTGGGGCAGCTCATCCGCCACAATGGCGGCAGAATTGCCCTAGCACCCACCATCTGCCAGACAACCGTTGCCGAAACGGGCCTGGGGGCCCTCTTCCAGCATGAACTGCGCTGGGGACGGACTGTCCGCAGTGTGGAGCCTGTCGGTTATGGTCTTTCCGCCCTCCAGCTGCCGCTCTTCTGGGGCAGTCTCTGTGTCCTTTTTGCACCAGCCCGGTTTTTTTCCTGGGCACTGCTGGGCGGGGGGCTGCTCTGCCGCAGTGCCATGACATGCCACATCGGACGGCTGACAAACTGCGCCATGCCCGGCCTTTTCCCCCATCTCATCTTCCGGGACTGGCTGTCGGCCGCTGTCATGGTTGGCAGCGCCCGTGGCACGCAGGTGACCTGGCGGGGACAGTCGCTGCACATCTCCCGTGGCAAAAAACTTCCGAAGTCCCTATAACAAGCTCAATTAACCTTGTGTGCCCCTTTTCCCGTCAACGAAACCGGCGTTGACAGGCCCGACATTATCAGGAGTGTCCGTTCATGTTGAGAACACTGTTTCTGCAGCCCCCATCTTTTGATGGCTTTGATGGCGGTGCTGGCTCACGCTACCAGGCAAAGCGGGAAATCCGCTCCTTCTGGTACCCCACGTGGCTGGCCCAGCCTGCAGCAATGGTGCCTGGCTCACGCCTGATCGACGCTCCCCCGGCCAAGATGGGCATGGGCCCCATCCTTGAGGATGTGAAGAATCGTGATCTGGTGATCATGCACACCTCCACGCCGTCCTTCCCGTCTGACGTCCGTGTGGCCAAGATGTTGAAGGAAACCAACCCGAAGCTGAAGATCGGCATGGTCGGAGCCAAGGTGGCTGTCCAGCCTGACGAAAGCCTTGCACAGGGCAGCCCGATCGACTTCGTGGCCCGCAATGAATTCGACTTCACCATCAAGGAAATTGCCGAAGGCAAGCCCCTTGCCGAGGTGGATGGCATCACATGGCGCAATGAGAATGGTGAGATCATCACCAACAAGGACCGCGCCATGATTGAAGACATGGACAGCCTGCCTTTCGTGACGGAAGTGTACAAGCGTGACCTGAGAATTGAAGATTACTTCATCGGTTACCTGAAACACCCGTACATCTCCATTTACACGGGCCGTGGGTGCAAGTCCCGCTGCACCTTCTGCCTCTGGCCGCAGACAGTGGGCGGGCATCGCTACCGCACACGCAGCCCGGAGCATGTGGCAGCCGAGATCAGGCTTGCCATGAAATATTTCCCGCAGGTGAAGGAATTCTTCTTTGATGATGACACCTTCACCGATGACCTGCCCCGTGCCGAGGCCATCGCCCGGGAGCTTGGCAAGCTGGGCGTGACGTGGTCCTGCAATGCCAAGGCCAATGTGCCTTACGACACGCTGAAGGTGCTGCGGGACAATGGGCTGCGCCTGCTTCTTGTCGGGTATGAAAGCGGCAACCAGCAGATCCTGCACAACATCAAGAAGGGCATGCGCATCGAAACGGCCCGTGAATTCACGAAAAACTGCCACAAGCTGGGCATCAAGATTCACGGAACATTCATCGTTGGCCTGCCGGGTGAGACAAAAGAAACCATCCGTGAGACCATCGAATATGCCAAGGAGATTGACCCGCACACCATGCAGGTGTCTCTGGCAGCTCCCTATCCGGGGACCTTCCTGCACAAGCAGGCCTCTGAAAATGGCTGGCTGAATGAAGACGAAGCTGAGCTGATTGATGAGAACGGCGTGCAGATCGCCCCGCTGCATTACCCGCATCTCTCCCATACGGAAATCTTCAAGAGCGTGGAAACCTTCTACAAGGAGTTCTACTTCCGCCCCTCCAAAATTTTTGCCATCGTCAAGGAAATGATTACGGACCCACAGATGCTCAAACGCCGCCTGCGTGAGGGTGTGGAATTCTTCCAGTTCCTCCGTCAGCGTCACTCCTCCTGACACTGGCCTGAAGCGACTGAACAGGGAAAAGGCGGCCTCACCAGAGGCCGCCTTTTTCATGACATGCCCTGACATTCACATAAGAGCCTGATTGAGGCATCATGCGGGCCCACTGCCACACAGGGCCACCCTCTCACCTTCCTCCCACGAGCCAGACCATGACAGTTTCCTCCCCCCGCCGCGTCATTTTCTCTGCTGATGATTTCGGCATGAGCGTGGAAGTCAATGAAGCAATCGAGGAAGCCCACCGCAATGGTCTCCTCAGCACAGCCAGCCTCATGGTGGCCGCCCCTGCCTTTGAGGATGCCCTGCGACGGGCAAAAAGACTGCCCAACCTGCGGTTGGGGCTTCATCTGGTCGTCATTGAAGGGGATTCCCTGCTGCACCTCCCCATCATTACGGACCAGAAGGGCTGGTTTGGCAGCAATCAGCTACAGCTGGGCCTCCAGTATTTTTTCTCGCCCACCACACGTGCTGCCCTGAAAAAGGAAATCCATGCCCAGTTTGAGCAGTTCGCCCGTACAGGCCTGCAACTGGATCATGCCAATGCCCACAAACACATGCACCTGCACCCAACCATCGGGCAGATGATGATCCAGACGGGCAGAACCTACGGACTGCGAGCCATCCGCACTCCCATGGAACCTGCCGACCCACTGGGGGAAACGCCCAGTCTTGGCGACCAGGCCCTGGAGCAGTGGACCCGTGTCCTGCGCCACCAGATTCGCCGCACTGGCATGAAAACCAATGATTCCTGCTTTGGCCTGCGCTGGTCCGGCCATATGACACCAGAACGCATCCACAGACTGATCCCACAACTGCCACCTGGTATCAGTGAAATCTATTTTCATCCGGCAAAAGGCCAGAACAGCCAGATGGCAAGCCTCATGCCCGGCTATCAGCCCGAACAGGAACTCGCCACACTCACGAGCCCTGCGACAAGAGAGCTGCTCGCTGCCCACAACATACAGACCACCACATGGGGTGCTCTCTGACCCTCCCCATCCACAACCTGCAAAAAAGGCCAGCCCTCGAACCGCAGGGCTGGCCCTTTCTCTATCCCGGCTGCATGAGCCTCAGGCTTTCAGGGCGAAGCCTTCATCAGGGCGGCCTCCAAGACGGGCAATGACATGGCCTGCGGCCTCATTCCCCAGCGTGGCGCACTCCACCAGAGACCGCTTCCGGCCATATCCAGCCAGAAAGCCAGCAGCGAAAGCATCCCCGGCCCCCGTCGTATCAACAACCTTCACAGGCTTTGTCGGAACATCATGCCGTGTAGCACCAGCCTGCACGACAGCCCCTTTCTCACCCCGTGTCACGACACCCAGCGCCACATCCCCAGAGAGAGCCTTCAGTGCCTCATCAAAATCTTCCGTCTCGTAAAGGGCCAGGATTTCCCCTTCATTGGCAAACAGGATATCAACCGATTCCGACACAAAAGAACGGAACGCCGCCTGATGACGCTGGATGCAGAACGCATCTGAGAGTGTCAGGGCCACTTTGCGCCCCGCCTCATGGGCCAGACGGGCAGCCTGATAGAACGCCTCCTGCGCCTGCGGACGATCGAACAGATACCCCTCCAGATAGGTGATGGCCGAGCCAGACACGACATCGGCCATCACATCCTGCGGGGTGAACTCCACACAGGCGCCCAGATAGGTGAACATGGTACGCTGACCATCCGGCGTAATCAGCACAATGCAACGGGCCGTCGGGATTCCCTCTTCACCGGCGAGCGGAACAGACGGAAAGGCAATGCCCTGCGCCTTCATGTCAGACGTGAACTCTTCACCAGCCCTGTCAGCAGCTACCTTGCCCAGATAGGCCGTTTTCGTTCCCATACGGGCAGCCACAACGGCACTGTTGGCAGCCGAGCCCCCACCGGCCACCTGCTCGACACGAATACGCTGTTCGATCCGTGCCATCGTGGGGGCATCAATCAGGGTCATGCTGCCCGGAGTGGCACCAAACTCGGCCAGCATCTCGCTGCTGACGGTGGCCAGCACATCCACAATGGCATTGCCAATGCAGAGAAGGTCATATCTGGGAGCAGTGGAAGACATAAACGGCGACTTTCTTTCGTTTTCAGGCGATCAGCCTGATACCATAACGCCCGTGGCGGGCATATCAATGCCTCTTTGCCACCCGGCATTGACAGGTTATGAAAAAGCCCCCTTTACTGGTCCCGCCACCTGGCCAGAAACATCTTCTGGCTCTATCCGGGTCGTACACCTGCTGGAACGGTGTTCCGGTATCATGTTTCAACCGCTCTGCCGTGATGCAGCCCACTCCAACCACCCGACCAAAGGAAATCATGTCTCTTCCCACGCCTCCCTCCCCCATGCCCGGTTCTGCGCCCCGCCAACGGGCTTCCTCCAGCCGCTTCAGTGGTCAGGACAAAGGCGGCTACACCGATAATGCCCGTACGCTGGTTGTCCATAATGGCATCACCATCCGTGGTACTGTCGAAAACATCGAACGCCTCATCATTGAAGGCACGCTTGAGGTAGACCACCTCACCGTCAAGGAGCTCGCCGTCGCCCCAGACGGCTGCTTCCGTGGCAAGGTCGAGGCAGGAAGTGCAGAAGTCTCCGGTACGCTGGAGGGCGAACTGACCGTTCGCAACACGCTCACCATTCGGGCCAGCGGACGCCTGCTTGGTGATGCGGAATGCCGTCGCCTGCAGGTGGAAGAAGGCGGGCAGATCACCGGCAAGCTGGGCATGATCACCGCACCACTGCCTGGCACGAAAGACCATCCCCACAACCACCCCCATGAAACGGCCGAGGCCCCAGCAGGCAAGCCCAAGAGCTGACCTGCCCCCTCATCATCTGGAAACGGAAAAGGCTGCCATTCCTGCACGGGATGGCAGCCTTTTTCATGACAGCCCGCAAGCCGCAGTCACGCTCTCAGTGACGACGATCCCGAATCTTCACATAAGCAATGGCGGCATGTTCCGCACAATAAGGCTTGCCGGGCAGTGGTGTGGCACCGCAGAAATGGAAGTCTGGCGTGCCGGGATCTCCGAGAGGCCACTGGCATGTCGGCCCCTGCCGCAAGGTGCGATCGATCGTATCACGCACACGCCGCGGCGGAGCCACCTTACGCTGGGCGACCGGCGCTGCCGGACGTGCCGCTGGCTCGGCTGCTTTGGGATTTTCAGCAGGAGCCGCTGCAGCTGCTTTCGGAGCTGATGCCTTGGCTGGCTTTTCGGCTCCGGCCGGTCTGTCCGCCTTGACACTGGCTGGTTTTGCCGGCTCCTCCGCAGCAGCAGGAGACACTTTCACCACCTTGGGAGCCGCAGCCTTTTTCTTCTCCGCAGGCTTGGCAAGCGCTGCGGAGGCGGCCTTCTCCTCCACAGCCTCAGATGTGGCCTCGGCCTTGCGGGTCCGGGTACGTGCCGGTTTGGCAGAGCCCTCCGCTGCGGCCTTGTTGCGGATGGGAGACGGACGAGGCGGCAACCCAAGGCGATGAGCCTTGCCAACGACCGCATTCTTCGTAATAGAAAGCTGACGGCCAATCTCAGCCGTTGAGAGACCCTGCTCCCAAAGCTCCTTGAGCCGCGCGATCAGCTCATCTGTCCATTCCATAGCCATCCACGTTTTCTCCACTCGTTCCCACAGCACACAGCCATGGCGGTCTCCCACCATGCTTAGCAGAAACCGGGCCAACCCAAAACCGGCCCCATCTCCTCACCTGCCGTGTGGCTCATCCACCAGCGCAGTTTCCGGGCAACAGGGCTTCATCCCCTGTCCACGACCTGCAACTGGCCTTTACTGACAAACAGAACCTTCTCCCCCCGGAGCAGGGCCTGCGCCTCATGCCCGAACAGTTCGGCCCGCCATCCTTTGAGAACCGGCAGGTCCGTCTCCCCCTGCGCCAGACGCTCCAGCTCATCCGAGGAGGCAATCAGCCGGGCTGCCACGCGCCCTTCCTCACTCCGGGCCGTAAGAAGAACCTTGAGCAGAGCCAGCACACCGGAAGGCGCACGGGGCCGCTCCGCCTTGCGTTTGTGCGGCAGTTCCGGCCGCTCGCTCTCCGGGCACTGCTCCCCCTGCTGTACGGCAGCCAGCAGATCACGCCCCAGATCACTTCTGGCAAAATCAGCCGTGACACCACGGATCCGTGCCAACGTCCCGCTATCATGCGGACGGGCCACGGCAATCTCCAGCAGGCTTTCATCACGAATGATTCGCTGGCGGGGCATATCCGCCTGCTGGGCCGCTTCTTCCCGCCATGCAGCCACCTCCCGCAGGACGGCCAGTACCTTCCTGTTGCCTGTGCGGGGTTTCAGCTTCATCCAGAGCCCTCTGGGATCCGGCCGGAAGAGGCTGACTTCCCCCAAAGCCGCAAGCTCATCCTTCACCCAGGGCAGGCGGCCCTGTTCCTCCAGCTGGCCCAACAGCTTTTCATAAATGACCCGCAGATGGGTCACATCCGCACTGGCGTAGGCGATCTGCGCCTTTGAAAGAGGCCGGGCTGCCCAATCGCTGAAACGGTGTGACTTGTCGATGCCCTGGCCTGTCATGGCAGACACGAGATTGTCATACCCGACCTGCTCACCAAACCCGGCCACCATGGCTGCTACCTGCGTATCAAACACATTGACGGGCAGCTGGTCGAATAAATGGAGGAAAATCTCAAGGTCCTGCCGGGCAGCATGAAAAACCTTCACGCACGCAGGCTCTGCCAGAAGAGCCGCCAAGGGAGACAGGTCAATGCCCGGCACACAGGCATCAATCAGGGCAACATCCTCACAACCACCAAGCTGGACAAGGCACAGGCGGGGCCAGTAGGTTCTTTCCCGCACAAACTCCGTATCCACCGTCACGAACGCTTCGTGACGCAGCTTCTCACAGAGGGATGCTACCCCAGCCGAGGTAGTGATCATGACAGGGGCAGGAAAATCGGGCTTTTTTGACATGGCGGCCATTCTACACCGTCTGCCGGAAACTGACCATCTCCCTCATGCGCTCCCCCTTTATGAAAACGGCCCGGCAGCAGGGTAACCCCCGCCATCCGGGCCTCATGCCATCCGCCATAGCAAAACGGCATCAATCGATATGGGCCTCCAGCCATGCCTTGAGCTGGCTCTTCGGCAGGGCGCCCATCTGCTGGGCAACCGGCTTGCCCGCCTTGAAGAGGATCATCGTCGGAATGCTGCGCACACCGAAGGTCGTCGGGGTCTCCGGGTTGGAGTCGATATCCACCTTTGCCACCGTGACACGGCCCTTGTAATCCCTGCCGATCTCATCCAGCGCCGGGGCAATCATACGGCAGGGACCGCACCATTCTGCCCAGAAATCCACCAGAACAAATCCCTCAGCCTTCAGGACATCCGCCTCAAAGCTCTGATCCGTCACAGCTACTGTATGCTCGCTCATGATATGATCCTTCCCCACACAAACACGATCTCACCTGTAGTGTCTCTGCCATAGATCAGACGCAGTGACCAGCAGCACACCCCACCATGACCGGGGCCTCATACGCCCTCATGAAATCATGACTTCTCCGGTACTGTTACCTTCGCAGATGGACCATCTACTTGAGAAACAGGTATTGCCGTGCAGCGTAATATGTTTTCTCTATGATAAACAGAGGGTAACAGACATCATGCCATGCCCCGGTCATCGGGGGAGGTTTTCCTGTACATCCAGCAGAGACTCCGGCAGCGCCGTCACGGCAGGCCCATCCACCCAGACAATGAAACACCGCACGGGACAATGGGGATACAGCCCCTGCATGACACGCCGGTAGCTGGCCATCTGCCCCAGATAGGCCGATGGTACACGCTCCGGCCGGGATGGGGGGCGGCCCGTCTTGTAATCGCAGAGCCAGACCGTCTGTCCATCAAAGCGGAAGCGGTCCACCTGCCCCAGCACGACCCGACCCGACCCGTCCCCCGGGCGGCCCAGCGTACCGGACACACCCTGCTCGGCCCGGCTCCCCGGCCCGAAAAGCGGCGCAAGAACATCCATCTCCACGACAGAAACCACATGCCCTGCCAGACTGGTCACGTCCTCCTCCGCCAACCCCGGCATGGTATGCCGCAGCCATGCTTCGGCCTTCAGCCGCCGCTCTGATGCGGGCAGGTCCGGCAGGAACTGGAGCAGCCTGTGGACCAGCGTCCCCCGCTCCATGGCATCCTGACGGCGACGGGCCGGCTGTGGAATGACCAGCCCCTCCCGCATGATCTCCAAAGGGGACCGGGCCGCAGGCAATGGCCCATAGGCCGCCGCTTCCGGTCGGCTTGGGGCCAGAGGACGGGCCAGGGCATCCTCATGGGGGGCAGGGGTCACCTGCCAGTCCGGTGCCTGCCCCATCCAGGCAGGCAGAGCAGGCCGGACCGGCGCCGCATCGGGACGTATCCCCGCTACTGCCGAAGCCATGACGGGCATCTCCAGCACAAGACTTTCCCCCTCCCAGTCTCCTGCGAAAGGTTCATCCTTCACCGTCAATCCCATCCGGAAGAGACTCTCCAGATCATCATGCCCATCCCCGGACGAACCGACAGCCTCCTCTCCCAGTTGCTCTTTCAGACGGTTCATGCCAGCCAGACAATGATCATACCAACAGCTCTGACTGCTGTTCTTCTTGGGCTTCCAGCCACAGATGAGCAGCGCATCACTGGCACGTGTCAGAGCCACGTAGAGCAGACGGTTCTTCTCCTCCTTCTGGCGGGCCTGCTGGTGTGCCAGAAGCTCCCGTGTCCGCTCCGTCCCCATCTTGACCTGTGGTATCCAGAGCGGCCCATGTAACGCATCATCCGCAAGGCCACCCTCCGGCATATCGGCATCCAGCTCTGTCCAGAGCAGAGGGTCAGGCCGGCCAGCCGTACCTGTCATATCAGGCAGAATGACCAGACGGGCCTGCAACCCCTTGGACCGATGGACCGTCATGATGCGCACGGCATCAATCTCGGCCTCCACCTCACGCTTGCTCTCCACCGTACTGGCACGCAGCCAGTGCAGGAAACCCTGGAGGGATGGCGGATGCTGGGTTTCATATGTCAGGGCGACCGTCAACAGTTCATCCACCGGTTCGGCAGCTTCAGCACCAAGACGGGCCAGAAGGCGGGTCCGTCCCCCCTGCACACCCAGCGCCTGCATGAGAATCTCGTAGGGTGAATCATAATCCACACGTTTGTATAGGGCCTGCAACCGCTCCCATGCCGCCCGCCATTCCGGCCGCTCCTCATGCCGCCGGGCCAGAAGACTCCAGAGCGGCATCCCGCCCCGCCCCAGCTCACGCCGCTGCCCATCCGCCGTGGCCAGGGCCATGAGAGACTCATCACTCAACCCACCAAGGGGGGATGTCAGCACGCTGGCCAGGCTGAGATCATCCTGCGGCAGAAGCAGCGCATCACAAAGGGTCATCAGGTCCTGCACGGCTGGCTGCTCCACCAGCCCGCTGCTGATGAAGCTGGCCACCGGCACACCCCGTGCCTTCAGAGCCCGAATCAGCGCCCGCAGGAAGGCGGAGCGCTTGGGCACCAGAATCATCACCTCTCCGGCCTTCAGCGGGGCCGTGTCCGACTGGAGCGGACGGCCGATCTGCGCCCGTATATGCGTGGCCAGCGCATCGGCCAGACGCTGCTGGGTGCTACGCTGATCCTCGTTCTTCTCCGGCGCACGCCATGGATCAGGCACTTCTCCGACTGTACCATCCACAGGTACCAGAGGCCACAGCTCCACACGCCCCCCACCGCCGGACCGGGCCGAACGGTGGATGAGCCTGCCATCTTCCCCCGGCTCCCGCAGGCCGTCCCGTGCAGCCTCTCCCGCAAAAACGGCATCAACAAATTTCAGAACCGGCGAGAGGGACCGGAACGACACATTGAGCTGAGGTTCCTCCCAGAGAAGACCGGCATTCTTCACACGGCGAGCGAATTCCTGCCGCCATTTGTGGAACTGTTCCGGCTCTGCGCCCTGGAAACTGTAGATGGACTGCTTGAAATCCCCCACCGCAAAGATGGTCCGGGGACGGGGCATGTCCTCCCGCACGCCGGAACCAGAGAAAAAATCTGTCGTCAGGGCCCCGGCAATTTCCCATTGCAGGCCGGAATTGTCCTGCACCTCATCCAGCAGAAGATGGTCGATACCGCCATCCAGCTTGTACAGCACCCATGCTGCCCCCGGCTCCCGCAGGACAGCCCTCGTCCGGGCGATCAGATCATTATAATCGACCGTGCCACGGTTTCTTTTCTCATCGGCAAAACGCCCCATGACCGGCAGGGCAAGGGACAGAAAAGCCGTGTTGATCTCCAGAAGCCGCTGGATACGGATACGCTCCTGCATCTCCTGCTGGCGTCTGGCTTCATCCAGAAGACGCTGTACCAAATCGGGGGCCGCCTTGCGGGCCTTGGCCCCCAGATGGCGGCTCATGTCCATGACCCCGCCTTCCTTCGTGAACAGGAGCGACAGCAGGAAGGCATCATCCCGCTCGGCAGGATTATCACACTCCAGCCATCTCAGGAACGTTTCGAACTTTTCCCTTTTGGAAGGCGCCAGCTGCGGCAAAGCTGCCTGAATGTCCGCCCGCCATGCCGCTTCATCTTCCAGCTGGCAGGCTTCGACCTTCAGAACCTCTGAAAACTCGCTCCCTACATCAAGAAGCCCCTGATAGGCCTCTTGCACCCGCTCCGGCCACATCTCCCAAAGCCGCAACAGGGGCTGAAGCAGACCTGACTGAGCATTGAACTGCCCAAGCAGGCCCATCAGCCTGTCAAAACCGGTCAGGCCTGCCAGAACCTGCACAGGGTCCTGATTCTGCGCCAGACTGTCCTCCAGCGCACGGCGAAGGGCCATCTGTCCGTCCGCCTCTTCCATCAGGACGAAATGCGGGTCCAGCTCTGCCTCCAGTGGGAAGCGCCGCAGAAGGGACTGGCAGAAGGCATGAATGGTTTCAATCTGCAAACCGCCCGGCGCATCCAGCACTTTCAGGAACAGCCCACGGGCACACTCCCGTGTAGCAGCCGTGTTGGGCACATCCAGTGCAGTCAGTGCCTCTCCCAGTCTTTCATCTGAAAGAGACACCCAGCGACCGAGATGGCTTTGCAGACGATGCGCCATCTCAGCGGCAGCGGCTTTCGTATAGGTCAGGCACAGGATGCGGGAAGGCTCCGACCCGTCCAGAAGGACAGGCTGCCCATCCTCACCAATCTGTTCCAGTGGCAGCATGAGACGTAACAGCCGGTCAATCAGCAGCTTTGTCTTCCCCGACCCTGCCGAGGCCGACACAAAGACGGAAGCCATGGGATTCGAGGCCTTTTTCTGTGCCGTATTGGCCTCTTTCAGGGCCCGCTGATGGTTATCCTGTCCCTGTGATGCAAGCTGGATCATTCTTAATCGTCTCCTGCCAGACGCCATTCCGCCACACGGGCAAGCTGGGTGTAATCGCTGTAACGGTGCTCTTTCCCTGCCCATGGCTGAGACCGGTAAGGCCGGGATGGATCGTCATAATCCGTCAGAAGAGTCCGCAGCTGCTCAAGAGCCGGGCCAACCAGATCACCCAGCGTCACTTCTGCCCTCACGGAGGGAATGACCACTTCCTTGCCGGGTTCCTCTCCGCCGCTCAGTTTCCAATAGGCCAACGCGTCCGTTTCCACGGCAGGCAGGCCTTCGAAAGCACCCTCCTTCAGAAAGGCAGCCTCCAGCACCAGCTGGGATGACCAGCCTGCGATCACCTCGTTGCTTTCAGGGGGTGTTCCTGTCTTGTAATCAAGGATGCGCCCCGTGGTGTCCTCCTGCCCCGGCGTATTCCACAGATCAATCCGGTCGGCCCGTCCTGTAATATGGAAGTCACCACCCGGCAGGCCCCGTAGCGTATAGGCCAGAGAGACCTCTGTATGAGACGTACAGTTCAACCGCCCTACACGACGCCACTCCTCCTGCGCCAGTACCCAGTCGGCAATACGATGCAGGCGAGGCCGCCACCAGCTGGCAAGAGCCGGATTCACCAGAGCCTCATCAAGGGCATCATCAAAATGACGGTGCAAAATCTGTGCCGCATGGGCCGGCCATGTACCGGGATGCTCCCTGATCATGCGCTCCAGAGCCGTATGGACGATCTTCCCGTAATCGGCGTGTTCCGCCCCTTCTTCCAGCGGGGCCAGAACCTTCAGCCCCAGCACATGACGGGCATAGATGGTGTAGGGGTCCAGCTTGAGCGTATCCAGCTGGGTAATGCTCAGCCGCCGGGGGCGCAGAGACAGGGGAGGCCGTGGCTTGGGGGGAGCTACGGGCTTTGCCTCCCCGGCAGGCATGTCCAGCATGGTCTGCCACGCCAGTGCCGGGTGAACGGGAAGCGTGATCTGCCTCCCTTCCAGAAACGCTGAAAGGCGCATCAGCCACCGGGCCGGGACGGCGGGTGACCCTTCCCGCCGCTGGGCATTGGACAGGATGACCTGCTCCGACGACAGGGCAGCAGATACAAAGTCATGCGCCTGTGCACCAATCCGCCGCTCCGGTGACGGCAGGCCGACACGCTGGCGCATCGGGCGGCTCATCCACGGGCCGGATTCCGCTGCGGGAGGCCAGCTGCCTTCATTCAGCCCTCCCAGAATGACGGTATCAAAAGCCAGCAGGCGGGCTTCCAGCACGCCATAGATGGAGATTCGGGGATGGGCGAGTTCCACACCCCCCTGGTAGCCCCGCAGCCCTGTCAAAGTCTTGCCCGCCATGCTGGCCGTCAGAAACCCCTCCAGTGCCCTCAGGGGCTGGGGTGGCAAGTCCCCCGTATGGCTCATCAGCTCCACGAAATGCCGGGACAGGGCCCCGCCATCTTCCCCCAGCCAGAGGCGGGACCCAGGGCGGGGCTGGTCAGCCCCGTACCCCTCACCCTCCACCGCTGCGAGCTGTTCGGCTGTCTCCAGAAGGGCAGCCAGAAGCTCTGGCACACGGGCGGTTGACTCCAGCCCCAGCAGGGGCCTGAACGCTTCTTCCATCCTGTCCAGAAATATTGCGAGGCGTTCCGGGCTGTCTGGTGCATCAGCCTGATAGCCATTATCCGTCTGCTGCGCCTCCTGCAAAGCCTCAAGAGCATGGCGCAGTCCATCCAGCCCCGGCTGGGGAGCCGGCCCCCGTAGCAGCCGCCTTTCCAGAAGGCGGGCACTGGCCCGGGCACGGCCGGGACTCCCCCCCAGAGCTGCCAGCGGATGCTTGAGAACGGACAGCAATGCCACCGGGCTGAACCGGGCCGTCACGGCCTGGGCGATCAGCCGCAGGAATACGGCCGCAGGGGTACGGACCAGCGGCTCTCCTGCACTATCATCCGCATGGATACCAAAACGCAGAAGCTCCGCCCGGACACGGTCGGCCAAACCACGATCCGGCGTCACAAGAGCACCGGAGCGCCCCGGCTGGCTGGCCACGTCCCGCAGGATCAGGGCAATGGCCTGCGCTTCCTGCTGCGAATCCGCTGCTGGCAGCAGACTGATGCCAGAAGGACGGACATCACCCACCGGCTGCCCCCAGCAGGCAATGCCTGCCTCTGGCAACATGACATGCTGGAAAAGATTTTCCCGCTCCGGCCGCAGCGGATATCCCCATATGGCAATATCCGCCCGATTTATCCCGGCCCGGGACAGGAATTCACGAAACAGGGCCTGTGGATGGGTGGGAGGAAGCTGGTTCCACCACTCATCCTCCATGCCGCAATCCAGCCCCTGAAAGACCACCATGCCTCGTGGCAGGGCCGCCACAGCCTCCAGCGCCGTGGCCACCCCGGCAGACCCATCCACAAAGCCTACGGCCCAGAGCGGATAATCCGGCGGCATATCCGCCCAGAGGCGGGCCTGCGCCTCAATCAGGGCGACCTGACGGGCCATGATGTTGCTACGCTCTTCCTCCCGTAGAATGGCAGGCCATGCTTCCGTGACGATCCGAAGGAACTCCAGCGTCTTCTGCCAATGTCCGGCAAAATCATCAGCCACGGCTTTCGGCAGGGCTTCATATAAGTCCACACCATTCCGCTCGGCATCATCCATCAGCTCTGCCAGAGCCTGCGCCAGCGGCCAGACCCGGTCGATCGTACCGCCGTCCCGGCCTGATACGGTCGTGAAAAAAGGTGCCGCCAGAATCAGCCGGGCCAGAATGGCCAGCCGGAAAACCGGCCCCACAGAAGGCGGAACAGTCTCATCAACCGTCATGGGAAACAGGCTCTGCTGCTCCACATCTCCCAGAGCCACGATGGCAGGCAGCAGGGCCGGACGGCCATCCAGAACCCGCAGGAAGGCTTCCATCAAGGCACGGGCCACACGGCGGCCAGGCACCAGAATCGTGCCATTGTCACCACCGCTGCGCCCGTCCGGGCCAGCCTCCACCCCCACACGCTCCAGCCAGTTCTGCACGACCGTATCCAGAAACGGACAGGATGCCGGAATGGTTGCAATATTGAGCGGATGTGCCTGTCCCATCAGCCTCTCCTCCCTTCAGAAAAAGAGGACAGGGCCTTCAACCGTTCCTCCGGCCAGCCATGCAGGGTCACGATGCGGGCCTCCTCGCCGGTCCCCTGCGCAAATGTCAGATGCAGGGCCCCGGCTGGCAGCATATCCTCAGCACGATCGGGCCACTCCACCAGCATGATGCTTTCACAGGCATCATCCCATGAGAGTTCATAAAGTTCATCCGGCCCGGAAAGTCGCCAGAGGTCATAATGGAACACCGTTCCGGCTTTCGTCTCGTAAGGCTGGACAAGCGCAAAGGTCGGGCTGGGGACCTCCAAAGCCTCATCACCAGCCATATGGCGGATCAGTGCCCGGGCAAACGTACTTTTGCCGGCTCCCATCTCACCCTGAAGGGCCAAACAGTCCCCCTGTCGCACCATGTCCGCAAGATGCCGTGCCAGAAGCACTGTCTGCTGCTGAGAAGAAAGATGCACGTCCATCAGACACAACGCCCCGTATCGCTACCCGTAACAGGCGCCAGCATTGCTGAAGCCTCCCCCGGACACAAGAGGGAGCCCCACAACCCCCGGCCGTTTCTCTCAGCAGACCAGCCAATGGAGCCTGTTCCGGGCTCACATGGCCAAACAAACCTCTACTCGAGCGGCAAAAAAATGCTTATGAATACCAGCATGACACATGCAGCTTCTTCCCACACGACAGATGTCGCCATCATTGGCGCAGGCCCCACGGCACTTTTTGCCGCCTTTGAATGCCGGATGTTACGCTTGGACTGCATCCTGACGGATGTTCTGGACAGTGTGGGCGGGCAATGTGCGGCCCTGTACCCGGAAAAACCGATCTACGACATTCCGGCCCATCCCTCCATCACCGGAGGTGACCTGATTGCCGCCCTTGAAGAGCAGATCGCTCCCTTCAACGTGCCCCGCCTTCTCGGCAGCCGGGTCAGCCATCTGGAAGGTGGGCCGGGGGCCTTCACCCTGAAGAATGAGCGTGGCGATACTATCCATGCCAAGGCCATCATCATCGCTGCCGGTGCTGGTGCCTTCGGGCCAAACCGCCCTCCGCTGGACGGGCTGGACGCTTATGAGCGCAGCGGGGCCGTGCAGTATTATGTAAAAAAACGGGCCGACTTCACCGGCAAGCGCATCGTTGTGGCCGGGGGCGGAGATTCTGCGCTGGACTGGGCCCTCTCCCTCTCCGACATTGCCGAAAAGGTCTATCTCGTCCACCGGCGGGACCGCTTCCGTGGGGCACCGGAGACACTGGCGCAGATCGAGGCCAAGATCACCGCCGGGGCCATCGAAAAAGCCGTTCCCTACCAGCTGCACGGCCTGAAGGGCGAAAACGGCCAGCTGACCCATGTGGACCTCATCGCCATGGATGACACGGTCCGCTCTCTGGAAGCGGACGTGCTGCTGCCTTTCTACGGTCTCTCAACCGACCTTGGCCCGGTGGCCGCATGGGGGCTGGAGACACAGCGCAGCACCATCCCCGTGAATCCCGCCACCATGCAGACCAGTCTGGAAGGCATCTTCGCCATTGGCGACGTGGCCCAGTATCCCGGCAAGATGAAGCTGATCCTTCAGGGCTTCTCGGAGGGAGCCGTGGCCGCCCATGCGGCCCACCATGTCGCCCATCCTGACAAGGCCCTGCGCTTTGAACATTCCACAAGCCGGGGCCAGCCGGGCACGCCCTGATACGGCTCCCCCACCCACCGCCCATGAAAAAAGCAGGTGCCCTATGACGGGACACCTGCTTTTTTTCGTCTGTCGGGTGATCCCCGTTCAGGCAACGCCCTTCAGGAACACGACCCTGGAGGCACCACCTTCAACAAGGGTTTCGATGGCCTTGTTGAACACACGGCCATGCTCGGTCCCCATATGGGCCTTGAAGGCCGCCTCATCCCGGTAGCTTTCCTCGACATGGAACAGGTCCGGCTCATCTTCCAGCGTGTACACCACGAACCGCACGCAACCCGGCTCGGCCCGCACGTTCTCGGCCAGAGCCGTCAGCAGGCTGGCCACCTTTTCCCGATGGCCGGGCAGGGCTTTCATGGTCGCATAGAGACTCTTGGTCATGACATTTTCCCCTTTTCTCTAATAGAGTAACCTTATTATAGTGAAGATGAGTTAGAAATTAAAATGATCGTATAAATAATTAGTACCTATTGATTGTTTTTGGATAAAAATCTCTCCTTTATAAAAAAATTCAAACAGTGAAAATTATACTTTCAAAGATAATGATACTTAAAGTCTGTAGACTTAAAGTAACCTCTAAAATAAAAGAAAAAGCATCATGAATGGGAAGTATACCAAGAAAGACAGCAAGTCATTAAGAAATGTAGTCGCCTATAACATCAGGAGATTGCGATTGAATATGGACTTATCTCAAGAAGAGCTTGCTGATATCTGCGGGTACCACAGGACTTATATCAGTTCAATTGAACGATCTGAACGAAACATAACGCTTGCAACATTGGAAGCTCTTTCTAATGCTTTAAATGCTTCGCCATCAGATTTACTTGAGATGAAACATGAATCACATTGAAAATATCAAAAAAACGCCCGCCTCATCACTAAATCAGACTATGCTTGATCTGTGCAACAATATTCAAGCAAAACGCGCCAGAACAGTAATAAAACACATCTTAGAATATGGATTCATAACCACTGAAGAATTGAAAGAAAAATACGGTTATGATCACCCACCTAGAGCTATCAGAGACGTACGAGAAAATGGCGTCCCTCTGAATACTCACAAAATTACTTCTCTAAAAACCAACCGAAGGATAGCAGCTTATACTTTTGGAGATCCATCAAAAATTATCAGGGGCCGCATTGGTGGAAGAAAAGCTTTCCCCAAAAAATTAAAACAGGACCTTATTAAACGATATGGTTCTCGTGATGCAATTTCTAATACACTCTTGCCAGAAGCATATTTACAAATAGACCATCGAATCCCCTATGAAATTTCTGGTGATAACGACAGTCCGCTCAATTTAGCATCATTCATGCTTCTAGACTCTTCATCTAATCGACAAAAAAGTTGGGCCTGCGAACACTGTCCCAATTTCTTGGAAACACGCTCCATAGATTTCTGTAAATCGTGCTATTGGTCTTCACCTGAAGAATACACACACATCGCAGGCTCTCCATTCAGACGCATCGATATAACATGGAGCGAACAAGAAGTAGACATATACGATCGTCTTTTCCAACAAGCAAAGAAAGCTAAACTTTCTCTCCCTGATTTTATAAAGAAAAAACTAGAAAAATAACTGACCTTGTTGTCCCTGAATACGACATATATCAGCCTGTTTCACTTTCAGAGAGCGAGAAACATAAAGGCTCTCAATAGTCTCTGCACAAATTCCACTTATAGTCGCTTGAGATGAACGACCTGCATGAATAGCTAAACGATCAGCCTTAATGGTAGAGGGCAAAGGTTCCCCATACACCTTATTTCCTACCTGACCATCATATGACAAAATGTAAGGGATAAATTTTTCATCCAAATAGTGCAGACCTTCTATAAGGCGCTCTCGTTCCAGCCCGGCGGCATACCTCTTATCAGCCCCATAAGTTGTTCCATGATATGGCGGGTCCATATAAACTAGATCGTCCTCCGAGACCCCATCCAAGCAATCTAAAAAATCACCATGAAATATAATCGTTCGTCCCTTAAGTAATCCACTCACATCACGAACAACTCGTGACAAACGATCAGGCTTCATACCAGTACGCCTTTTATCTACAGACTGAGTAAATTTTCCTTCTTTATTAAATCTAACTGCATTCTTGACACATCTAGCAATTAAATACAAAAGAAAAACTGGATCATTATTCTCATTATACTGAGTCCGAATGTCCTTAAAGTGAGACGGTCCCACATCAAACTGAGCTTTCCAAAGCTCAGTATATCTTTCCGAAAGCTCTAACGGATTTTCAATTATCAATTTCCATAATTTAGTCAAAGGACCGTAGCAGTCACCAATAACAAAACTCTCTGCTAGATCATGCGCTGCAGCGAACAGCGTAACTGCTGAAGATCCAGCAAACGGTTCATATAATGTCTTCACCCCTTTAGGAAATAAACTGCAAATACGTGGAGCCAAGGCACGTTTGCTACCTTGATATGGAATTGGTTGAATAGACAAAGGCTTCCTAAGCATGGAAGTCAGTATGATACTTAAAGTCATCAGAAATCAAGCCTTACCTTAAACAAAAAGGCCGGAGCAGACGCCCCGGCCTTTTTCATGACCCAAAACGGAAGTCCGGGCCTCAGCCCTTCGCACCACGGGCGGCACGCTTGCGCTCGTGCGGGTCCAGATAACGCTTGCGCAGACGGATGGCAGACGGCGTGACCTCCACCAGCTCGTCATCCTCGATGTAGGCAATGGCCTGCTCGAGGCTCATCTTGCGGGGCGGAACCAGCACGACGGCATCATCCTTGCCGGAGGCACGCATGTTCGTGAGCTTCTTCTCACGCACGGCGTTCACTTCCAGATCATTCTCACGGGAATGCTCACCGAGGATCATGCCGGTGTAGATCTTCTCACCCGCATCCACGAAGAGCGTCCCACGATCCTGAAGGGAGAAAAGCGCATACGGAGTCGTCGCACCATCCTCGGCAGAGATCAGGGAGCCGTTGCGGCGGCCTTCAATCGCACCAGCATGCGGCTGGTAGGAGTGGAAGAGACGGTTCATCAGACCGGACCCGCGGGTGTCGGTCAGGAACTCGCCGTGATAGCCGATCAGACCACGGGAGGGGATCATGAAGGTCAGGCGGACCTTGTCACCGCCGGACTGACGCATGTCCTGCATCACGCCCTTGCGCAGGGACATCTTCTCCACGACCACGCCAGAATACGGCTCGTCCACATCGATGACGACTTCCTCGAACGGCTCTTCCTGCTCACCCGTTTCCGGATTCTCACGGAACAGCACACGGGGACGGCCGATGGTCAGCTCGAACCCCTCACGGCGCATGTTCTCGATCAGCACGCCCAGCTGCAGCTCACCACGACCGGCAACCTCGAAAGCCTCGCTTTCCGGGCTGTCCGTCACCTTGATGGCCACGTTGCCTTCCGTCTCCTTGAAGAGACGGTCACGGATCTGGCGGGACGTCACCTTCTTGCCCTCACGACCACCCAGCGGACCATCATTGATGCGGAAGGTCATGGAAAGGGTCGGCGGGTCGATCGGTGTGGAGGGCAGCGGCTCCTCGATGGACGGCTCGGCCAGCGTGTCGGGAATGGTGGCCTCGGAGAGACCGGCAATGGCCACGATGTCACCCGCTTCGGCTTCCTCGACGGGCACACGGTCCAGACCACGGAAGGACAGAAGCTTGGTGATGCGGCCTGTCTCGACCACGCTGCCATCAGCCCGCAGGGCACGGATGGGCATGTTCACCTTCGCACGGCCCTGCTCGATGCGGCCTGTCAGGATACGGCCAAGGAAGTTGTCGCTCTCCAGAATGGTGGAGACCATAGCAAACGGCTTGTCCTTGTCCAGGCCCGGGCTGGGCACATGCTTCAGGACGAGGTCGAACAGCGGGTGCAGGTTCTCACGGGGGCCTTCCAGCTCCGTATCCGCCCAGCCCTGGCGGCCGGACGCATACAGCATCGGGAAGTCCAGCTGCTCGTCATTGGCACCGAGGGCGGCGAAGAGGTCAAACACCTCGTCATGCACCTCGTCCGGGCGGGCATCGCCACGGTCCACCTTGTTGACGACAACCATCGGGCGCAGACCACGGGCCAGGGCCTTGCCCAGCACGAACTTGGTCTGCGGCAGGGCACCTTCGGCGGCATCCACCAGAATCACGGCCCCATCGACCATGCTCAGGATGCGCTCCACCTCACCACCGAAGTCGGCATGGCCCGGGGTGTCGATGATGTTGATACGGGTGTTCTTCCACACGACGGAAGTACATTTGGCCAGGATGGTGATCCCGCGCTCACGCTCGAGATCATTGCTGTCCATCGCACGCTCGGTGACGGCCTGATTCTCACGGAAAGTGCCGGACTGCTGGAGCAGCTGATCCACGAGTGTTGTTTTCCCATGATCGACATGGGCAATAATGGCAATGTTACGGATGTCCATGGACGATCTTTCAGGAAGTGACAGATTGGGACAGAATGGTGCCCTTACTGCACCGAAACTGATTTTTTTGCAAATCCGAACCGTGTATCAAGCCATGCAGCATCGTATTTCATGCCTTCATCTTTCTCATTCCAGCAGAAAAGGAGCCGTTTCATGACCACCCATCCCCCCAAAGGCCCCACCGCCCCCGGCACGGAAAGCCTCAGCCAGCTTGGCCGACAGACCGTACAGCCGGAGTCGCCTGAAACCGCCGAGCTGGAGCGTGTCCCGGCTCCCCATAAAGGGCGGCGTTATGTTGTCCGTTTCACCGCTCCGGAATTCACCTCCCTTTGCCCGGTGACGGGACAGCCGGACTTTGCCCATATCGTCATCGACTACATCCCACGGGACTGGATCGTGGAGAGCAAGTCCCTCAAGCTCTACCTCACCAGTTTCCGCAATCACGGAGCCTTCCATGAAGACTGCTCGGTAACCATCGCCACACGCCTTGTCGAACTGCTGGACCCGGAATGGCTGCGCATCGGGGCCTACTGGTACCCTCGTGGCGGGATGCCGATCGACGTCTTCTGGCAGACAGGCCCCGCCCCGGACGATGTCTGGATTCCCGCACAGGATGTGCCCGGATACCGGGGGCGTGGCTGAAATTCCCCCTCAGAAACCGAGCGTCACGTCTCCGCCAATCAGAATACGGTTCTGATGCCGGAAATCCGCAAAAGGCCGGGTGTTGTTCAACGAACGGTCAAACCGGATTTCCGGACGGATCTGAAGCAGCTTGACATGATGGCCGATATTCGGCCGCCACACGGCATTGAAGGACAGGTCGCCATACGTCGTTGCCGGGGCGCTGTAGGTCCGGGCGGGCAGGCCGAGCAGTGACCGGCCATAGCCTGTGTCCTCCGGGTACTGCACGACAAACTGGCCCGTGCTGTCCCGATAGACTTCCGCCCGGGCATTGAAGGTCAGGGTGGATGTTGCCGCATAGGCTCCCCAGATGACGCCGCTCCATGTATTGGCATCCAGCCCCTCATCATGAACCTGCGTGGCCTCGGCTGTCAGGCTCCATTTGGGGTTGATCTGCCATGTGGCGTTGAGGTCGTTCCAGAAACGCTGCGCCTCATGCGCCCTGTGGCTGCCCAGCGCACGGCGGGGGTCTTCCGGCCCGACCCGCAGCAGATAGGTCAGGGACAGGGCACCTCCTGCCAGCTGGCTGGCATTGAAGCCCACATAACCGGCCGGTTCGCCATTGTTGTTGCCCCGGCCAAATGATTTCTGGTTCCCGGCATCCATCCCGAACAGAACAGCGTAATGCGAATTCAGGTGCCACTGCCCATAGAAGCCGACATGCTCGAACGGATTGGAATACTGCGCCGTATAGGACATGGTGTAGAAGGCCCGCCCTGCCGGATTCAGCACCTCCACCCCCATGGGGGAGGACAGGATGCCCAGCTGCATGTCCAGCCCGTCTTTCGTCAGCCACGGCATATGCAGGGCGATGTTGGCCTGAATGGGGGTAAGCTGGTAGCGATGATGATCCAGCCAGCGGTCTGAAATCCCCGTGATGACGTAAGCTCTGGCATCAGAACCATAAAGCATCTGGATGTTCGCCCCCAGCCCGTAACCGTCACCAATCGGGTCAACGGGTTTGGTGATGGTCAGGGCGACCTGATTGAGCATCCCCGTATCACTGTGGGACTGGAGAAGCTGACCGAAATTCATGCCATTTCCAGGATGGCCGGTATTGGCCATGGCCCCGCCCTCAATCTGGAGACCGACATCAATGTCGGAAAACCAGCTCTTCCCGGCCGGTGCGGCAGGCTGGACGGCACTGGGGGCCGCCACCGGGGCAGGTGATGGAGCTGCCGGGACGGAAGAAGAGGACGTGCCGGCCAGCGTGGCCTGAACGGGCCCCCCCTGCTCGCTGGGAGCGGCCTGTGCGCCTTCCAGCCATGACACAGCTCCACCGCACACCCCGACCACCAGAAGATACTGCCAATACCGCATTGAGCCACCCCACCTATTGTTCCGGTATCGTAAGTATATCCACCTTCTGAAAAGCGGGACAATATCCAGAACAGACAGAATGGGATGAAAAGTGATATTCTGCTGCCGAAAATGAAAAAAGGCCGTCCCAAAGACGACCTTTTGTGACCTGCAGCAGGCGGGATGACCTCAGAAAGAAATGGCTGATTCCAGATCAATCAGCATGGCATCCTTGTACCGTTTCAGAGCACCGGGACTCCAGAGATACTGCAAGCCGGGCCGCAGCAGCAGCCAGCGTGTGGGCCAGTATCCATAATTGAGTTCGATGGCTTCTTCCGAATGCGGAGCATACAGCCCGGCACCCCGACCCGTGTGCTGGAGATGCTCGATCCAGTGTGTGACCTTCGGATTGGCCCAGAGGGCCTTCATGCCAAAACTGATTGTATCATTGGGGCGGCTGGCGAACGTTCCCTTCCGGGTAATACCCGCCGTCACAAAATAGGGCGCAATGGCCGTGCGGGGATCGCCCCATGTGAAGGAGGCAAAAAACGCCGTTCCCCGGTGCGGGTCCGCTCCATCCCGCTGCAACATGCGGTCAAACTGGAACCACCCACCAAACCGGCCCCTCACCTTGGAGACGGGCGCATCCTGCGCCGCAGAAGCCGGAATGTAATATGTTCCCATCTGGCCATAGACGTTCTTGACCTCGGACGTGTCCCAATAGCCGCCGATCTTCACGTTCGTCTGTAACGGGCCGCTATAATCATCCGTCCCGCCCCGATGCCAGCCCAGCTGGAACGGCAGATAGGTACCTGTCGCCCCGTGCAGGTTCATCTTCCAGCCATTCCGCACGCCGGTGATCGTCGGGTCCACACTGTAAGCCCCGAACTGCACCAGATAATGGTCATTCCCCGCCGGATAGAGCTTGATCCACGCACCGGGATGGGCCGTCGGATAGAAGCCGTAACCCGAATTCATGGCAATGGACTGCGGCATCCCGCAGATGCCGTTGTTCTGGAACTGGCAGTACAGGTTGGCCCCCCAATAGGTGGAAGACTGCTCGAAGTCATTCTCCGTGTTGATCTCACCAACCTCGGTATGTACGTACTTGTTCCAGTGCATTTCCCAGCTGAGGCGGCCAAGGCGCATGGTCTCACCGGCCCCGTAAATTTCCATCGGGCTGTCAACAGCCGGCAACGTGTTTCCCAGCCCGGCCCCCTGACGGGCCAGTGTCAGGAAGTGCAGTGTGCCCGCATTGAAGGCAACGCCCAGCAGCTTCTTCAGGTTGAAATCCAGAGACAGGGCCTCTTCATCCGCATAGCGGACCGCACGGGATTTCCCCCCGAACGGATTGCCTGCGGTGTCCTGAAAGTAACGCCCGCCGATCGTCACGCCATGATCGGCCAGCCAGCTCCGTGCGCCCCAAGGGTCACCAAAAAAACCATCCTGATTGGCAAAATCGTGCCAGCTGTTGGGGAAAAGCCCCTTCTGCTTCTCTGGTGAAGCCTGCTCACTGGCCCCGCGGGAGAAGACGTCACCCGGGATCGGGAGAGGCACGGACCCGAAAGCACGCTGCTCATCCCTTGCAGGCGCACCGTAATTCCGTTCCTTCAACAGCTCATCCCTCTGGGCCGTCGTGATCTCCCCACCTGCTGCCGCTTTCTCCTTCACGGCAGCCGGCCCGGCAGCATCCTGCGCAAAAACGGCATGGGCTCCCAGCATCCAAGCGACACCTACTGCTGCTGTACCAGCCTTTTGCCACATTCCACGCATAGATTAGCCTTCATAGCCGTTGATCAGGACAGGAACCTGAAGGCCAGATGCGCCATGGCAGCCTTCAGCACGACAATGCCAGACAGGCCACAAGCGGCACTGCGGCAAAGGATGACACCGTCCCTTTATATAAATTTTATCGCTGACTTCCAGTGGTGAAATCTGTCTATACCAGATCAGTCGTCATCCACCTCTTCAAGTTCATGTGACCGTTGTCGGTTTATTTACCGTCCAGCTACGATGCTGTTGCCCGAGGCGGCGGGTCAGCGGCAGAAGCAGGGCCAGCACAACACACAGCCCCACACACCCCAGAAACAGTTCCCGGAACAGGGCAGCATAACCCGCCAGGCTGCCCCCACCATCGGCCGGAACACTGGCGAGATCAGCCACCAGGCTCCCCAGATACATGCCGACCCCCCAGAGCAGGAACAGGGCCCCCATCAGCACTGCGCTGACACGGGCCGGGGCATAACGGGCCACAATGGCCAACCCAAGACCGATGGTCAGCAGCTCCCCGAGGGACATGGTGCCATACCCGGCCACCATGACCCACGGCGAAACAAGCCCCGTGCTATGGCCAGCGGCCAACCACCAGATGCAAAAAGCCAGAGCGACCAAGCCATAACCGAGCAGTATCTTGATGGCGGGTGAAGCATCCTGCCCCCTACCCGCATGACGACGGTACAGCCATGCCAGCAGCGGGCTGAACAGCATGACAGCGATCGGATTGAGCGCCTGGAACTGGCCTGCCGACATGGTGAACAGCCGCCATGACCCCAGCTGGTACACGCCAGAGACATCCCGCATGGCAAACAGTGTCAGGGAGGTCTGCATCTGCTGGTAGAAGATCTGGTAGGCCATTGTCTGAGCACAGAGGATGTAGGTCAGCAGCAGACCGGGCCGTTCACCGTCCTTCGCCCGCACATAAAGCCAGACCCAGAGCAGAAGAAGCCCCACCCCTGCCAGAATGATGCAGAGCTGGACCAGCGCCGGGCTATACAGCACCCATGTGCAAAATCCCCAGACCACCAGCAGGGCCAGCAGGATTCCAGCGCCCAGCGCCCCTTTCAGCACGGGAGTGGAAAGACGCTCCACCAGAGGAACAGGCATGGAGGATGGCCCATGCCGCCGGACTGCCTCAACCGCCCGTGCGGCAAGAAACCGCCGCATACGCCCGGCCCGCACTGCATAATAGCCAAGCCCGACCAGCAGCCCCCCGGCACAGGCCAGAAAGGCCACAGCCGCCCCATAGCGCTGCTGGAGCCACGGCATCAGCAGCATGGAGACGGTCGACCCAACATTGATGGCCATATAGTAGAGTGTGAAAGCGGCATCCAGTGCCGTGCCATCCCCGGCGTAAATGCGCCGAACGAGCGTCCCCGCATTGGGTTTGAACAACCCGTTGGAGAGGGCAATCAGTGTCAGGGCCGGAAGGAAAACAGCCTGACTGCCAAGAGACATGGCCAGAAGACCATATCCGGCTGTCAGCCCGAAGGCCCCCACCAGCATGGTGGGTCTTGTCCCGAGGCACTGATCCCCCAGAAGCCCCCCCAAAACAGGAAGACTGTAGATGAAAAATCCCAGTCCCCCCTGCATGAGGTTAACGTCATGATCCCGCATGTGCAGCTGGGTGACCATGAAAACGGTCAGGACAGCCTGCATGCCGTAATAACCGAAACGCTCCCACAGCTCGATGGCCATGACGACAGCAAAAGCCTGCCGCCGTGCGACAAAAAAGGACGCCGCAGAATGTTGCTGATCGGTCATGAGGGCACGCTACTCCGTTACGGGAAGGACACTGGCTCCCTCCTCACTAGCGCAAAAATCAGCCCCCTGCGAGGTGGAACCCATCCACATGGGCAATCCCCACCAGGCCCAGCACACACAGGGCCACAACAAACACGATGGCCACCAATGCTCCCAGAACGCTGGACTGTCTGACACGCAGCCAGAAAGACATCCCCCAGACCATGGCTAACCCGTCCTTTCCCCGCCACTCCCAACCCCTTGCAGGGCCATCACCAACACACCAGAGGCAGGCCCTTCACATCCCAAAGCGGGACAGAGGGCCTGCCTTCCTTTTTCACCACCCTGCCACACACCACACTCCAGCAGGGACTGGCCCTCAGCTCTCCGTTTTCTCCTCGGCTTCACGCCGCACGAGGGCTTCCAGCTCCGGCGAAATGGTCCCCAGCACAACACGCAGGGTCACCAGCAGATTTCCCGCCTCATGCCGTTTATCCGCCGCAATACCACGACCAGTCAAACGCAGGACCGTGCCACTGTCAGAATGTGGCTTGACCTTCAGCGCCACCGTTCCACCCGGGGTACGGACATGCACCTTGCCACCCAGAATGGCCGTATGGAGGTCAACATCCTGCGTGACACGCAAATTCCGCCCCTCACGCCTGTAATAAGGGTCTTCCGCCACATGAATCTTCAGCAGCACATCCCCGGCAGGGCCGGGCCGACCATCCATGCCGGGCTGCCCCGGCTGACCTTTCCCCCTCAGACGAAGCGTCTTGCCATCCTCGATGCCCGCAGGAATGGTGACGGACACCTCACGCCCTCCACCAAGGCTGACATCACGCCGGGTACCAAGAGCACATTCCTCCATGCTGATACGCAGCTCGCCATGCAGGTCCTCGCCCCGCCGGGGACGGGCAGACCGGAAACCACCGCCCCCGCCACCAAAGGCACCGAAAATGTCCCCCAGGTCCTCCGGATTGAAACCACCGCCCGAGAAACCGCCAAATCCGCCAAAGCCACCACCTGGGCCACCGGCCCCGGCACCGCCACCAAAACCGCCCCCGCCAAAGGGACCCCTCATCTGGCCATCCGCATCGATCTCGCCACGATCGAACTGGGCGCGCTTCTCCTCGTCACCGACAATCTCGTACGCCTTGCCAATCTCCTTGAAGCGCTCCTCCGCCTTGGTATCACCGGGGTTGCGGTCAGGGTGATACTGCTTGACCAGCCGACGGTAGGCGCTGCGGATTTCCTTCTCCGACGCTGTACTGCTTACGCCAAGAACCTTATATGGGTCAGTCGCCATTACTGTCCTGTATCCTCCAGATCCGTATCATCCAGCAGGTCGATCAGCACGGCCAGAACCCTGCTTCTGGAATAGCCAGCAGCTTCCGCCTCCCTGATGAGGGTCTGCACCCGGGGGCGCAGGAAATCGGCGGCTGACTGTACTGGTGTGCCTGTCATGGAAAAAACCTTTCTTTCCCAAAGAAGTGGTGTGCCTGTAAGGTAAGGTCAATAGAGAATGAATTTTTGCCCGTGCATTTCCCGACACTTTCCCAGACCTTGCCGAAAGACAGTTCTTCATGCTGCATGCTGACAGCCCCTCCCCTGCCAACCTTTCCCGCCGCCTCATCATTACAGGCAGCGACAGCCGTTATTTTCCCCTGCTTCAGGAGCTGGTCGCTTCCATCCGCCGCTTCCCGGAGCTGGCCGGGCTGCCGGTCGCCTGCATTGATGGCGGGCTGAAGCGGAAACAGGTCACATGGCTGGAGCAGAATGGCATCACTGTCCGTACCCCGAGAGCCTTTCCTCATGTCTCACGATGGGCCATGCGCAGGCGCCCCAATCTGGCCATCGAACTCTCCAAGATGTGGCTGGACCAGCTCTTCCCGGAGCATGACACGCTGGTATGGATCGATGCAGATGCCTGGGTGCAGGACTGTCAGGCCGTGGAGCTTCTCTTCCAGGCCGCCGAGCAGACGCCGCACGCTCTGGCCATCACGCCGGAACTCTTCCTGCACAAGCCGCTGTTCCGGCTGCGCTGGCTGCCCTTCGGCCTCGTGCAGCTCCGCACCATCCTGTACAAGAATTCCCGTCTGGCCCGGCTGCCCCGGGCGATATGCCGTCATATCGGCGTGCGCCCCACCCTCAATGCCGGTGTCTTCGCCCTCTCCCGCACGGCTCCGCACTGGCCCCGGCTCCGCCACTGGCAGGAAGAAGCCCTGCGGCACGGCAAGATATTCAGCTCCGGCCAGCTCGCCATGGCCCTGACAAGCTATCACGATGGCTACGCCACCGCCCTGATGCCTGCCGGATGCAACTATCTGGGACCGTGGCAGATCGACTCACGAACGGGCCTGCTCTGCGAGGTCACTTTTCCGCACCGCCCTGTCGGCATCGTCCATCTCGCCGGGCACGACGCCATGCGGCTGGACCCGACCGTGACGATGGACGTGCCCGACCGGGCAGGAGGAACACAGGCCCTCAATCTGCGGTTCGGCACGATGCAGGCTTACCGGGACACCCGCCAGCCAGATATGACCTAACGGCTGAAGGCCCGCAGGATCATGTCCTTGCTCTCATGCTGTTCCACCTTCAGGGTGGTATTGGAAAGTTCCCGCCCCTGCCAACCGGCACCGAAAGCAATGTAGAGCGAGATGGCATCATCCATGCGCTTGCCGGTAGCCGACACAGCGGCCACCCGGCGGGACAGGTAGGTCTGCTGGGAGTTGAGAACATCCAGATAGCCCGTCAGCCCGGCGGCATAGAGCTTGCGGGCACGGGACAGGGCCAGACCGGCCTGCGTGGCGGCCTCCCGTTCTTCCCGCACCAGCTCGTTGTCCTGATGCCAGTCATCGAGGCTGTCTTCCACTTCCCGAAAAGCATTCAGAACGGTCTGACGATATTGCAGGCGACTGGCCTCCGCCTCACTTCTGGCCTGGGCGATCTGGGCGCTGTATTTACCCCCATGCAGGATGGGCAGGGAGGCCATCATCATGACATTCCAGCTCATCCCTCCAATCTGGAACGCCTGATAGGCGGCAGAGGCATTGGGATTGAAGGTCAGCGGGATGCTGAAATTGGGATACAGATTGGAAATCGTGATTCCGATGCGGGAGACGCTCGCCGCATAGCGCCGCTCGGCCGAACGGATGTCGGGCCGGTTGGTCAGCACGGCGGAAGGCAGCATGGCCGGGAACGGGGGCAGGGTCGGGATGGGCCGCCGCTCTTCAAGATCAGGCTGTTCCTTACCGGGCATCTCACCCATCAGCACGTTGATGGCATGGATGAGCTGCTCCTGCCGCGCCCGCAAGGGGGGCAGACGAGCCAGCTCGGCATGTTCTTCCGTCCGGGACTGGGCAATGGCCAGCGTATTGCCGACGCCATTATTGAAGAGCCTCTCCACCAGCTGGGTACTGTCCCGAGCCGTGCGGATGGAATCCTCTGTCACGCTCATGCGGGTCTGGATGGTCCGCAGCTCAACATAATCTGTCACCAGCTGGCTCAGCAGAGAGAGCAGCAGCCCCCGCCGCTCCTCGATGCTGACTTCCACCAGCCTCTTACGCTCCTGCACCTGCCGGGAGATATGGCCAAAAACATCAATCTCCCAGCTTGCCCGGGCACCATAGGTCAGCACAGACGCATGGGGGTGATTGTTCGGGTTGCCCGGGCGCAGGGGCCAGTTGTCAACATTGATGGAGTAGCGGTTGTCTCCCCCACCCGCATTGGCATCCAGCTGGGGATACCAGTTGGCCTGTGCCTGCCGCCGGACAGACTGCTCGGCCAGAACATGCTGGGTGGCCACCTGAAGGTCGTAATTCCCTCTGATGGTCTGCTCCACCAGTCTGTCCAGAACAGGATCGTGAAACTGCGCCCACCAGTCCCGGAGGTTGGCTTCCGTCTCGGCAATTTCCTCCTTGGTGGCGGGGTGGGGCTCACTGGCAAAATGGCCCGGCACTTTCATCCTGTCCGGCCTGTATTCCGGTCCGACCATGCAGGACGTCAAGAAAAGACAGCTGCTGACAACAAGGGGAACAAACCGCATCTTCATCTCACAGGTGATCCTGCAGCCATGTCGTCAACAGCCCCCTGCCTCCGGCTTTTGCTTTCCCCACCGCCACGGTGGCTGTCATGCCTGCAGACAGAATGACCTCTGGCGGCATCTCATCAATTTCAATACGCACGGGAATACGCTGAGCCAGCCTTACCCATGTGAAGATCGGATTCACATCTGGCAGGCCGAGCCTGTCCGACATGCCGTTTGCATCATTGATGCCTCGGCCAATACTGACGACATGCCCCCGCAGGACATGACGATATCCCATGAGCTTGATACGGGCCTCATCACCAACATGCACACCATGCATCTTGGTTTCTTCAAAATAACCATAGACCCAATAGCTGTTCGCATCGATCACGGCCATGCGGGACTGTCCAGCCGTCACATAATCACCGACACGCAGATTGAGATTGGTCACGTAGCCATCCACGGCAGAATAGACCGTGGAACGCTGAAGATTGAGCAGGGCCGTATCGAGGGCAGACCGGGCTTCTTCCAGCCGTGCCCGGCGTACTTCCATCTCGGAGTCGAACACATCCTGTTCCTCACGGGACACGACGCCACCAAGCCCGCGCCGCCTCTTCGCATTCATGACGCTCAGCTTGTAATCTTCCGTCACACCCGCCAGACGGGCCCGTGCCTCATCGATCCTGAGCCTGAAACGCAGTGGATCCACCGTGAAAAGCGGATCCCCCTTATGAACGAACTGGTTGTCCACAACCGGAACAGACACGACCGTTCCCGACACTTCAGGCGTGGCCGTAACGACGTAGACACGGACACGACCATCACGTGTCCAGGGATCAAGGACATAAAGGTCCCACACGACATACCCCAGACCAATAGCCAGAGCGATGATGATCAGTGTCAGCAATGGACGTACAAGACGCCGAAACCAGTTCATACCCCCGCTCCACCTCAGACGAAAATAACCAGAAGACAGAGAACACAGACATACAGGGCAATCTCGAACAGGGCGACATGCCAGAACCAGCCCAATGCTCCGAGACGCCACAACACATAGCGCAGGGCCAGAGTCACCAGCACTGCGCAGACAGCATAAACAGCTATTGGAGAAACGAACACTCCGCAGAGGCTGACTTCCGAAAGCATCATGCGCCGCAATCCCCGATAGAACGGGACCGTGCGGGTGATGTGTCTGATGCTTTGCTCACGTTGTTCCCTATCGCACCTGCAAAAGGCCCGGTGTCCGTCCAGACGGGCCGGACTCTGCTTCCTCCCGAAGGTACCATGCCGGGTATCCATCCAGAGGACGACACGGCACCACCGCCAGGCCATCTTCCCGTTTCAACCACAGAGGCAGAAGCAGCTCTTACCACTTCTTAACGTCAATTACAGGCGTCTGACCAGATGGAACCCACCTGGAAACAGAAAGCCCATAGCAGAAGCGGCCCCTGAAGGCCGCTTCTTTTGTCTCATATGCCTATGGAACCGACAAAATCACTTTTTCCGGCGTGTGAAGACACCTTTGGCCATACGCCATGCCTGCCCACCCGCATAACGGCCCACCGGACCACTGGCGAGACCAAGCAGGGACGTCAGCGCAAAGCTCTGCTTCAGCTCATGCATCTTCCTGTCCCGCTCCATGCGGGCGCGGGCCTCTGCCAGGCCGGAATGACCGGCACGCACCGCCAGAAGCAGGAAAATGATGAAAAACAGCAGGTCTATCCCCAGTACACAGGTAGCAGACAGCAGAAGACCCAGATGGCAGACCTGCCTGAAAAAGGCCCAGAACACTCCGTGCAGGGTAATAGCTGCAAAGCCGAGAAACACGAGAGCCACGACAAGGAAGCACAGCCGGATACCGTGCCGTTTTGCACATTCCCTGAAAATTTTTCCCTGGGCAGCGAGCACTGCCTGACCAAGTTCCAGTAGACCATTCATGATACGACTGCTGCCCCTTCCAGATTCATGAAAAACACCAAGGCCCTTGCCAGAGGGAGGACAGAACACACCCCTCCGCCGACCATTCCCTCACCTATAGCACTGCACGGGAAAAAGCCAAAGCACCTCACGAAGCGGCGCTACCCACCCCTCATTAAAGGTTGAATGGAAAATATTTCCCTGGGCAGGCATGGCGTATGGCCAAAGGTGTCTTCACACGCCGGAAAAAGTGATTTTGTCGGTTCCATAGGCATATGAGACAAAAG